>JAWWAE010000160.1:0-5375 GCA_033721835.1 Halofilum sp. (in: g-proteobacteria) | reverse complement strand
GGCCACGATCGGCGAGGCCGCCGGGCTGGAGGAGCGCAAGTTCCTGTTCCCGCCCGACGTGGTGTTCACCGACAAGGGCTTCGACGCCGTGCTGATCGGCTCCGGCAACCGGGCCGACCCGTTCAAGACCTCGGTCACCAACCGCTTCTACATGTTCAAGGACGACCAGACCGGTCTCAGCGTGGCGCCGAGCTGGAAGCCGATCGAGGAAGGCGACATGTTCGATGCCACCGACAACCTGATCCAGGTGGGGACGGAGACCGAGCAGAGCGCGGCCCAGAGCTCGCTCGACGGCTCCAAGGGCTGGTACCTCTCGCTGGTCGCCGGCGGCACCGGCACGGGCGAGAAGGTCGTCTCCAGCGCCGTCACGCTGGGCGGGGCGGTGTTCTTCAACACCAACGAGCCGCCCGACGACAGCGCGACCTGCGGCCAGAGTCTCGGGATCGCGCGCTTCTACGAGATCGACTTCCTGACCGGGGCGGCGATCCTCGAGAACAACAACGTGGAGGGCCTGCAGACCGATGACCGCTACAGCGAGGCGGCCGGTGGCGGCTTCCCGCCGTCGCCGGTGCCGGTGATCGTCGAGATCGACGGTCAGAAGTACCAGTCCGTGATCAGCGGTACCGAGACCCAGGAACCGCCGGGAGCGGAGATCGAGCGCCGGACCCCGGTGTACTGGAACACCAATATCGACGGTTGACCCTGCCGGCAGGGAATGAAGGTCCGATGCGGATCCATATGGCGCAGGGACGCGCCACTCCACTGGTGACCGTCAGGCGTTGACGATGCGCAGCGTCTTCGGCAGCGAGAACACCACGTTCTCCTCGATGCCGCTGTCGTGCTCGACCACCTCGCCGCCCTCGCGGCGCAGCCGCTCGACCACCTGCTGCACCAGCAGCTCCGGGGCCGAGGCCCCGGCCGTGACGCCGACGCGCTCGACACCCTGCAGCCACTCCGGGCGGATCTCGTCGGCGTCGTTGATCAGGTAGGCGGCCCGGCCGAGCCGCTCGCCCAGTTCGCGCAGCCGATTCGAGTTGGAGCTGTTCTTCGCCCCGACCACCAGTACCAGCTCGCATTCCGCCGCCAGGCTCTTGACCGCGTCCTGGCGGTTCTGGGTGGCATAGCAGATGTCCTCCTTGCGCGGGGTCACCATCTCGGGGAAGCGTTCGCGCAGGATCTGCAGGATCCCCGCCGTGTCGTCGACCGAGAGCGTCGTCTGCGACACCACCGCCAGGCGATGCGGATCGGCCACCTCGACGGCGCGCGCATCGTCCCGATCCTCGATCAGCCGGATGTGGCCGCCGTGCGCGGTGTCGAAGCGGCCCATCGTGCCTTCGACCTCGGGGTGGCCCGCATGGCCGATCAGCAGGACGTCGCGGCCCTCGCGGGCATAGCGGTTGACCTCCATGTGCACCTTGGTCACCAGCGGGCAGGTGGCATCGAATACGCGCAGGCCGCGTCGGTTGGCCTCGTCCTCGACCGCCTGCGAGACGCCGTGGGCGCTGAAGATCACGGTCGCGTCGTCCGGGATCTCGTCGAGCTCCTCGACGAATACCGCGCCCTTGTCGCGCAGGTCGCTGACCACGCGGCGGTTGTGCACCACCTCGTGGCGCACGTAGATCGGTGCGCCGAACAGCTCGAGCGCGCGCTCGACGATGTCGATGGCGCGGTCGACGCCGGCACAGAAGCCGCGCGGGTTGGCGAGCAGAATCTGCATGGAATCCTGATCCCGGGAGGGGTTCGCAACGGCCGGCAGTATAACGCCGCCGGCCCGGCGCCTGAAAGCCGGCCGCTCCCGCGACGGGGGCGCGCCCGGATCGGGCTCCTGGAAGCGAGGCGAGCACTGCATCCCGCCTGGTTCGTGGCCAGGGGCCGTTCCCACTGCCGGGCGGAAGCGTTCCGAGGGGTTTGTGGGTGCGGCTCCAGCCGCACACCAATGGGCAATCAGCCCGGAGGTCCCCCGCGCCTTCGCATGCTCGCGGGGCCTGCCGTAGTATCATGCGGGCCTTGCATACCCGTACCCGCGACCCGACACCCCGAGCCGACCGCATGCCGGTACGCAGTGCCCGAACCGCCGTCTTCTGGCGCCAGGTCAAGGACCACATGGACGAGGCGCCGCTCGTCGTGGCGGCAGAGACGCCGATCGGTGAGGTCGTCGCGTCTCTGCGCAAGGATGAGCGTACGGCGGCCGTCGTCGCCGATGGAGATCGCGGTGACGAACATGCGGGCGTGCGCCTGCTCGGGATCCTTACCGAGGAGGACGTGGTCCGGCGCGTCACCTTCCAGGCCGATCCCGAGACCCCGGTGGCGGACTTCATGACCAGCCCGATGGAATCGATCGGGGCGGAAGACTACCTCTATACCGCGATCGCGCACATGCGAATGCTGGGGCTGCGGCACATGCCGGCGGTCGACGAGTACGGCCGCGCCGTCGGCATGCTGCGATTGCCCGAGGCCTATGCCGCCGCAGCGGTCGGCATGCTGGAACACCTCGACGGACTCACCTCGGACGGCTCGATCGCCGGCATGCGGGCGGTCCGCCACGCACAGGTCGCCCTGGCCGAGGAACTGTTCGAGGACAACCTGCCCGCGCCCGAGATCCAGCGGGTCATCACCCACCTCAACAACGACATGGGCCGCCGGATCACGGAAATGAACATCGCCGCCATGGAACGGGAGGGCAAGGGAGGTCCGCCGGTGCCGTTCGCGATGATCATCATGGGCTCGGGCGGCCGCGGGGAGAACTTCTTCCACCCCGACCAGGACAACGGTTTCGTGCTGGAGGACTATCCCGAGTCCGAGCACGAGGAGATCGACGCATGGTTCGCCGATCTTGCCGAGCGGGTCACGCGCGATCTCGACGGCGTCGGCATACCGTACTGCAAGGGCAACGTCATGGCGACCAACCCGCTTTGGCGCAAGCCCCTGTGGCAGTGGAAGGAGCAGACGACACACTGGACCGACGACCGCACGCCGCAGTCGATCCGTAACGCGGACATCTTCTTCGACTTCCGCTGGCTCTACGGCGAGCGCCACCTGGTCGCTTCACTGCGCGAGCACGTCAGCGAGATCAGTTCCGGCAACCAGCGCTTCCTCTACCAGCTGATGCGCGACCCCGATGCGGACAAGGTGGCACTGGCCTGGTTCAACCAGCTCGCCACCGACCGACGCAACTCCGAACACGCCGGCAAGGTCGACCTCAAGCGCAACGGCACCATGCCGCTGGTCCAGGGCGTGCGCCTGCTGGCACTGCGCGAGGGCGTGACCAGGACGGCGACGCTGGATCGCCTGGCCGCGCTGCGTGAGAGGGGTGCGCTGCGCGACGGGCGCGCCGACGATCTGCGCGACGCCTTCGTCGAGATCACGAGCCTGCTGATGAAGACGCAGTTGGCCACGATCCGCGCGGGTCATGCACCGGGCAATCACGTCAGCCCGGAGGACCTGAGCCGGCGCGACCACGAGCGGCTGGTGCGCGCGTTGAAGACCGTGCAGACGTTCCGCAACGCCCTGCGCTACACCCTGACCAGCGGCAAGGTCTGAGCGGCCGGCTGCACGAGGAGGTACACGCTTGGCTCCCGGATCGCAGTCGACCGGCCGACAACTGGCGACCCGGCTGATCCTCGCCGGCGCCGGCCTGCTGCTGGCGTTCGTCGGCTCGATCACGGCCTCGGCGGCCGGGATCTGGCTCGGGCTGGCCGGCCTCGCACTCGGGCTCGCCGGCCTGGTTTCCGGCCACGCCGTCGTCCACCGGAACGAGCGGGCATTGGAGCACCTCCGGAACGCGCTACGCGCGGCCACCGTCGATGAGGAGCTTGGCTCCGCTCCCCCGCGGCCGCCGCAAGCAAGCCGCGAGATGGTCCGCCTGCATGCGGCGCTCGCGGATTTCATCGAGCACCGCCGGGAGCGGGCGCTGGAGACCGACCGCCGCCTCGCCCGGATCCTGACCGCGCTCGGCGACGCGATCGTGGTCATCACGGCCAATGGCCAAGTCGGTCTCTTCAACCGCGAGGCGCAGCAGTTGCTTGGGCGAGAACAACTCGCGGTCGGCACCTCGATCTTTGCCGCCCTCGAGCAGCGAGTGGTCACGCGCGCACTGGAGTCCGCCCGCACCGCGCGCGGACCCGTCGCCGCGGAACTGCGGGCGCATGACGGTCGGGCACTGCCGGCACATGTCACTTCGCTGGCCGACGGCGGGGCCGTGATTTCGATCGCGCACGAGCAGGCGGCCGAAGAGCCCGGCTGCGAGCACAACCTCCTGCTGCTCGACACGCCCCCGGCCAAGCCGCCGGTGACGACCGAGACGCCGTTGAGCGAGCTGCCCGTGGTGGCGCTCGATACCGAGACCACCGGCCTGGACCTGAATCGAGACGACATCGTAGCCGTCGGCGCAGTGCGCGTGCACGGCGCGCGTGTCTTTCCCGGGATCAATGTCGACCGTCTCGTCAATCCGGCCCGCGCCGTCCCGCCGGAGGCCACCGCCATTCATGGCATCGACGACCGCATGCTGCTCAGCGCACCGCGATTCGAGGAAGTCTGGCCGGAACTGCGTGAACTGCTGGACGGCTGCGTGCTGGTCGGCCACAGCATCGGTTTCGACCTCGCGCACCTGCAACGCGCGCTGCACGACGTCGAACCGGACTGGACCCCACCGCACTGCCTGGACACCATGCTGCTGAGCACCGCGCTCGACCTCGAGTCCGGCACCGTGTCGAGCGGCCGGCTCGAGCTCGAGGCGCTCGCCGCCCGCTACGGCATCGAGGTCCACGGCCGCCACACCGCCCTCGGCGACGCCCTGGCCACCGCCGAGCTGTACGTACACCTACTGCCGCTGCTGAACGACATCGGCGTACAGACCCTCGGCGACGCCACCGAATTGCAGGACACCCGCCGCTCCCTGCTCATGCAGCAACGACAACTGGGCTGGCACGACGCGCCGGAGGCTGACGCGTGAAGCTCGACTCACGGCAGGACCGCCGCAGCGGGGCGCCCGGATGGAGCGCAGCGGAATCCGGGAGCGCGTGTGCAGGAATCCCGGATTCCGCCCTGCGGGCTGCATCCGGGCTACACTTGCTACAGCCCGTATGGAATGGTGACTACCGACACCAATCCGGGATTCCAGCCGTTTGGATTTGCGGGAGGCATCTACGACCGGCACACCGGCCTCGTACGCTTCGGCGCCCGGGATTACGATCCGACGGTGGGACGATGGACGGTGAAGGATCCCATCCTGTTTGCCGGCGGGAGCGCGAACCTGTATGGGTATGTGTTGAACGATCCGGTGAATGGGGTGGATCCAAATGGTTTAGCGTATTTTGTGAAGCGACCCTTAAAAAGTTTGTGTAATTATCCGGGTTGTAATGTGGCGAGTACTATCT
>JAWWAE010000159.1:0-5427 GCA_033721835.1 Halofilum sp. (in: g-proteobacteria) | reverse complement strand
GGGGCGGAAGTGGCGCACGAACAGGGCGCACAGCAGGGTGGCGATGTGGGCGCCGTCCGAGTCCGCGTCGGCGAGGATGCAGAGCTTGTTGTATCTGAGCTTGCCGAGGTCGGCGTTGCCGGGCTCGACGCCGAGGGCGACGGTGATGTCGTGCACCTCCTGCGAGTCGAGGATCGCCTCGGGCTTCACGTCCCAGGTGTTGAGGATCTTGCCGCGCAGCGGCATCACCGCCTGGAACTCGCGGTCGCGGGCCTGCTTGGCCGAGCCGCCGGCGGAGTCGCCCTCGACCAGGAACAGCTCGGTGCGGCTGACGTCCTGGCTGCTGCAGTCGGCGAGCTTGCCGGGCAGCGCCGGGCCGCTGGCGACCTTCTTGCGCGGCACCTTGCGCGCGGCCTGCAGGCGGCGCTGGGCGCTGCTGATGGCGAGCTGTGCGAGCGCGTCGCCGCTCTCGGGGTGGCGGTTGAGCCACTGCGCGAAGTGGTCGCCGACCACGCCGGCGACGAAGGCCTGGCAGGAGCGGCTGGCGAGCTTCTCCTTGGTCTGGCCGGCGAACTGCGGGTCGGCCAGCTTGACCGACAGCAGGTAGGCGGCGTTGGCGGCGACGTCCTCGGCGGTGATCTTGACCCCGCGCGGCAGCAGGTTCCTTCTTGCGGCGAAGTCGCGCAGGGCCTCGGTCAGGCCGTTGCGCATGCCGGCGACGTGCGCCCCGCCCTGCGTGGTCGGCACCAGGTTGACGTAGCTCTCGCCGAAGGTGTCGCCGCCCTCGGGCAGCCAGGTGATGACCCAGTCGGCGGCCTCGTGCTCCCCGGTCATGTGGCCGCTGAAGGGTTCCTGCGGCAGCACCGGCACGTCGCCGACCGCCTGCAGCAGGTAGTCGGGCATGCCGTCGTCGTAACGCCACTGCTCGCGCTCGTCGGCCTTCTCGTCCTGCCAGTTCACGACCAGGCCCGGGCACAGCACCGCCTTGGCGCGCAGCAGCTGCTTCAGGCGCGCGGTGTTGAACTTCACCGAGTCGAAGTACTTCGGGTCGGGCCAGAACTGCAGCGTGGTGCCGGTGTTGCGCTTGCCGACCTTGCCGCCGGCCTTGAGCTCGCCCTTCTTCTTCCCGCCCGCGAACTTCATCGACCATTCCTGGCCGTCGCGCTTGATCGTCACCTCGAGCCGCTTCGACAGCGCGTTCACCACCGACACGCCCACGCCGTGCAGGCCGCCGGAGAAGCGGTAGTGACCCTCGGAGAACTTGCCGCCGGAATGCAGCGTGGTGAGGATCACCTCCACCCCGGGCAGTTTCAGCTTCGGGTGCCGGTCCACCGGCATGCCGCGGCCGTCGTCGGCCACCCGGATCGAGCCGTCGGCCAGCAGCGTGACGTCGACCCGCGTCGCGTGCCCGGCCAGCGCCTCGTCGACCGCGTTGTCGATCACCTCCTGGGCGAGGTGGTTCGGGCGCTGGGTGTCGGTGTACATGCCCGGGCGCTTGCGCACCGGGTCGAGCCCGGACAGGACCTCGATCGCCTCGGCGGTGTAGGCGTGCGCCATGGTGCGGGAGACTCCTCTATGCCATATGCGGGGGTTCAGAGGCCTCTGAACCACAATATATTGTAACCCGCCCCTACCCCAGGGCAAATCCGCGAAAACGCCCCAGAGGGCCTCTGAGGGGCTCCTGAGAGGCCGTTCCGTCGCCAGCGGCCCCGGAAATCGCCCGCGACGGGCCCGAACGGCCCGGGACGGCGGCTCCGAGGGCGTGATCGTACTCCTCATTGCCCTGGCGCGGGGGGACTGATGGAGGAACCGCGAATGAACGCGAATGAACGCGAATATCGGCGCGTCAATGACGGTCGCTCGTCGGAGCTGCGCTGAACCGACTCCGCCACCGGCTACGCCATCAGGCTTCCCGCGTCGGTGTCTTTATCCGCGTTCTTTCGCGTTAATTCGCGGTTCCCCAAAAAGGCCTTTGCTATCCTCGCCCGGATGGACCCCCGCACTGCCGCCGATCCTCATGTGAACGCGACCGTGTCCGCCTCGGCGGGGACCGGGAAGACGTGGCTGCTGGTGGCGCGGATGGTGCGGTTGCTGCTCGCGGGCGAGCGGCCGGAGGGGTTGCTGGCGGTCACGTTCACGCGCAAGGCCGCGGGCGAGATGCGCACGCGACTGCTGGAGCGGCTGCGCGAGCTGGCGGTCGCCGACGACGAGGCGCTCGGCGCGCTGCTGGCGCAGCTCGGTGCCGCCGACGACGCCGACACGCGCGAGCGCGCGCGGCGGCTGTACGGGGCGCTGCTGCTGGCGCCGCGCGGGCCGCGCATCACGACCTTCCACGCCTTCTGCCAGGAACTGCTGTCGCGCTTCCCGATGGAGGCCGACGTGCCGCCGGGTTTCGAGCTGGCGGAGACCGAGGCGCTGTTGCTGGAGAGCGCCTGGGACGCGCTCTGCGACCAGGCCGCGCAACAGCCCGAGGGCGCCGAGGCCCAGGCGCTGGACACGCTGTTCGCCTGGTTCGACGGCCTCGACGCCGCGCGCGAGGCGCTGTGGGCGTTCGTGGCGCGGCGCGCGGACTGGTGGGCGTGGACGCGCGACAGCGACGACCCGGCCGCCTTCGCCGGCGAGGCCCTGCGCGAGCTGCTGCAGGTCGACGAGGGACACGACCCGGCGGCGGAATTCCTCGCCGGGCAGCGCCAGCGGCTGGAGCGCATGCGCGGCGTGCTGGCCGAGCGCGGGGGCAAGAACGACCTCCGCCACATCGCGGACATCGACGCGGCGCTGGCCAGTGAGGATGCGGAATGCGCGCTCGACCTGCTCTACCCGGCGGTGATGACGCAGAAGGGCGAGCCGCTGAGGCAGGGCCGCCAGGCCAACGATGCGCTGCGGCGCAAGGTCGGCGAGGCCCGGGCCGAGCGGTTCGTGGACGACCACGAACGGCTGGCCGACGCCTACGGGGAGGCGCTCGACCAGCGCCGGCGGCGCGAGAACCTGGCCATGGGCCGCGCCTGGTATCGCGCGGGGGCGGCGATGCTGGCGCAGTTCGACCGCATCAAGCGCGACCAGCGCACGCTCGACTTCACCGACCTCGAGTGGCGTGCCTGGCGGCTGCTGAACGAGGCCGAGCAGGCCGAGTGGGTGCAGTTCAAGCTCGACGCGCGCATCGATCACCTGCTGGTCGACGAGTTCCAGGACACCAACCCGAGCCAGTGGCACCTGCTGCGGCCACTGCTCGACGAGCTGGCCGCCGGCGGCGACGACGAGCGCAATCGCAGCGTGTTCCTGGTCGGCGACCCGAAGCAGTCGATCTACCGCTTCCGCCGCGCCGACCCGCGGCTGCAGGCGCGCGCCTCGGAGTGGCTGGAGGAGCGGCTGGACGCGGTCGCGGTCGGGCTGCACAAGTCGCGCCGCTCGGCGCCGGCGATCGTCGACACCGTCAACCGCGTGTTCGCCGACACCGCCACCGGCGCCGACCTCGGCGGCATCGAGCCGCACGCCACCCACCGGACCGAGCTCTGGGGCCGGGTCGAACTGCTGCCGGTCCTGGAGCCGCCGGCGGTGGAGGCGCCGGTGGAACGCGAGGAGCTGCGCGACCCGCTGACCGAGCCGACACCGGTGGAGGAGGACGAGCGCTTCCACCGCGAGGGGTTGCAGATCGCCGACCGCTTGCTGGAGCTGGTAGCGGCCGGCACCCCGGTCGCGGCGGGCGACGGCAGCCGCGCGCTCGACTGGGGCGACGTCATCGTGCTGGTGCGCAAGCGCACCCACGTCGCGCATTACGAGCGCGCCCTGCGTGACCGCGGCATCCCCTTCATCGGCAGCGAGCGCGGCACGCTGCTCGACAGCCTCGAGGTGCGCGACCTGGAGGCGCTGCTGGAGCTCCTGCTGGCGCCGTTCTCCGATCTCGCCCTGGCGCACGTGCTGCGCTCGCCGCTGTTCTCGGCCAGCGACGAGGACCTGCTGACCTTGGCCGGCGGCGACGGCGGCCCGCACTGGTACGAGCGGCTGCTGCACCTGGCAGCTACCGGTGCGCCGAGCGAGCCGTTGGCGAAGGCCGCGCGCTGGCTGCCGCAGTGGCGCGAGCTCGCCGGCCAGCTGCCGATCCACGACCTGCTCGACCGCATCTTCGCCGACAGCGAGCTGGTGCCGCGCTACCGCGCCGCCGTGCCCGAGCACCTGCGCGCGCGCGCCGGCGCCAATCTCAACCGCTTCCTCGAGCTGGCGCTCGAGATCGACTCGGGTCGCTACCCGAGCCTGACGCATTTCCTGGCCCACCTGCGCGAGCTGCGCGAGGGCGTCCGCGACGCCCCCGACGAGCCGCCGGTGGCGGGCGAGTCGCGGGTGCGGGTGCTCACCATCCACGCGGCCAAGGGCCTGGAGGCGCCGGTGCTGTGCCTGGCCGACACCGCCAGCGAGGCGGGCGGCGGCGGCCACTTCCGCGCGCTGGTCGACTGGCCGCCCGAGTCGGCACGGCCACGCCACGTGGTACCGCTGCCGTCGTCGAGTCGCCGCGACCGCGTCCTGGACCAGCTGGCCACGGCCGAGCAGGAGGCCGAGCGGCGCGAGCAGGCGAACCTGCTGTACGTGGCGCTGACCCGGGCACAGCACCTGCTGCTGATCAGCGCGACCGCCGGCCGCCGCTTCGACCGCGCCCGACTGGACGACGAGCGCAGCTGGTACGGCACCGTCGCCGGGGCGCTCGCCGACGCGCTGGTCGAGCTCGACGACGGCCGCCGCGTGTTCGGTGAGGAGCCGCCGACCGGCGCGCCGCTGACGGCCACCGCCGACGGCGGGCCGGATGCGGACCGACTGCCGCCGCCCCTGCCCGCCGCGGCGGGGGCCGTGCGGCCGAGCGAGGGTGCGGCCAGCGAGGGCGGCAGCGAGCAGGCCCTGCATGCCCGCGCCCGTGGCACCGCGATCCACCGCATGCTCGATCGGCTCGGGCGCGGGCTGGAGATCGAATCGCTGGCCGGGGTCGCCGGCGACGGGCTCGCGATCGACGACGAGGAGCTGCAGGCCTGGTACCGCGAGGCCCGGGCGGTGGTCGCGGCCGAACCGTTCCGGGCGCTGTTCGACCCCGCTTGCTTCGACCAGGCCTGGAACGAGGTCGACATCACCTACAGGTCCGGGGACGGCCGCCTGGTCACCGGCACCATCGACCGGCTGGTGAAGGCCGGCGATCGCGTGACGGTGATCGACTACAAGACCCACGGCGATGCGCAGGGCGAGCGCGTGCAGGCACTGGCCGCCGACTACGCCGAGCAGATGGAGCACTACGCGGCCGGCGTGCAGACGCTGTGGCCGGACTGCGAGGTACGCACGCTGCTGCTGTTCACCGCCGCCGGCGAGGCGGTGGAACGCGAGCACGGTTCGCAAACGTAGCGACTTTGCCCGATTGATTCGCGGCTGAAGCCGCTCCCCCGATCGGTAGGGCGCTCATCGGAGGATTGTGGG
>JAWWAE010000158.1:0-5435 GCA_033721835.1 Halofilum sp. (in: g-proteobacteria) | reverse complement strand
TCACCAGCGAGGACCTGCTGGGCGAGATCTTCGGCCGTTTCTGCATCGGCAAGTGAGGGGAAAAGCAGGGAACCGCGAATGAACGCGAATGGACGCGAATAGGGGCGCGTCAGGGGGTGGAGCGCGTCGGAGCGATGCTGGCATGCCCTTGCCGCGGATCGGTGGGGATAACCAAAAAATGGACTAAAAATGAACGAAAAATGGTCCTTCGCTGACACACCGTTCCCACTCATGGTGTGTACCCATTTTTTGGTTATGTCCTTTCAGGACTCTGGTTTACTGAACGTGCGCCCAGCGAAGCTCTGACTCGCGGGGTAAATCGACACGCCAATATTCGCGTCCATTCGCGTTCATTCGCGGTTCTCCCCGTCGAACTCCGGGCGATAGGGCGCGTTGCCGGGGTGCGCCTCGAGCACCGGCCGGTAGTGCGGGTGCACCAGCGCCTCCTTCGGGCGCAGCAGGTAGTGGCGCACGATCTCGCCGTAGCCGCGGAAGCGGTAGTTGCCGTTGGCGGCGAGGATGCGCGCGCGCTCGTGCCGGTAGCGGGCCGGCAGGTCATACCAGGGCACCGCCGGGTCGCGGTGGTGCAGCGCGTGCAGGTTGTTGTTCAGGAACAGCAGCGCCAGTGGCCAGCCCGCGTCGACGATGACCGACCGATTGGCCGGCTCCTCCTCGGCGCGGTGCTCGGCGAACGAGCGCAGCAGGGTCAGTGACAGCCCCGGGTAGGCGTAGAGCGCAACGTACTCGGCCAGCCCGATGTCGCAGACGCCAACCACCCACCCCAGCACCAACGCGCAGCCGAGCGCGTGCGGCGCCCAGTCCTTCCATACGCGGCGCTCGCCGCGCAACAGCCGGGGCAGCTGCTCGCGCCAGAGGCCATGGACGGCGAGCAGCGGGCCGATCAGCAGCCGCCCGAGCAGGGTGTTGCGGAAGCGCAGCAAGAGGCGGGTGGCGGCGTTGCAGCGCCGCCACTGCGCGGCCGTCAGGTAATAGGACTCGGGATCGTCGAGCGGATCGGTCAGCCGCTCGTCGCGGTGGTGCGCCAGGTGGCTGTCGCGGTAGGTCCGAAACGGGAGCCACAACCACAGGCTGGGGGTGGCCAGCGCCTCGTTGAACCAGCGCCAGCGGGTCGGGTGATGGTGCACGCACTCGTGCTGCAGCGAGCCCTGCCACGCGACCAGGTAGCCGCCCAGCGGCAGCAGCAGCCACCACGGCAGTGCCTGATGGAACCAGGTCAGCGCGGCGAAGCCGGTGTAGATGACGGCGGCGACCGCCAGCGTGGGCCATTCCACGGCCCGGTCGCGGCGGCTCGGGCCTCGCAGCGAGGCGCTGGTCGCGGCCATTTTGTGCACCTCTCCCCGGGTGTTTACTGTTGTCAACAATGTGTACGATCCGACACAGGCACTGTACGGCGACACGGCGGCCCGTGCAAGATGGGGACCCGGCGGCCGGACGCCGGGCGCGGAGATCCCCCCGAGATGCAAGCCAGCGACCGTGAGCGCGCCGTCGAGACCTTCCGCCGTCGGCTGCAGGAACTGATCGAGCGTGGCCACGCCAGCCGCTCCGCCTTCGCCGCCCACGTGGGCATGGACCGGTCGACCCTGTCGCAGCTGCTGTCGGCCGACAACGAGCGGCTGCCGCGGGCAGAGACGGTGATCGCGATCGCCCGCGCCGCACAGGTCAGCGTCGACTGGCTGCTGGGTCTGAGCCAGGACGAGCAGCGCGGCGCCGAGCTGCTGCGCGGCGATCTCGAGATCGCCGCGGGGGCGGCGTCGCCGGTCGACGAGCGGCTGGCGCGCTGGCACCAGGAGGCGCGGGGCTACAAGGTGCGCTACGTCCCCACCACCGTGCCGGACCTGCTGAAGACCGAGGCGGTCATCGCCCACGAGGCCCCGCCTGCGGCCGAGCCCGCGCCCGTGGCCAGCCCGGAGCAGACCGCGCGCCAGCTCCGCTACAGCCGCAATCCGGACACCGAGATGGAGGTCTGCTGCCCGCAGCAGACGCTGGCCGCGCTGGCCCGCGGCGAGGGCGTCTGGCAAGGACTGGAGGCGGCCGCCCGCCGGGCCCAGATCGAGCACATGATCGCGCTGGTCGAGGAGCTGTACCCGAGCTTCCGCTGGTCGCTGTACGACGGTCGGCGACACTTCTCGGTACCGGTGACCGTGTTCGGTCCGCAGCGCGCCGTGGTCTATGTCGGCAACCTGTACCTGGTCTTCAACACCACCGAGTACATCCAGGTGCTGGCCGCGCATTTCGATGGCCTGGTGAAGGCCGCCACCGTCCCCCCGACCGGGCTGCGGCCTCACCTCGAGGACCTGCTCGGGCAGGTGCGCTGAGCCCGCGTGCGCGCCAGCCTGCCGATGTACGACCTGCCGGCCGTGCGTGCCGCGACCGACCGCTGGTGGGCGGGCCTGGCCCGGCACCTGCGCGCCAACGGCGTCGACGCCGTGCCGGAGCGACTGTCGCGCGACCCGGCCCCCGCCTGGGACGCGCCCGATCTGCTGTTCAGCCAGACCTGCGGCTATCCACTGACCCACGCCCTCGCCGGCCGGGTGACCCCGGTGTGCACGCCCTGCTACGCCGCCGCGGGCTGCAACGGCGCGCGCTACTCCAGCCTGCTGGTGGTCGCCGCCGGCTCCGACGCCCGCGCGCTGGAACAACTGCGAGGGGGCGTATGCGCACTCAACGCGCGCGATTCCCACTCCGGTTGCAACGCCCTGCGCCGCATGGTGGCGCCGCTCGCCCGCGGCGGGCGCTTCTTCGAGCGCGTGTTCGAGACCGGCGACCATGCCGACAGCCTGGCCGCGGTGGCCGCGGGCGCGGCCGACCTGTGCGCGGTCGACGCGGTCACCCACGCCCTGCTCGCGCGCCATGAACCGGGATCGCTCGCGGGCACCCGGGTGCTGGGCCACTCGCCGGCTGCGCCGGGCCTGCCGTGCATCGCCGGGCCCGAGGTCGATGGCGAGACGGTAGGGCGGATGCGCCGAGCCGTGCGCGCGGCGCTGGCCGACCGCGGGCTGCGGTCGACCCGGGCGGCGCTGCTGATCACCGGGGCCGAGGTGGTCCCGCTGGCCGCCTACGACCGGATCCTGGCCATGGAGCGCGAGGCGCAGGCGCTCGGCTATCCCGAGCTGCGGTGACCCGGGGGCGTCACCGCGCCTCCAGCAGCCGCTCCACCAGCGCCTCGATCGCGCGGGCCCGGGCATCGCCGCGGTGGGTCTCGCCGATGAAGACGCCGCGGATGTTCGCCTCGCGGTCGACCACGTAGAAGGTCGGCCAGTAGCGGTTGCCGAGTGCGCGCCAGTAGGAGAAGTCGTTGTCGATCATGACCGGGTGCTCGAGGCCGAACTCATCCATCTTCGCGGCGACGCGCGCCCGGTCCTTCTCGTGTTCGAACTCCGGTGCATGCACGCCGATGACCCGGAAGTCGCGGTCGGCGAACCGCGCCTCGAGGGACTTCAGCCACGGGAACGAGCGGTAGCAGTTCCAGCACTCGAAGGCCCAGATGTCGATCAGTGTGACCGTGCCGGCGAGATCGGCCCGGGTCAGTGGTGGCGAGCTGAGCCAGTCCCGCTCGGCCGCGTGCGTGAACTCGGGCAGCGGTCGCGGTTCGGGCAGCGTGCCGGAACGGCCGGCCGTGGCCAGCGTCACGGCGATCGTGGCGACGGCCGCGGCGGCGACCAGCAGCAGGTTCGAGCGACGCGACATGGCAGTTCCCCGAAGACCGGCTCGAACCATTGAGACCGCGCCGGCGCCAAGCGGTTCAGCGGGTCGTGGCCTCGCGCGGCCGGCCGGCAGTATCATGCGCGCGATGCGCGACGAGCACACCCATGACGTGATCGTGATCGGCGGCGGTCACGCCGGCACCGAGGCCGCCCTGGCCGCGGCGCGCAGCGGTGCGCGCACGCTGCTGCTGAGCCACAGTATCGACACGCTGGGGCAGATGAGCTGCAACCCGGCGATCGGCGGCATCGGCAAGGGCCACCTGGTGCGCGAGATCGACGCCCTCGGCGGCGCCATGGCGCAGGTGGCCGACCGCGCCGCCATCCACCTGCGCACGCTCAACCGGCGCAAGGGCCCGGCGGTGCGGGCGACCCGCGCCCAGGCCGACCGCAGCCTGTACAAGGCGGCGATCCGCGCGCGGCTGGAATCGCAGCCGGGCCTGCAGCTGTTCCAGCAGGCGGTCGCGGACCTGCGGGTCGAGCACGGGCGCGTGACCGGCGTCGTCACCCAGCTCGGGATCGAGTTCCGCGCGCCGGCGGTGGTGCTCACCGTCGGCACCTTCCTCGGCGGGCGCATCCACGTCGGCGACGCCCACCACGGCGGCGGCCGCGCCGGCGACGCGCCGGCGAACGCGCTCGCCGCCCGCCTGCGCGAACTGCCGTTCGAGGTCGGGCGCCTGAAGACCGGCACGCCGCCGCGCCTCGACGGCCGCACGGTCGACTTCGACCGGCTCGAGACCCAGCCCGGCGACGAGCCGCGGCCGGTCTTCTCGTTCCTCGGTTCGCGCGCCGACCATCCGCGCCAGACCGTCTGTCACATCACCCATACCGGCCCGCGCACGCACGAGATCATCCGCGCGGCCCTGCACCGCTCGGCCATGTACTCCGGCAACATCGAGGGCGAGGGGCCGCGCTACTGCCCCTCGATCGAGGACAAGGTGGTGCGCTTCGCCGAGCGCGAGCACCACCAGATCTTCGTCGAGCCGGAGGGGCTCGACACCCCCGAGCTGTATCCGAACGGGATCTCGACCAGCCTGCCGTTCGAGGTACAGCTGGAGTTCGTCCGCTCGATCCCCGGCTTCGAGCAGGCCCACCTGACCCGCCCGGGCTACGCGATCGAGTACGACTACTTCGACCCGCGCGGGCTGCAGCCCTCGCTGGAGACGCGTGCCCTGCCGGGGCTCTACTTCGCCGGCCAGATCAATGGCACCACCGGCTACGAGGAGGCGGCCGCCCAGGGCCTGATCGCCGGCCTGAACGCCGCCCGGGCCGTCGCCGGCGCGGCGCCATGGACCCCGCGGCGCGACGAGGCCTACATCGGGGTCCTGATCGACGACCTGGTCACCCGCGGCACCCGCGAGCCCTACCGCATGTTCACCAGCCGCGCCGAGTACCGGCTGCAGCTGCGCGAGGACAACGCCGACCTGCGACTGACCGAGATCGGGCGCGAGCTGGGGCTGGTCGACGACCGGCGCTGGGATGCCTTCGCCCGCCGCCGCGACGCCATCGCCGAGGAGACCGCGCGCCTGCGGACGCTCCGCCTGCAGCCCGGGGGCGAGGCTGCCCGCGTGCTGGCCGAGAACAGGGGCGTACGGCTGTCGAAGGCGGAGACCGCGGCCGAGCTGCTGCGCCGCCCCGAGCTCGATTACGCGTGCCTCGCCGCGCTGCCCGGCGTCGGGCCGCCGGTCGCGGCCGAGGACGTGGCGCTGCAGG
>JAWWAE010000157.1:0-5485 GCA_033721835.1 Halofilum sp. (in: g-proteobacteria) | reverse complement strand
GGCGGCCCTCGTCCTTGTGGCCGTTGATGAACCCCATCGCCTGCTTCGGCGGCCAGCGCGCCTCGTCGAGCTCGAGCCCGCGCAGTACCCGCCGGATTAGGCGCAGCTGGTCCTCGGCGTCGAGGATCTGGAACGACTGCGGCAGTCCGGCCTCGCGCCAGTGCGCGCGCAACAGCCGGTGGGCGATGCCGTGGAAGGTGCCGACCCACATCGCGCCCGCCGGCGCGCCGACCAGCGCCTCGACCCGGCCGCGCATCTCCCGCGCGGCCTTGTTGGTGAAGGTCACGGCGAGGATCGAGTGCGGCGAGAGGCCCTCGACCGCCAGCAGCCAGGCGATCCGGTGCACCAGCACCCGGGTCTTGCCGGAACCGGCACCGGCCAGCACCAGCAGCGGCCCGCCGGCATGGGTGACGGCCTCGCGCTGACGGTCGTTCAGGGGATCGAGGATGGGGGTGACGTCCATCCGGTTGATTTTATCAGGGCGGCCCGCGCCGCAGGCGCTTCGGCCGGACTCGCGGCGGTCGGGTCGGCACGGAACGTCGGCGCGCGCGGCGGGATGATCGGACTCCCGGTCGTCGCCCGGTGCGCCTCCCGGCCACCCCGCGCGTCAGGGCGGGACCGGCGTCGAAGGGGAACACCGAAAACACCGAACGCACCGAAGGCACCGAGAAGGCAGTGGAATGGTGTACCGTCCGGAGCGCTGGTCCATCCGGACCGGCATTGCCCGCAGGCATCCAGGTTCATCGAAGCTTGTGGGTCCGGCTTCAGCCGGACTGGCCGAGTTGAGCAAGGCGTTTCCAAACACGGTTCGCGAGCATGGCTCGCTCCTACCGGGTTCGTTGCCGGCCCGCAGCTACATTGCTGCAAATCGAATCCGTTGATGCTCGGTATCCGGTCGCCGGATGTGCCCTTCCCGCGCCTTTGCCGCGCCGAGCCCGGCTCGTGGCGTAGGTGCGCTTTTTGGACGGCGTCAGCCGTCCAAACGCGTACGTTGATCCACGATCGCGTCTGCGCGCCCCGTCTTGCGCGTGACGCAAACCCGCAGATCCAGCGCGAGCGCAGCGAGCACCGACTCTACCCCGAGAAGCACAGGGCAGCCGGGTTCGGGCAAAGCCCGAACCCGGCCGCGGCAACCAGCGCAAGGCTTCTTTGGGTACTGTCCTGGCACCAGGAAAGTACCTCGCTCCGCGACAGCGGAGCGAAACCCCGGGGCTGCAGTCACTGACGTGCTGATGCGGATGCTCGGGAAAAGGCGTCCGGCTAAAGCCGGACCCACAAGCTTCCGGTGACCGCGTTGCTCGCGGCGGCCTGTCGGACTGATGCCCGACCTACTTCCCGTCATCCCGGTTGGCGGGAGACCGCCAGCCGAGCCCGCTCGCGAGCAGCACCAGCCCGGCGCCGCCGAGGACCCACACGGCCACGCCGGCCCCGCCGAGCACGATCCCGGCCGGTGCCCCCATGCCGTGCAGGACCGCCGCGGACAGGGCCAGCACGCCGCCGGCGGTGACCCGACGGTTGCGCTGCTGCTGGCGGCGCAGCTCGCGGCGGATGCGCGGCAGCTCGGGGTTGTGCCACTGGACCTCGAGCCGGCCGTCGCGGGCGCGGGTCAGCACCTCGTGCACCAGGCCGGGCAGCTGCGGCATCACCTCGCCCCATTCGGGCAGCTGGGTGCGCAGACGCTTCAGCGCGGCGCGGGCCCCGACCTGCTCCGACATCCATTTCTCCAGGAACGGCCGCGCGGTCTGCCACAGGTCGAGGTCGGGATAGAGCTGCCGGCCGAGGCCCTCGATGTTGAGCAGGGTCTTCTGCAGCAGCACCAGTTGCGGCTGCACCTCCATGTTGAATCGGCGCGCGGTCTGGAACAGGCGCAGCAATAGCTGGGCGAACGAGATGTCCTTCAGCGGGCGCTCGAAGATCGGCTCGCAGACGGTGCGGATGGCCGACTCGAACTGGTCGACGCGGGTCTCCGCCGGCACCCAGCCGGAGTCGACGTGCAGTTCCGCGACCCGACGGTAGTCGCGGCGGAAGAAGGCGAGAAAGTTCTCGGCGAGGTAGCGCTGGTCGGCCGGCGCGAGCGTACCGACGATGCCGAAGTCGACCGCGATGTAGTGCGGATTGCCCGGATCCTCCCAGGTCACGAAGATGTTGCCGGGGTGCATGTCGGCGTGGAAGAAGTTGTCGCGGAAGACCTGGGTGAAGAAGATCTCGACCCCGCGCTCGGCCAGCACCTGCAGGTTGACCCCGGCACGGCGCAGTGCGGCCACATCGCTGATGGGCGTGCCGGCGATGCGCTCGAGCACGAGCACCTGGGTGGTGGTGTAGGGCCAGTAGACCTCGGGCACGTACAGCAGCTCGGACCCGGTGAAGTTGCGCCGCAGCTGCTGCGCGTTCGCCCCCTCGCGCACCAGGTCGAGCTCGTCGATCAGCGTCTGTTCGAACTCGTGCACGACCGCGCGCGGGCGCAACCGCGGGCCCTCGGACCAGAAACGCTCGACCAGCCCCGCGAACAGGTACATCAGGCCGACGTCGCGCCGCACCTTGCCCTCGACCCCGGGTCGCAGGACCTTGACCACGACCTCGCGGCCGTCGGCCAGGCGGGCCCCGTGCACCTGCGCGATCGAGGCCGATGCCATCGGGTCGGCATCGAAGCGGGTGAACAGCTCCGCCACGGGGCGCTCGAGCTCGGCCTCCACGATCGCGCGTGCCCGCGCCGAGGGGAAGGGCGCGACGCGGTCCTGCAGGCGGCCGAGTTCCTCGGCGATGTCGTCGGGCAGCAGGTCGCGCCGCGTCGACAGCATCTGGCCGAACTTGACGAAGATCGGACCCAGATCCTCGAGCGCGGCGCGGATCCGGACGCCACGCGGGGCGCGCCGGGTGGACAGGCGCAGCCAGGCGCCCGGGGTCAGGTAGTAGAGGTAGCGGATCGGGCGGAAGACCTTGGTCGCCCAGATGATCTCGTCGAGCCCGTGACGCAGCAGGATCCACTGGATGTGGATCAGGCGCAGAACCTGCAGCGGGCCGATCACGGGTCCCCGCCCTGCCGGCGCCGTTCCAGCCGCGCCACCCGCGCGGCCAGGCGGTCGCCGTCCGCGCGCAGCCGGTCCACCGCGCCCAGCCATTCGTCGACCTCGGCCGGGGCCGGCAGCGCCTCGATCTCGTCGATCAGCCAGGCGCGCAGGTCCTGCCGGCGGCCCTCCACCGCGCGCTGCAGGCCGTCGGTGAGCGCGCGCACGGCGCGGCCGGTCTCGTGCGCCGGGATGTCGCCCGTCAGCCGCGCGAGCGCCTCCTCCCAGTCGGGCTCCAGGGTATCGAACAGCCGCTTGTAACCCTTGGCCACGACCACGTCGCCCTCGACGTGGACGCTGCCGCTGAACAGCACCCGGGTACCGCCGACGGTGGCCAGCCGCGCTAGCGAGGCGGGCGGGCCGCTGATGCGCGCGGCCGCGGGTGCCTCGGACTCGCCGGTAATCCGCAGGCGATCGCCGGCACCGGCGACGAACAGCGATACCCCGAGCCCGGTCACCTGGACCTCGAGCACGGCCGCGCCGAGCGCCGCCACCCGCTGTTGTGCGTCCTCGTCGAGCCCGATTGCGGCGTTGACGACCGGCTCGACCGCGGACGCAATCCAGCGCGCCGCGCTCATGCCCGCACCCGGGCACGCGGCAGCAGGGATTCCTCCACGCGCACGACCCGGGTGCCGGCCAGCCGGTCGTGCAGGGCCCGCTTGTCGCGATCCACCGCGGCCCAGAGGAATCCGAGTCCCAGCGTCGCGAACGACACGAGGTAGCCGAGGTAGCGGATCGCGGCGCGGATCCAGCCGGGTGGCGCACCGCGGTGCACGTCCACCACGCGCAGCTCCAGCAGCAGCTTGCCCGGGCTGACACCGCCGCGGGCCCAACCGATCACCAGCACCGCCGCCGGCAGCAGCTCGTACAGCAACTCCGCGATCAGCGCGCGCGGCGAGTCGGCGGGGCCGAACGGCAGCGGCAGGCCGACCAGCAGCCACGAGAGGGTGCCGAGCAGGCAGAACAGCCACAGGGAGTCGATGCCGAGCGCCGCTCCGCGCCGCCAGAAGCCGGCCCGGCCGAGCACCCGGATCACGGCCGGTAGCCCTTGTGAACCGCGACCACGCCGCCGGTGAGGTTGTTCCAGTCGCAGCGCACCAGCCCGGCGTCGGCCATCATGCCGGCCAGCGTCTGCTGGTCCGGGTGCATGCGGATCGACTCGGCCAGGTAGCGGTAGCTCTCGGCGTCGCCGGCGACCCAGGCCCCGAGGCGCGGCAGCACCTGGAACGAGTAGGTGTCGTACAGGCGGCGGAACCACGCGGCCGCAGGCTGCGAGAATTCGAGGATCACCAGCCGGCCGCCGGGCCGCAGGACGCGCGTCATCTCCGCCAGCGCGGCGGCCTGGTCGGTGACGTTGCGCAGGCCGAAGCCGATGGTCACGCAGTCGAAGGTGCGGTCGGCGAACGGCAGGGCCTGGGCGTCGGCCTGGACGTAGTCGATCGCGAGCCCGGGGCCGGCGTCGATCAGCCGGTCGCGCCCGCGTGCCAGCATGCTGGCATTGATGTCGGAGGCAAGCAGCCGCCCGCGGCCCTGCAGGCCGCGGGCGTGCCCGAGCGCCAGGTCACCGGAGCCGGTCGCGAGATCGAGCACCGACTCGCCCGGGCGGGTGCCGGCGCGCGCGAGGGTGAAGCGCTTCCACAGCCGGTGCAGCCCGCCCGACATGAGGTCGTTCATCAGGTCGTAGCGCGAGGCGACCGAGTCGAACACGGCGCCGACGCGGCGCGCCTTCTCGGCGACCGGGACCTCGTCGAAGCCGAAATGCGTGCGGTCCCCGCGCTCCGGGTCAGTTGGGGTCTCGCCGGACACCGGCCTCCTCCAGCCGCGACAGGTAGCTCTGCCAGTTCTCCTCGTGCTGCGAGGCCAGCTTGTAGAGCTCTTCCCAGGTGTAGAGCCCGGTGTCGTGCCCGTCGTCGAACACCAGCCGCACGGCATAGTTGCCGACCGGCTCGATGCGGTCGATGTTCACGTGCTCCTTGCCGAACACCAGGATCTCCTGCTGCGGCCCGTGCCCGCGCACCTCGGCGGAGGGCGAGAACACCCGCAGATACTCGCAGGGCAGCCGCCGTGACAGCCCGTCGTCGAAGGTCACCTCGAGCTCGTGTGACTTCCTGTGCAGCGTGATGTCAGTCGGTACCGGCATGTTTCACTCGGGAGTCGTTGGCGGATTCATGATGAAGGGAACCGCGAATGAACGCGAATCGACGCGAATAAGGACATCGCCGCCGAACGCCTGTTGGAGCAGGGCTGAAAGCGCGAAATTCAACGCCAGTCTTCATGTGTAACCACAAAATCGACACGAAATGAACGAAAAATGGTTCTGCGTCTTCGTTCAGCGGTGAACCGCGCTCAGGCCAGATCTTGTGTCCATCTTGTGTTCATTTTGTGGTTCCATTCACCAGCTCACTGCGTGCCATTCCGCG
>JAWWAE010000156.1:0-5488 GCA_033721835.1 Halofilum sp. (in: g-proteobacteria) | reverse complement strand
TCACCGGCGTCCCCCGCAAGCAGGCCTACGCCCGGGCCATGGAGAAGGGAGAGCAGGGAACCGCGAATGGACGCGAATGAACGCGAATATTGGCGCGTCGTTACGCATGCCGCGTCAGAGCTGCGCTGGTAACGCGTCACCGCCGACACGTAAATGCAGAACAACAAAATAAACACAAGATAGACACAAAATGAAAAACCGCCCGGGGCAGGATCAAGGCCCTCGCGCAGGGATCATTTTGTGTTCATCTTGTGTCCATTTTGTGGTTCCTCTTGTTTGCGGCCCAGTCGGCCGCATACGTCCAGCGAAGCTCCGACTCGCCGTAATTCCTGACGCGCCAATATTCGCGTTCATTCGCGTCCATTCGCGGTTCCCTGCTCTCCCTTCTCCATGGCCCGGGCGTAGGCCTGCTTGCGGGGGACGCCGGTGAGGCGGGCGGCGACGGCGGCGGCGCGGGCCGGGGGCAGCTCGGCCAGCAGCAGCTCGAGCACGCGGTCGAGGTCGGCGGCGGAGGCGGGCTGCTCGGGGGCGCCGGCGACGACGATGACCATCTCGCCCCGGCTCTGGTCCGGGTCGGCGGCGACCCAGTCGGCGAGCGTGCGCAGCGGGGCCAGGCGGATGGTCTCGAAGCGCTTGGTCAGCTCGCGCGCGAGCGTCGCCGAGCGCTGGTCGCCGAAGACCGCGGCGAGGTCGTCCAGGGTTGCCGCGAGGCGGTGGGCGGACTCGTAGAGCACCAGCGTGCGCGGCTCGGCGCGCAGGGCCTGCAGCCGCTTCCGCCGCGCCGGCCGCTTCGGCGGCAGGAAGCCCTCGAACACGAACCGGTCGGTGGCCTGGCCGGAGGCCGCGAGCGCGGCCAGGATCGCCGACGGGCCCGGCACCGGGATCACGCGGAGGCCCGCCGCGTGGGCGGCCGCGACCAGGGGGAAACCGGGGTCGCTGACCGACGGCGTGCCGGCATCGCTCACCAGCGCCACGCTCTCGCCCGCCCGCAGGCGCTCGATCAACTGCGGTACGCGCTCGGACTCGTTGTGCTCGTGCAGCGATACAAGCCGCGGGCGGATGCCGAGCCGCTGCAGCAGCCGCCCGGTATGGCGGGTGTCCTCGGCCGCGACCAGGTCGACGGCGGCCAGCACCTCGCGGGCGCGCACGCCGAGATCGTCGATGTTGCCGATGGGCGTGGCGACGACGTGCAGCGCCCCGGGTTCGATTGACACGTCTGGAGGTGGTCCCGATACTTGCGGCTCGTTTCTACGTCGACCACCTTGCCCGCACCCCGTGACTGAGACAAGCCCGCTCCCCCCTGCCGGTCCGGGGCGCTGCGCACCGCGCGCGTTCATCGTCCTGCTGCTGGCACTGCTGCTCGGCGCCTGTGCCACCGCCCCGCCCGAGCCGGCCGTGGTCGATCGCGCCGAGCGTGTCGCCGAGGCCGAACGACGCATCGAGCAGGGGCGGCCCTTGGCGGCGGTGCGCATCTTCCGCGAGCTGGCGGAATCCGGCGATGCAGAGCAGCGCCAGCGCTGGCGCCTGCGCATCGTCGAGCTGCTGTTCGACGAGGGCTACCCGGAGCTGGCACTCGACTACCACGGTCAGCTCGATGCCGAACCCGTGCCGCCGGCCCTGGAGACGCGCAAGCGCGTGGTCGACGCGCAGGCGGCGGTCGCCCGTCGTCAGGGTGTGCGTGCATTGCGCCTGCTGCCCGAGGCGACGCCCGACCTGCCGCTCGAGGTTCGGGCCCGTATCCTCGAGGCCCGCGCCGACGCCCACGCGCTCACCGGCCAGCCGGCGCGGGCGCTCGAGGTGCGCGTGCGGCGCGACGAGCTGCTCGAGGACCCGGACGCGGTTCGGGCCAACGACGAGCGCACGTGGGAGCTGCTGCAGACCATCCAGATGGAGCAGTTGCAGCGCTTGCAGGCGCTGGAGGAAGCGCCGGTGCTGGCGGGCTGGGCCGAACTCGCCCTGAGCGTGCGGCGCGCACGCCTGGGCGAGCGGCCGGTGACCGAGGCGCTGGCCGCCTGGCGCGATCGGTTCCCGCGCCATCCCGCCGTCGACCGCTTCGTGCCGACTCTGCGCGACCGCATCGTGGCCCAGCTGCGCTACCCTGAGACGATCGCGCTGCTGCTGCCCTTGAGCGGACGGTACGCCGCCCCCGCGGGGGCCGTCCGCGACGGGCTGCTGACCGCCTACTACAACCAGCCGCCCTACATCGCGCGGCCGGAACTGATGATCATCGACACCGGCGAGGAGGGCCAGTCGGCGCTGGCCGCCTACCAGCGCGCTGTCGCCGCCGGTGTCGGCTACGTCATCGGGCCGCTCGACAAGGAGTCGGTGTCGGACCTGGCCGGCCGCGAGGAGCTGCCGGTCCCGCTCCTGACCCTGAACTACCTGCCCGACGCGGAGGCCGAGGCACCGGCGGGCATGGTCCAGTTCGGCCTGCTGCCCGAGGACGAGGCGCGACAGGCGGCGGAGGCCGCAATCCAGAACGGGCACTACAACGGCCTCACCCTGGTACCCGCGGGCGACTGGGGCACCCGCATGTTCGAGGCCTTCCGCGCGCGCTACGAGGAACTCGGCGGCGTCCTGATCGAGTCCGGGCGCTACAACCCCCGCGCCACGGATCATGGCCGTCACATCCGTGCCCTGTTCGACCTGGACCAGAGTTACCTGCGGCGACGCCAGGTGCAGCGCATCATCGGCGAATCCGTGCGCTTCGAGCCGCGTCGGCGCCAGGACGTGGACATGATCTTCGTCGCCGCCAATCCGGAGCAGGCGCGCCTGATCGAGCCGCAGCTCGAATTCCACCGCGCGGCCGATCTGCCCGTCTACGCCACCTCGAACGTGTTCACCGGCGTGCCCGATCCGAAGGCGGACTGGGACATGAACGGCCTGTTCTTCACCGAGATCCCCTGGATCCTCGACAACCTCGAGAACCCGGGCGAACTCTACCGCCAGGTAGCGCGCAGCTGGCCGGATCGCCATGCGCGCTTCCCGCGGCTGTACGCGCTCGGCATTGACGCGCTGTCCATCGTGCCGCATCTGGAGCGCCTGCGGGTCGACCCCACTTCCGGCTTCAATGGCCGCACGGGACGCCTGCGGATCGACGAACGCGGACGCATCCACCGGCAGCTGCAATGGGCCCTGTTCGAGGAGGGCCGGCCGGTGCCGGTGGTGCACCCGGCGTCGCGCACGCCCACCGACGAGGACGGTGGGGTCGGGGACGACGTGCGCGACCGCGTCAATGGCGGGTGAGCCGGCGCACTGAGCGGGGGGCCGCGGCCGAGCGCGCTGCCCGTGCCTGGCTCGAACAGCGCGGCCTGCGGCTGCGGCATGCCAACTAT
The DNA here is from genome assembly GCA_033721835.1 of Halofilum sp. (in: g-proteobacteria). GTDB lineage: Bacteria > Pseudomonadota > Gammaproteobacteria > XJ16 > Halofilaceae > Halofilum. The sequence continues at coordinate 2,153 of JAWWAE010000156.1, read as the reverse complement.
CGCTGCCGCTGGGGCGAGATCGACCTGGTCATGGAAGACGGCGACACGCTGGTGTTCGTCGAAGTACGCTACCGCAACGACCCGCGTTATGGGGGCGCCGCTGCCAGCGTGGACGCCACCAAGCAGCAACGGCTCGCGCGTGCGGCGGCCCACTACCTGTCGCGACTTCGCGGCCAGCCGCCGGCGAGCCGCTTTGACGTGGTCGCGCTGGAGCCCGGCGGCCGGATAGAGTGGATCACGGACGCTTTCGAGAGCGGGGACTAGCTGTCCCTTGAGACCGGGCCCATTGTGGCGACCCGGATCGGGTGTGCGGAGAGACCATATGGATCCGAGAGAGACCATTCAGTCCCATTTCGATGCCACTATCGAGACCCAGCAGGCGTCACGGATCGAGCTGGTGGATGCAATTTCCGCGGCGGCCGAGACCATGACCGCGGCGCTCCTGGCCGATCACAAGATCCTCGCCTGCGGCAACGGCGGTTCAGCGGGGGACGCGATGCACATCGCCTCGGAGCTGGTGAACCGGTTCGAGCTCGAACGTCCGGCACTGCCCGCCGTGGCGTTGACCGCGGATTCGCCGACCCTGACCTCGATCGCCAATGACTCGAGCTACGAGCAGGTGTTCGCGCGGCAGGTAATGGCGCTGGGAACCCGCGGTGACGTGTTGCTCGCGTTCAGCACCAGCGGCCGTTCCCCCAACGTGCTGGCCGCAATCGGCGCGGCGCATGATCGGGGGCTCGGGGTGGTGGCGTTCACCGGCCGCGATGGCGGTCGCATCCCGGCCATGCTCGCGGACAACGATATCGAGATCCGCGTACCGGCCTCCTCGACGGCCCGCATCCAGGAGACCCACCTGGTCGTGATCCACTGCCTCTGCGACCTGATCGACCGGCAGCTGTTCGGGGCCTGACGGCGAGGAAAAGACAGGGTTCTCGCAGAGGCGCTGAGGACGCGGGGACTACAACGAAACAACAAGGGCGGCAGGCCGGATCACGCACAAACCGCGTTCCCGCACGAGCGAAGCCGCTGTCGTGGAATACGGAGAGAGCTTGCCGGATGGCTCGCTGTCCTCGCAATCCGACCTACGTCTTTCTCTGCGCTCTCTGCGCCTCTGCGAGAGATCGACCTGCTCGCGAACGCGTTTCACGACGCCGCGACGGCCTCGGCAACAGGCCCGATTCGGCCAGCCCTCGCCCGATGGGTTCGCGGCCCGCGTTGCGTGTGGCGCAGACACGCTTTTCAAGCGCTAGCGCAGAGAGCACCGGCCATTCCGCCGCTCCTGCGACCGCCTCGATCCTTCTCTGCGTCCTCTGCGCCTCTGCGAGAGCTCGAACGGCTCGCGAACGCCTCTCGCCATGCCGCGGGCCTACTTGATCACCCGCAGGTGCGGTCGGCGCGGGTGCGGCTCGGCGTCCTCGCCCTCCGCGCCGCCATCCTGCGCGTCTGTGTCCTCCGCGGCCTCGTCGTCGCCCTCCGCCTCGTCGGTGAACAGCATGCCCTGCCCGTTCTCGCGCGCGTAAATCGCGAGCACGGCCGGCACCGGCGCGACCACCTCCATCGGCCGCCCGCCGAAGCGCGCGTTGAACACCACTTCTTCGTCGCCGAGCGCCAGGTTGTGTGCCGCCGTCGGACTGATGTTGAGAATGATCTTCTCGTTCTCGATGTACTCGCGCGGCACCACCACCCCGGCGGCGTTGGCATTGACCAGCAGATAGGGCGTGCAGTCGTTGTCCACGATCCACTGGTGAATCGCGCGCAGGAGATAGGGGCGGCTGGAGTTCATGCAGCGCTCCGGGCGGAATAGGGGATTGCCCATGATACGCCGTTCGGGCTTCCCGCGGCCACCGCGCCCGGCGGTCCGGGCGGCCCAGGCCGCATATTTCACTGCTTTGCGAAGCGAGGTCGCGGAGATCCCGGTCAGGACAAGGCGCGCGCCGATTCGGGCGCGCAGGCGTACTTTGACAGTACGTCGAGCACCCCGAATCAAGCGCAACGCGGGACTGACCTGCAGATCCGCGACCGCAGCCGGAAATCGGTGAGATATGCGGCCTTAGCGCAGTGCCAGCTCGGCCTCGCTGAGGCTGCGGCGGAAGCCGTCGCGGGCGAACATGCGCTCCATGTAGGCCTCGACCGGCGCCGCCTGCTTCGGCAGC
>JAWWAE010000155.1:0-5509 GCA_033721835.1 Halofilum sp. (in: g-proteobacteria) | reverse complement strand
TCAGAGGATCTGCGCGTCGAGTCCCGCCGCCATGTACATGCCGAGCTCCTCGCACTGATCGAGAAACTCGTCCTGCCATTCGCCGCGGCAGATCAGGGGTTCCTGCACCGGCTTCCAGGACAGCCCGGTGCAGATGCTCTCGACCGCCCGGCGGGTGCCGGTCCCGTCCATGCCCGCGCGCACATAGAGGGCGTAGGGCAACCCCTCCGTTTGCTCGATCACCTGGTAGTACGTGCGGTCGAAGAAGTCCTTCAGCGCCCCGCTCATGTAACCGAGGTTCTCGGTGGTACCGAGCAGGATCGCATCGCAGGCCAGCACGTCCTCGGGCCCGGCCTCGAGCGGCCGCACGTGGCGCGTCTCGACGTTCTCGATGTCCTCGTTACGCGCGCCCTTCAGGACCGCCTCGACCATGCGTTGCGTATTCGGGGACGGGTCGTGCGCCACGACCAGCAGTTGCCGTTTGCGCTCCTCGCTCAATGCCAATCATCCGCGCGCGACTGCGTGCGTTGCAGGATGGCATGGCAGCCGCCAAGGCGCCACGGGGGACACGAGGTGACCGTCCCCGCCGGCACCCCGGCGGGGACGGTGTTACCGCTCAGTAGCGATTGTTGTTGAAGACGTAGTCGCCGCCCGGCGCACCCTGGTGACAGGCGATGCAACCCTTGCTCTTGCCCTTGGCCACGCGGCCGGCGAGTTTCATGCCCTTCGGGTTGGTGTGCAGCGAGCCATCGGGCTTGTACTTCACCCAGAACCAGTTGTTGTTGTCGGAGTCGTAACCGGACTCGCGGCGGAACATTACCGTCACCGCCTGCAGCCACTTGTCCGGATTGTTGGCGACCTTGCTGGTGCTGACGCCGTCGCCGCCATAGTTGCGCTTGACGATCACCGCGCCGGTGTGCCCCTTGACGGTGAGCTTGCCCTCGAGCGTCTGCAGCACCGCACCGTGCGGATGCTGGCCCTCGTAGGGTACGGCCTGGTACGCGTCCCAGCCGGCCAGGCCGGCCCGCGTCATGGCCCGCCAAAGGTCCCGCGAGTAGGAAACGCTGTCGTCGCCGCCAAAGGGTTTCTCGTGTCCGCCCGCGAATGCGGCGCCGACCGCGAGCACGCCCGTCAGGGCGATGCTGGTAAGTGTGGTGCGTTTCATGCGACCTCCCGCTGTTCGACTTGTTGTCGCGACAAACCGGCCGCGGGCGCGTGTCGACGGCAGGGGCCGCCGCAGGACCCGGCCCGGTCGAGCGGAGCAAACGACTCCGCTCACGGTTCGGACACGCGGTGGTGGGCAATGGTTCCGTCGTGGCGGGAGAACACGATCCAGCCGGTGCCGGAACGGTACACGGGGGATCCGAGCCCGCGGCCCGGTACGGACTGCCGCACCAGCAGGCGGCCGGCGGGCGCGTCCACGACCAGCGCACGGTCGTCGCCGTCGATCAGTGCGGCCTGCGCCGAGGCCGCATGGTAGCGCGCCGGCACCGCCAGCTGCCCGGCGGCGACCAGTTCCCACGCGGCCGCGCCGTCGTCGACGCGGCGCGCCCGCAGGTGCCCGTCCATGCCGCCGAACAGCAGCAGCGGACCCGCCACGGCGGGGCTGAAGCTGGGGACCGGATCGCGCGCCGCCCAGGCCAGGGTGCCATCGGGCTCGTATGCCAGCACACGGCCGGCGAAGGTGGTCAAGACTGCCCGCCCGCCGGCCGCGACCGGCCGGTAGACCAGTTCCTGCCCGGCGTCGCGGCGCCACAGGGTGCGGCCGTCGGCGGGATCGAGGGCACGCACCACCCCCGCCTGGCCGCCGGTCACCAGCCGGCCGCCAACCAGGGCCGGCGGGTACGACCAGCCGTCCAGCCGCCGCTGCCAGCGCGGCGCCCCGGTTGCCAGGTCGAGCGCGCGCAGCCGGCCGTGGCGGTCGGCGGCGTAGGCGGTGCCGCCGGCGACCATGGGGCTGAACACCAGTCCCTGGCCACGCCACTGCCACAGCGGCCGCCCGTCGGCGGCGGCAAAGGCGTGCAGGCCGGCGCCGCCACCCACCAGCACGACGCCGTCCGCGATCACCGGCTCCAGCGTGTGCGCGCCCTCGAGCGCGCGCCAGCGCGGCGACAGGTCGGCCGCGTCGAGGCAGACCAGGCCCGCGCCGGAGATGCAGACGAGGCCGGCGCCGACCGCCGGGTTGGCCGGCCGCTGCGCCGCCTGGACGCCAACCGCCAGCGCCAGCAGCAGTGCCGCCAGGCCCGCGCGTGCGATCGGCGTTCCGGGCGCGCCCCCTTCAGCGACGGCCGAGCAGCGCATACAGGCCCACGGCCAGCGCCGCGGCACCGCCGATGTAGCGGTAGACCACTTCGTCCGTGGGCGAGCCGGAGATCGCCTCGGTCAGCTCGTTGCCGATCGATTGTGCGTCCTGGTAGCCCCAGATCAGCAGGCCGATGCCGACCACCACCAGCACGATGCCGGCGATACGCCAGGTGGATTTCGAGGGTCCAGCCATGCGTGCTCGTCCTCCTGTTTGTCGCCAGGGCAGGCCTCTTCGAGCAGGATCACCGCACTGCGCCGCGGAAGCGCCGGTTCACATCCCGCGCGCTTCCTTGATCCGCTCGTAGGCGCGGCTGATGTCCTGGCTCTTGCTTTTCGCCACCTCGATCATCTCGTCGGGCAGGCCGCGCGAGACCAGCTTGTCCGGGTGGTGCTGGCTCATCAGCTTGCGATAGGCCTTCTTCACCTCGGCGTTGTCGGCCTCCCTGGACACGCCGAGGATGGCGTAGGCGTCGTCCAGCCCCATGCCCTCGCGGCCGCGCGAGCGCTGCTGGTGGGCCCGATACTCGCCGCCCATCATCCGCGCCAGCAGCCGGAACCGCTCCTCCGGGAAGCGCAGCACCCGACAGATGTGGAGCAGCACCCGCTCCTCGGCGTCGTCCATGCGGCCGTCGGCGAACGCGGCCTGCAGCTGCAGCTCGATGAACATCTGGATCAGCGAGGTACGGCGGCCGCATTCCTGGCGGAACTGGTCGAGCACGCCGTCGAGGTCGAAGTCCGGTTTCTTGCCCTCGTTGAACAGCCGGATCGCGGCCTTGCGCTGCTCGGCGTTGAGCTGCATCCGGCGCATGACCTCTTCGGCGAGGTCGATCTCGGCCTCCGAGACCTGCCCGTCGGCCTTGGCCACCCGGCCCATGACCGAGAAGGTCGCGGCGAAGAAGGCGGCCTGCACGCGCTCCTGGCGGCCGCCGGTTCCGGGCTCGATGCCGTTCACGCCGCGATCGAAGGAATGGCCGAGCGCGGCACCCAGCACCGCACCCAGCGGGCCGCCGATCATGAAGCCGAAGGCCCCGCCGAAGATCTTGCCCCACCAGCTCACGTACGCGACCCCGTCATCGTTGCAGCAGTTCCAGCAGCGCCTGCTCGTCGAGGAGCTCGACACCGAGCTCGCGGGCCTTGTCGGCCTTCGAGCCCGGCTCGGCGCCGACGATTACGGCGCTGGTCTTCTTCGACACGCTGCCGCTGACCTTTGCGCCCAGCGCGCGCAGCCGCTCCGCGGCCTCTTCGCGGGTCATCGACTCGAGCGCGCCGGTCAGCACGTAGGTCTGCCCGGCCAGCGGCCGGCGGCCGGTGTCGGCCGGCGGCCCCTCGTCCCAGGTCACGCCGGCGTCGCGCAGCCCCTGGATCACCTCCCGGTTGTGCGGCTGGTCGAAAAAGGTCCGGATCGATCGCGCCACCACCGGCCCGACGTCGGGCACCTCGAGCAGATCCTCCTCGCTTGCCTCCAGCAGGCGGTCGAGTGAGCCGAAGTGGGCCGCCAGCGCCCGCGCCGTGGCCTCGCCCACCTCGCGGATGCCGAGCGCGTAGATGAAGCGCGCGAGCGTGGTCCGGCGCGACCGCTCGAGCGCGTCGACCAGGTTCTGCGCGCTCTTGTCGGCCAGCCGGTCGAGCTCCGTGAGCTGCTCCCTGGTCAGCGAGAACAGCTGGTCGACGTGCTCGACCAGGTCGCGCTCGACGAGCTGATCCACGATCCGGTCGCCGAGGCCGTCGATGTCCAGCGCCCGGCGCGACGCGAAATGCTTGATCGCCTCCTTGCGCTGCGCGCGGCAGAACAGCCCGCCGGTACAGCGGTGCGCGGCCTGGCCCTCCGCGCGCACGACCTCGGAGCCGCAGACCGGACAGCGCTTCGGCATCCGCGGCCGCTTCGCCCCGCGGGGCCGCTTCTCCGGCAGCACCCGCACGACCTCGGGGATCACGTCGCCGGCGCGACGGATGACCACCGTGTCGCCGATGCGCACGTCCTTGCGCTCGATCTCGTCCATGTTGTGCAACGTGGCATTGGAAACGCGGGCGCCACCGACCGTGACCGGCTCCAGCTTGGCCACCGGCGTCAGGGCACCGGTGCGGCCCACCTGGAACTCGACCGCGCGCAGCACGGTGACCCGCTCCTCGGCAGCGAACTTCCAGGCCACCGCCCAGCGCGGCGCCCGCGCGACGAAGCCCAGCTCCTTCTGTTGCGCCAGGTCGTCGACCTTGAACACGACGCCGTCGATCTCGTAGGGCAGCTCCTCGCGGCGCTCGGCAAGTTGCCGGTAGCAGGCCCGGGCCTCGTCCAGGCCCGTCACCCGGCGCCGCTCCGGCGACACCGGCAGCCCCTGGTCGAGCAGGTAATCCAGCGTCTCGTACTGGGTGTCCGGCAACCCGGCGCCCTCGAGCACGCCCACCGAGTAGCAGTACAGCCGCAGCGGGCGACGCGCGGTGACGCTCGAGTCGAGTTGACGCAGGCTGCCCGCGGCGGCGTTGCGCGGGTTGGCGAAGGGCTTGAGACCGCGCTCGCGGTGATCCGCGTTCACGCGCTCGAAGCCCTCGCGCGGCATGAACACCTCGCCGCGGACCTCGAGCCGCCGCGGCAAGCGATCACCACGCAGCTTCAGGGGCAGCGAATCGAGCGTGCGCAGGTTGACGGTCACGTCCTCGCCCGTGCTGCCGTCGCCGCGCGTCAGGCCGCGCACGAACACCCCGTCCTCGTACAGCAGGCTGACCGCCAGGCCGTCGAGTTTCGGCTCCGCGCAATAGGTCACGTCGCCGTCGAGCTCCAGCCGCTCGCGCACACGGCGGTCGAACTCCGCCATTTCCGCGTCATCGAATGCATTGCCCAGCGACAGCATCGGCACCAGGTGCTCGCCGGTGCCGAACTTCTCCAGCGGCGGCGCGCCGCCGCGCTGCGTGGGCGAGTCGGTCGTGACCAGTTCGGGGTGCGCCTCTTCGAGTTCCTGCAGCTCGCGCAGCAGCCGATCGTACTCGTCGTCCTCGATCTCGGGGTCGTCGAGCACGTAATAGCGGTAATTGTGATGATGCAGCTGCTCGCGCAGCTCGGCGGCGCGGGCGGCGGCCTTGCTGGAACCGCGCGGGCTCATCGGCGGCCACGCTGCCGCTGGTGATCGAAGCTGCGCAACTGGTCGCGCAGGTGCTGCTCCGTCTGCCGGGTGAGCGTGCTGTGCTGCTGGTCGAGCACGCGTGCGTCCAGTTCCTCGGCGAGCGCCCGGGC
>JAWWAE010000154.1:0-5531 GCA_033721835.1 Halofilum sp. (in: g-proteobacteria) | reverse complement strand
GCAATGGAGAACAAGGGCCTCAACATCTTCAACTCGAAGCTGGTGCTGGCCAATCCCGACACCGCCACCGACGCCGACTTCCAGGCGATCGAGGGCGTGATCGCCCACGAGTACTTCCATAACTGGACCGGCAACCGCGTCACCTGCCGCGACTGGTTCCAGCTCAGCCTCAAGGAAGGCCTGACCGTCTTCCGCGACCAGCAGTTCTCCGCCGACATGAACTCGGCCCCGGTCAAGCGCATCGAGGACGCGCGCATGCTGCGCACGCAGCAGTTCGCCGAGGACAACGGCCCGATGGCGCACCCGGTGCGACCGGCCTCCTACATCAAGATCGACAACTTCTACACCGTCACGGTGTACGAGAAGGGCGCCGAGGTCATCCGCATGCTGCACACCCTGCTGGGGTCGGAGGGCTTCCGGAAGGGGATGGACCTGTACTTCGAGCGCCACGACGGCCAGGCCGTCACCTGCGACGACTTCGCCGCCGCGATGGCCGATGCCAACGGCCGCGATCTCGCCCAGTTCAAGCGCTGGTACAGCCAGGCGGGCACGCCGCGCGTAAAGATCGAGGAGGCCTACGACGCCGATGCCGCCGAGTACTACCTGACCGTGCGCCAGCACACCCCGCCGACGCCGGACCAGGACGAGAAGGAACCGGTCGTGATCCCGCTGCGCATGGGCCTGCTGGGCGCGGACGGCCAGCCGCTGCCGTTGCACCTGTGCTGTACCAACCAGCCGGAGACCGAAACGGTGCTCGAGCTCACCGAGGCCGAACAGACCTTCGTCTTCGAGCAGGTCCCCGAGCGCCCGGTCGCCTCGCTGCTGCGTGGCTTCTCGGCGCCCGTCATCCTCGAGCGCGACCTCGACGACGAGACCCTGCGCTTCCAGATGGCGCACGACACCGACCCGTTCAACCGCTGGGACGCCGGCCAGGTACTGGCCCGCCGCCGCATCATCGCCTTCATGCGCGAGGTCCAGGGGGGCCGCGAGCCCAGGCTGCCCGCCGCGGACATCAAGGCGTACCAGCGGGTCCTGAACGACAAGGACCTCGACGATGCCCTGATCGCCGAGGCCCTGACCCTGCCCAGCGAGGAGGCCGTCGGCGAGGACCTCGACACCGTCGAGCCCGACAGCCTCCACGCCGCCCGCGAGCACGTCCTGCGCCAGCTCGGCGAGGCGCTCGAGGACGACCTGCGCCGCCACTACGACCACAGGACGGAGGAGGGGGAATACTCACTCGATCCACAGGGGATCGGCCGCCGGCGGCTGAAGAACCTCTGCCTGGCCTACCTCGGCAACCTCGACCGCGACGAGCACGTCCAGCTCGCGGTCGACCAGGTCGAGGCCGCCCACAACATGACCGACGTGGTTGCCGGCTTGCGGGTGCTGACCCATCTCGACCGCCCGGAGCGCGAGGAACAGTTCGAAAAGTTTTACCAGAAGTGGAAAAACGACCCGCTGGTCACCGACAAGTGGCTGTCACTGCAGGCGATCTCGAAGCGTGAGGGCGTGATAGATGACGTCAAGCGCCTGATGCAGCATGAGGCGTTTACTCGAAAGAATCCGAACCGTATCCGCGCCCTGATTGGCGCTTTCTGCATGGGGAACTTTGTCCGCTTCCATGCGGCGGATGGAAGCGGCTACAAGCTGCTTACGGATTTCGTGATCGAGTTAGATCCGGTCAACCCGCAGATCGCGAGTCGACTGGTGCAGGCCATGATCCGCTGGAAGCGGTTTGACGGGGCCAGACAGGAGAAAATAAAGAAATTCCTAGAGCAAGCAATTTCCTCGTCTGCTTGTTCACAAAACACTTATGAGGTCGTGTCCCGTTCTCTAGGCTAGATTCATCATGGGGTAAGCTAGACTAACCTATTACTGATTCGGCCGCTTGGTAGCGTTAGTCTAATTTAGATACTCACGGCCGTAAGAAGGACCGCTATTTAGCTAGGAAGCGCTCGTACCGGTACTCCAGAGACTTGCGAGCAGGTCGGGCACTGCTGGACCTGGGTAGATGGATTTTCTGCCCATGCATTCCCTGCAATCCATGCCGCAGCATGGGGCCGTCCACTTCTTCGAGAATATCCTTCCTGATCTCGATCGTGTAGTCATTCGGCCGGATACCAAGAATGTCCGCGTCGAATGCCGCGTGGTGTATCTTGCAGAGCGCCAGCCCATTCCGCACGTCGGGCTCACCCAAGGGGTCGGAGTCTGGGATGATGTGGCTCGCGTCGAGCAGTTCCCAGTGCCGGAGCCGGCAGAGCGCGCACCGCTCGTTGTATGCCCGTAGGACCCGTTCGCGGAAACTGTGTTGATGTAAACGGCGGCGGATAGTGGACGTGATATAGGAGCGACGTGCGCTGTCTCCGCTGTCCCGGATCTCCGTGCCAGCGCCCCGGGTCAGCCGATCTACGACAGTATCCTCCGAGGAGTCCGCAACCACCGTGAAGCATAGTGCGTCCGGGTTGTCATCGATGATCAGGACCGGCCAAACGGCCAGGTACCGGCCCGGCGTCAGCCCAATGAAGTAAATGAGTGGAATTCCGCGGTGCATCGCCTTGCGCAGGCCAACATTGTCACGGTGCCGCGGGTCCGTGCCACGGTACCGGTACAGCAGCCGGTGGGCGTCGGCGAAGCTGTCTGCGTAAGGACTGTTGGGTGAGGTCGTGATCGTCAGCGGGATTTCCGGCAGCACCTTCGGTTTGAAAATCCCCTGCGCGCTGACTAGGGGTACGCGCTGCCCATGCCACTCGAACCCTTCGGCGAGCACCTGTCTTGGCAATACCTCGCCGTAGTACGCGACCTGCTCCTCAAGGAAGTCGAAGGCCGCCTTGCGGATCGCTGTATCGTGTTGGCTCGGCTCCATGGAGCCAGGTTAGCGGATGAGGGAAGGCGTAGCCACGTGGGAAATCGAAGGAGTCAAATCTTTACAGGGCGGACCGCTGACCCGAGGCCCTGACTCGTAATGTACGCTCACTTGCTTACTAATCAGCGCGCGTCCGCGGGGCCCCATCACGAATGACGTGCGCCCGGATGCTCTCGCGCCACTCCCGGCCGTGCTCGTCGCGCCACCAGACGACGGTGTCGCTGTCCGTGGGGAACTTGTAGGGCGGCACGCGGGGATCGTTGTCCGGGTGCCAGCGCCGGGCGAGCTCGGGATAGCAGGCGGCGAAGTTGTTCTCGTGGTTGCAGCGTCCGGCGATCTCGCGTGGTGCGTCGACCCGTTCGCCGTCCTCGTACCAGGCATCGAAACGCGCCCAGTAGAAGCCGAGCCAGCCGGCGAGTTGGGCCATCTCCGGATAGGGGTTGGCGTAGGTCCAGATCGCGTTCTCGGCGATGACGTCACCCACGCACACGTGCCAGTAGCTGGCGTTGCCCTTGTAGGGGCAGTGCGTGCTGTGCTCGCTCGTGCGCAACACTTCCTCGGACACGGCGCCACGCGGGAGGTAATAGGCGGGCGGATGGCCGATCTCGTACATCACGCGCGCATCGTCGCTGTCGGCGACCGTGGCGCCCGCCAGCTCGACGCGTACCCGGGCGGGCAACGGGTCGAAGGTGATGATGGGGTCGGGATGGACGGCCCACGCCGAGGGCGGCAGGTCGTTCTGCGCGGGTTCGGACATGAGAGGGCTCCAATGAGCGATAAGCCGCATCCTACGCAAATCCGGGGTCACGCAAAATCGGGATGGTTGTTCGGGGGCGCGGCAAGGCCTCGCGCTCGTCGCGGTCGCCATCCACGGTGCAAACTCAACGGGCGTCGCGCGGCACGATCGTCCAGATCGAGAACGGCCCGCCCATGTCCACCTCGCAGCCGAGTGCGCGCAGCCATTCGCCGGTGACGTGGTTGGAGTTGTGGTCGACGCCGTACGGTTCCGGGTGGTGCACGAATTCCAGGTCGTACAGCGGGTTGTCGAGGCGGCTTGCGAGATTCGCCCGAAAGATGCCGTCGAGACGCCTCGAGAGTGTGGCGGCGCGCGCGGCCGGCACCTCGATGCGCCAGGCGTGCTGGATCGGCACCAGGACACGGCGGCGCACGTTGCGCAGGTCGGCCGGGCCAGGTAGTTGCCGGCGCCCGAGCCCGGCCTGGTCGTCACCGAACAGCGTGCCGGAGGCGCGCAGCGCGCCGGTCCGGTTCCGCGCGTAGTAGTCCCAGTGGCCATAGGAATAACGGGTGATCCCGTAGTCGCGTGCCAGCACCAGGCTGGCGTGGCGGCCGTGGTCGAGCAGGAAGACCGGTACGGGATTGTCCGGCGTCTGCGGCGGCACGACGGTGTTGGCGCAGGCGCCGAGCAGCAGGCCGGACAGCGCACCGGCATATTGGCGCATGCGCATCGCGATCAGCCTCCCGTTGCCCCGACCGAACTGTCGTTGTGCGTGCTCATGTGCGGGGTCTGAAAGGCCTGGGCCTATGGTGGCAACGGTTCCGTGCCGCGGTTGAGGATCTCGAGGTACTTGCCGTAGGCGTAGCGGCGCCCGCGCTTCCTGCCGGTGATCTCGCGCACCATTCCGAGCGCCTCTAGATGTTCGATGGACTTGGCGACGGTGGGCGCCGACAGTCCGATCTGGTCGGCTGCATCCGGGATGCCGGTGATCGGGTTCTGCTGCAGACGCTGGTGAACCCGAAGCACCGATGCCGCGGGCCGACCGAGTTGTTCGATCCGCGCCCGGTCGGTCTCGAACAGTTCCAGCAGTTCGCGGGCGGTGTCCGCCGCCTGGCGCGAGGTCTCAGCCATGCCCTCGAGGAAAAATTCCAGCCATTCCTCCCAGGCGCCTTGTTCGCGAACCTGTTGCAAACGTTGGTAGTACAGGCTGCGGTGGGTCTTGAAGAACAGGCTCAGATAGAGGATCGGCTGCTGCAGCACGCCGGCCGCGCACAGCAGCAGCGTGATCAGCAGGCGGCCGAGCCGTCCGTTGCCGTCGAGGAACGGGTGGATGGTCTCGAACTGGACGTGGATCAGCCCCGCCTTGACCAGTGGCGGCAATTGCGGCGTGTCCTGGTGGATGAAGCGTTCGAGGTCCGACATCAATTCCACCACCCTGTCCGGGGGCGGCGGGACGAACACGGCATTGCCCGGCCTCGTGCCACCGAGCCAGTTCTGCATGCGCCGGAACTCGCCCGGCTGTTGCGCCGCCCCGCGTCCGCGCGCCAGCAGCGTCCCGTGGATCTCCCGGATCAGCCGCGTGGACAGCGGGAGCCCCTGCCGCATCCGCCGGAGCCCTTCGTCCATCGCCGCCACGTAGTTCGAGACCTCGATCACGTCGTCGAGCGGTGCGCCCGGTGCTCCGTCGGTCTCGAACAGCAGCAGCTCGGACAGTGACGACTGCGTACCCTCGATCTGCGACGACAGCAGCGCCTCCTTGCGGACGTACATGTACAGGAACAGCGGCGTGCCCGGCAGCACCGACGCCACGCCGTCGAGCCGCCCGATGGCGAGGTTGGCGGCATCGAGCAAGGGACTGAGCCGGGCGAGGTCGATCGGCGGGTCCGGCGGCAGCGGCGGCGGAACCAGCGCGCGCACGGTCTCGCCGCCGGT
>JAWWAE010000153.1:0-5534 GCA_033721835.1 Halofilum sp. (in: g-proteobacteria) | reverse complement strand
TCGGCGATCTCGTCGGCGGTGTAGGACAGGATCGGCGCGATCCAGCGCACCAGCGCCTGCAGGATGTGGTGCATCGCCGTCTGCGCCGAGCGCCGGGCGTTGCTGTCGGCGCCGGTGGTGTAGAGCCGGTCCTTGAGGACATCGAGGTAGAACGCGCCCATCTCCAGGGAGCAGAAGTTGTGCACCGCCTGGTAGACGCGGTGGAACTGGTAGTCGTCGTAGGCCCGGCGCACCTCGTCCTGCACCAGCAGCGCCCGGTCGATCGCCCAGCGGTCGAGGGCGACCATGTGTTCGGGCGCCACGGTGTTCGCCGCCGGGTCGAAGTCGTGCAGGTTGCCGAGCAGGAAGCGCGCGGTGTTGCGCATGCGCCGGTAGGAGTCGGTCATGCGTTTCAGGATCTCGTCGGACACCGCCATCTCGCCGCGATAGTCGGCCGAGGCGACCCACAGCCGGATGATGTCGGCCCCCAGCGTCTTCATCACCGTCTGCGGGGCGATGACGTTGCCCAGCGACTTCGACATCTTGCGGCCCTCGCCGTCGACGGTGAAGCCGTGGGTCAGCACGCCCTTGTAGGGCGGGCCGCCGCGCAGCGCGATGCTCGACAGCAGCGACGACTGGAACCAGCCGCGGTGTTGGTCCGAGCCCTCGAGATAGAGATCGGCCGGCACCTGCAGCTCCTCGCGGGTCTCGAGCACGGCGGCGTGGGTCACGCCCGAGTCGAACCACACCTCGAGGATGTCCTGCACCCGCTCGTACTGCGCCGTTTCCTCGCCCAGCAGCTCGCTAGAGTCGAGATCGAACCAGGCGTCGATGCCGCCGGCCTCGATGCGCTGCGCGACCTGCTCGATCAGCTCGACCGTGCGCGGGTGCAGCTCGCCGCTGTCGCGGTGCACGAACATCGCGATCGGCACGCCCCACATGCGCTGGCGCGAGATGCACCAGTCGGGGCGGTTCTCGACCATGCCGCGGATGCGTGCGCGGCCCCAGGCAGGCGTGAACGCGACCTCGTCGATCGCCTTCAGCGCGCCCGCGCGCAGGCCGCTGCTGTCCATGCTGATGAACCACTGCGGGGTCGCGAGGAACAGCACCGGCGTCTTGTGGCGCCAGCAGTGCGGGTAGCTGTGGTCGAGGTGGCCGCGGTGCAGCAGCGCGCCGTGCTCGGCCAGCACTTCACACACCGGATCGTCGGACTTGCGCACGTGCACGCCGGCGAAGAATGGCGTGCCCTCGCTGAACACGCCGTCGCCGCGGACCGGGTTCTCGACCGGCAGGTCGTACTCGAGGCTGAGCTGGTAGTCCTCCTGGCCATGGCCGGGGGCGGTGTGCACGCAGCCGGTGCCGGCCTCGAGGGTGACGTGCTCGCCGAGCACGACCGGCACGGTGCGCCCGGCGAACGGGTGCCGAACGACCAGGTGTTCCAGCGCGCTGCCGCGCGCGCGCCCCGCCACCTTGCCCTCGAGGCCGTAGCGCGCCAGCGCCGATTCCATCAGCGCCTCGGCGAGCACCAGGTGCTCGTCGCCGACATCGACCAGCACGTAGTCGAGCTCCGGGTGCAGTGCCACCGCCTGGTTGCCGGGCAGCGTCCACGGGGTGGTGGTCCAGATGACGAATGACACCGGCTTGTCGCCGGCGTCGGCGCCGAACCGTTTCGCGACCGCGCCGGGGTCGTCGGCCGGGAAGCGCACGTCGATCTGGGCCGAGCGCTTGTCGTGGTACTCGATCTCGGCCTCGGCCAGCGAGGAGCCGCACTCGAGGCACCAGTGCACCGGCTTCAGCCCCTTGTAGACGTGGCCCGCGGCGACGATGCGACCGAACGCGCGCAGGATGTCGGCCTCGGTGCGGTAGTCCATCGTCCGGTAGGGCCGCTCCCAGTCGCCGAGCACGCCCAGGCGCTTGAAGTCGGCGCGCTGGCCGTCGATCTGCTCCTCGGCGTAGGCGCGGCAGAGGCGGCGGAACTCCGAGTAGTCGAGGTCGCGGCCGGCCTTGCCCGACTTCTTCTCCACCGCGTGCTCGATCGGCAGGCCGTGGCAGTCCCAGCCGGGCACGTAGGGCGCGTCGAAGCCGGACAGGGTCTTCGACTTGACGATGATGTCCTTGAGGATCTTGTTGACCGCGTGGCCGATGTGGATCGAGCCGTTGGCGTAGGGCGGGCCGTCGTGCAGCACGAACTTCTCGCGCCCGGCGCGGGCACTGCGGATGCTGCCGTAGAGGTCTTCGGCCTCCCAGCGGGCGAGCCGTTCCGGCTCGCGCTGCGCCAGGTTGGCCTTCATCGGGAAGTCCGTGCTCGGCAGGTTGAGGGTGTGCTTGTAGTCGCTCAAGGTTGAATCATCCCTACTCGGCCCGGGCCAGCAGCTCGCGCGCCCGGCGTGCGTCGTCGTGCATGCGCTCGGTCATCGAGGCGAGCGAGTCGAAGCGTTGCTCGGCGCGCAGTCGCGCCAGCAGCTGCACGCGCAGGTGGGTGCCGTAGAGGTCGCCGTCGAAATCGAACGCGTGCACTTCGAGCAGGGGCCGGGTGCCGCCCACCGTCGGCCGCCAGCCCAGGTTGGCCACGCCCGGCAGCCGGCGGCCCGAAGCGTCCCATGCTACCACGGCGAAGATGCCCATCAGCGGCAGCTTGTAGCGGTCGAGCGCAAGGTTCGCGGTCGGGTAGCCCAGTTCGCGACCGAGCGCCTCGCCGCGGATCACCCGGCCGCGGATCGTGTACGGGCCGCCGAGCAGCCGCGCGGCGGCGTCGAGGTCGCCGGCGGCCAGGGCCTGGCGGACACGGGTGCTGCTGACCCGCTCGCCGTCGAGTTCCCGGGTCGCAGCGGCCTCGACGCCGAAGCCCGCGGCGGCCCCGGCCGCGGCCAGTGTCTCGTAGTCGCCGCGACGCGCACGGCCATAGCGGAAGTCGTCGCCGACCACGACGTGGCACGCGCCGAGCCCCGCGAGCAGCAGTTCGTCGACGAAGGCCTGCGGTTCGAGCGCCGCCAGTCCGGCGTCGAAGCGCAGCAGCAACACCCGGTCGACCCCGAGGGCGGCGAGCGCGTCGAGCTTGTCGCGCAGGCGACTGAGGCGCGCCGGCGCGCCCTCCGGATCGAAGAACTCGCGCGGGTGCGGCTCGAAGGTGACCACGCAGGCCGGCTGGCCGAGGCCGGCGGCGCGCTGGCGCAGCTGCCCGATCACGGCCTGGTGACCGAGGTGCACCCCGTCGAAGTTGCCGATCGTCAGGGCGCAGCCACGGTGACGCGGTTGCAGGTTGTGACGGCCGCGGATCAGTTCCACGCGCTCCCCCGGGGCGCGACGCAAGCGCCGGATTATACGGGAAAATCCCGTACTTGCCCCATTTCAGGCGGAAGCTGGACAGCCACGGCCGCCCACTTGGTCGGCGGATTCATGATGTGTCTCGCCAAGGCGCCAAGGAACGCGAAGCACGCCAAGGGATGTCTGGAATCTGCTTGATCGGCCAGTCCTGCAGTATCCATTCCTGTTCGAAATTTTCTTTCATCATGATGGGACGCGGCCCAGCCACAGCAAATGCCGGGCAGGCTGAGCTGTGACTCGGAACACTAATCCTTTGCGTGCTTTGCGCTTCTTGGCGCCTTTGCGAGAAATCGGAACCCGGGCGAACGCAACGACCAGGACAAATACACCGGCAGCGCCCGGTCAGGGGAACAGGTGGCGGGGGCGCAGGCCGGTCAGGAGCAGCACGGCGAGGTAGACCAGCGCGCCGCCAAAGATCAGCAGCGCCAGGGTGCCGGCCCTGTCGTGCCAGGCCAGCCCTTCCCAGGCGGCGATCGGGCTGGCGAAGGCCAGCAGCAGGGCGGCCATCGCCGCGGTGGCCAGCCCGACCTGCAGCGCGAGCCGGGCCCAGCCCGGCGCCGGTCGGTAGACGCCGTGCAACCGCAGCCCGCGGTAGAGCAGGCCGGCATGGAGCCAGCCGGACAGTGCCGTCGCCAGCGCCAGGCCGGCGTGCGGCGCAACGAACCCGTACCAGACCAGTGCGCCGACCAGGATCACGTTGAACACCATGTTGGCCAGCAGTGAGGTCACACCGATGCGGACCGGCGTGCGCGTGTCCTGGCGCGAGAAGAAGCCCGGCTGCAGGACCTTGACCAGCAGGAAGGCCGGCAGGCCGACGCCGTAGCCGAACAGGGCCAGCGCCGCCATGCGGGTGTCCTCGGGGCTGAAGGCGCCGTAGCCGAACAGGGTCGCCAGGATCGGGCCGGCGAGCAGCACCAGCCCCGCGGTGGCCGGGATGCCGATCACCGCGACCAGCCGCAGGGCCTGTTCCAGCGTACGGCCGAACCCGTCCGCGTCGGCGCCCGCGTGCTCGGCGGAGAGCCGCGGCAGGATCGCGGTGCCGAGCGCGACCCCGAACACGCCCAGCGGGAACTCCAGCAGCCGGTCGGCGTAGTACAGCCAGCTGACGCTGCCGGTCATCAGCAGCGAGGCGATCAGGGTGTCGACCAGCAGGTTGATCTGCGCCACCGAGGCCCCGAACAGCGTCGGTACCAGCAGCCGCAGCACCTGCTGCACGCCCGGGTGGCGCCAGCCCCAGCGCGGCCGCGGCAGCAGGCCCAGCCGGACCAGGAACGGCAGCTGGAAGGCGAGCTGGACGATGCCCGCGAGCAGAACGGCCCAGGCCAGGGCGAAGATGGGGATGTCCAGCCGCGGGGCGGCCCAGAGCGCGCCGGCGATCAGGCAGAGGTTGAGGAACACCGGCGTGAAGGCGGGCACGGCGAAGCGGCCGAAGGTCTGCAGCATGCCGCCCGCCGTGGCGACCAGCGAGATGAAGAACAGGTACGGGAAGGTGATCCGCAGCAGGTCGCCGGTGAGCGCGAACTGCTCGGGGTCGTCATAGAATCCCGGGGCGAAGATCAGCACCAGCGCCGGCGAGAGCGCAACGCCGATCGCGGTGATCGCCAGCAGCACGCCGGCGAGGGTGCCGATCACGTGCGCCGCGAGGTCGCGCAGCGCGTGCTCGCCGTGCTTCTCGCGGTACTCGGTGAAGACCGGCACGAAGGCCTGGGTGAAGCCGCCCTCGCCGAACAGGCGGCGCAGGAAGTTCGGGATGCGGAAGGCGACGAAGAAGGCGTCGGTGGCGAGCGAGGCGCCGAACACCCGCGCCAGCACCATGTCGCGGACGAAGCCGAGCACGCGCGACAGCAGGGTCATGAACCCGATGGTGCCGCCGGCGCGCCACACGCCGCGTCGCAGTGCCGTCATGCCGAGCGCCCCTGCCGCCATCCGCAGGCGCGCGAGTGTAGCATTGACACTGGCGGGCGCGGCCACGATAATTGCGCGCTTTCCGCGGGCCGCGCAGGCGGCGCGACGCGGACACGCGACAGGAATCCGGAGCAGCAGAGTTGGCCAATTCACCCCAGGCGCGCAAGCGAGCGATCCAGAACGAGAAGCGGCGTGTGCACAACCACGGCCTGCGCTCGAGCATGCGGACCGAGGTGAAGAAGGTGCTGCGTGCCGTGCGCGCGGGTGACCGCGAGGCCGCGACGGCCGCCTACGGCAAGGCGGTGCCGCTGGTCGACCGCATGGCC
>JAWWAE010000152.1:0-5545 GCA_033721835.1 Halofilum sp. (in: g-proteobacteria) | reverse complement strand
GCCGTGTTCGCCGCGATCGAGCCCGGGATCGCCATCGACTGGCAGGTGGACGAGGGCACTCGGGTCGAGCCGGCCGCCACCCTCTGCAGACTTTCCGGGCCGGCGGCCGCGCTGTGCACGGCGGAGCGTACCGCCCTCAACTTCCTGCAGCTGCTCTCGGGCGTCGCGACCGCAACCCGCGCCTGCGTCGACGCCGTCGCCGGCACCGGGGTCGCGATCCTCGACACCCGCAAGACCCTGCCGGGGCTGCGCGCGGCGCAGAAGTACGCGGTCGCCTGCGGCGGCGGCACCAACCACCGCATGGGCCTGTACGACACCGCCATGCTGAAGGAGAACCACCTGGCCGCGGCCGGCGGGCTGGAGCCGGCGATCGCGGCGGTGCGCCGGGCGCACCCGGAGGCCCCGCTGACCGTCGAGGTCGAAACATTGGGCCAGCTCGCCGCCGCGCTGGCGGCCGGGGCCGACCGGCTGCTGCTCGACAATTTCGACCTCGAGCAGCTGCGCGAGGCGGTCCGGATCAACGGGGGGCGAGCGGTGCTCGAGGCCTCGGGCGGGATCGACCTGGACCGGGTCGCGGCGGTCGCCGCCACCGGCGTGGACTGCATCTCGATCGGCGCGCTGACCAAGCACGTGCGCGCGCTGGACCTGTCGCTGCGGTTCGACTGAACGGTCGCCGCACGCCGACGCGCGGCGCCGACAGGCGGGGCCGTGCGCGCTACACTGGCGATCGTGCCCGGCCGGGGGGTCGACCGCGCGCGGCCGAATCCGCGGATCGCGGCGGTTGCGGTCCCGGATTCCGCTGCGCTCCATCCGGGCTACGTGGGCCGGTTCGGTGCACGCATGGTCGAGGCAAGCAAGCTCGGGATCGATATGGGCAGTCTGCGCGAGCGAATGGCGGACCGCGGGTTCGAGTCGAACATCGACTACGGCTACCACCTGCGCTGCCTGCTGTCGCAGCCGGACGACCGCATCCCGGCGCTGAACGTCGAGGGCGATTCCGGCCGCCGCAAGACGGCCTTCGCCACGGCGCTGGCCGCCGCGCTCGAGTACCCGCGGCAGGTCTATCACGACTTCACCCAGGCCAAGGACCCGCCGCCGAAGGTCATCCCGCCGCCGAGCCGCGACGAGGAGGGCCGCGAGGAGCCGCCGATCCCCGCCTTCGAGCGGGTGATGTCCGACGCCTGCGCCTTCTCCGAGGGCGAAAAGACGGTGCTCATCCTGGACCAATTGCAGGCGGCCGACTTCCGCGACCACATCCGCCTGTACGAGTTCCTGACCGAGCACGAGTGGCACTTCCGCGACGCCACCTTCACTGCCAACGCGCGCAACCTGGTGGTGTTGCTGATCTCCGAGGAGCCGCTCTACCACTCGCTGCAGAAGGCCAGCTTCAGCGCCTGGGTGCCACGGGCCTCGGTCGGCGAGGCCGACTACGTGCCCGCGGATTTCGGCCTGGGGCCGGAGGCGGCCGAACTGATGGCGGCGCTGGGCGCGCTGTTCCGCCAGCTCGGCGTGCAGCCGACGCCGTCGGAGTTCCAGAAGCTGTTGCACGACATCCAGCACAACGTCCGCACCGCCGACGAGCTGAGCCACTCGATCTACGGCTGGACCGAGGGGATCGATCGCA
Organism: Halofilum sp. (in: g-proteobacteria); assembly: GCA_033721835.1. Taxonomy (GTDB): domain Bacteria; phylum Pseudomonadota; class Gammaproteobacteria; order XJ16; family Halofilaceae; genus Halofilum. Next base: position 3,921 of record JAWWAE010000152.1, on the reverse strand, counting down.
CGCTGCTGTTGTCGGACCGGATACAGCGCCAGGTGCGCGAGCTGATGCCGCTGATCGAGGACTACGTCGGCGTCGAGCACGTGGAGCTCACGGCGGCGCACGGTTCGGTCGGCGACTGACCCGCGCTACAATTCCGGCCCGATCGACCTGGAGGCGGCATGAGCCGAACCGACGATTTCGCGCAGCTGATCGAACAGCACATCCCCGACGCCCGCGCCACCGTGGTGGGCGAGGGCGGCAAGTTCGAGGCGACCGTCGTCAGCGACGCGTTCGCCGACAAGAACCTGCTGGCCAAGCACCGCCTCGTGTACGCCGCGCTCGACCCGCTGATCAAGTCGGGCGAGATCCACGCCCTCTCGATCCGCGCCTACACGCCCGGCGAGTGGCAGGAGGTCGGCGGCGGGGCCTGAGCTGCACCCGGCCCACCGCCCCACCGCGGACACACCGCCAGTGAAAACCCGCCGCTCGACGCCCGCGCGCCGCCGCGGACGCCTGCTCGCCTGCGTGCTGCTGCCGCTGCTGGCGGCCTGCGCGACCACGGCCCCGCTGCCGCGGGTCGGCGAAGCCGTCGAGCCGCCGGCCCTGTGCCGCGCCCTGTTCGAGCGGCTCGATGCCGCGGTGGCCCGGGCCGGGGTCGGCGACGCCGGCGCCGACCGGCTCGACGGTTTCCCCTGGCTGCGGGTCGACCGGCCGTTGGCCTCGTTCCGCTTCGAGACCAGTACCGAGGCGCGGCTGGCCGCCTGGCTGCAGCGGCTGGCGGCCCTGGACGCCGAGGGCCGCTCCCACGAGCTAAACAACCTGCCCGCGGGCGAGCGCGCCAGGCTCGTCGCCGAGTGGCGGGCGGCCGCCGCCGGCAGCGCCCTGCCCGCCGACCTGGCCGCCGCGCAGGCCGACTGCCGTGAGCGGCTGAACGCGCGGCTGGCGGCCGACCCCGCCGCGACCGAGCGACTGGTCGCCGCCGCCTGGCCACGCGACGAGTACCGCGACTGGCAACGGGTGGTCGGCCTCTACCCGCTGACGCGGCTGGTCGTGCTGCCCCAGGTGGCGACCCTGCAGGACACGCGCCGGGCCGCGATCCGCGCCGCGCCCGAGTCCGGGCCGCGCTGGCGCCGCTACGCGGTCCCGTCGCCGCCGGCGCCCGCGCCGGTCCTGCCGGCCGTGCTGCCGCGCGACGCGCTCGGCATCCCGCGACCCACGCCCGCGCAGCGCGCCGCGCTGTTCAGCGCCCACGCACCGCTGTGGGCGGTCGAGACCGAGTCCGATTCCGACCGGCCCGGGGCCGTGGTGCGGGCCGCCGACCGGCCGCTGGTCGACTCGGGCCGGCCGGTGGAGTACCGCCACTGGTCCTGGACCCGCTTCCGCGGCGAGGTGCTGGTTCAGCTCAGCTACGCCCTCTGGTTCCCGGAGCGGCCCGCCGACGGCGCGCTCGACCTCTACGCGGGTCATCTCGACGGCCTGATCTGGCGCGTCACCCTGCGGGGTGACGGCACGCCGCTGGCCTACGAGAGCATCCATCCCTGCGGCTGCTACTACACCCTCTTCCCCGCCCCCGGGTGGCGCGTGCGGGCCGGGGGCGGCGAGCCGGTGCTGGCACCGCTGTCGGCGCCGCGGCCCGCGGCCGGCGAGCGCGTGCGGGTACGGCTGGAGGCGCGGACCCACTACCTCGCCGGCGTCGACACCGCCGGCGCGCGCGGCGCGCGGCCGCTGGCGCCGCTGCCGCTGGACGCGCTGCGCTCGCTGCCGCTGCCCGAAGGCGGTCGCCGCAGCGCGTTCGCGCCCGACGGGCTGATCCCGTCGTCGCGCCGGCTCGAGCGCTTCCTGCTGTGGCCGCTCGGCGTACCCAGCCCCGGCGCCATGCGCCAGTGGGGCACGCACGCGATCGCCTTCGTCGGCAAGCGCCACTTCGACGACCCGGACCTGCTCGACCGGCTGCTGGAGCGGGATGACGCCGATGCGGACTAGGCTCGCCGGCTGGCTGCTGCTCGCCGTACTCGGCCCCGCGGCCGCCGCCGAGGTACGCGTCGTCGGCGACTGGCCGGGCGACCTCGACGGGCCGTGGCAGCGCCGCGACTTCGCCGGGGTCACGCGCTACTCGGCCGCCGAGGGCGAGCGTCCCGCGGTGCACGCGGTCGCCGAGGCGAGTGCCTCGGCGCTCTACCGCGAGCTGGAGGTCGACGTCACGCAGACGCCGTGGCTGCAATGGTCCTGGCGGGTCGACCGGCTGCCGGCGATCGCCGCACCCGAGACCGCGAAGGCGGGCGACGACTACGGCGCCCGCGTCTACGTCGTGCGCGAGGGCTTCTTCGGCAAGCTTTCGGCGAACGCGCTGAACTACGTCTGGTCCCAGCAGCAGCCGGTCGGCAGCCGCTGGCCGAACGCCTTCACCGGCCGGGCGACCATGTGGTCGGTGCAGCAGGGTGCGGACACGACCGGCGAGTGGATCACCCATACCCGCGACGTCCGCGCCGACTGGCGCACCGCCTTCGGGGGGGAGCTCGAGCGCATCCACGGCGTGGCCATCATGACCGACGCCGACAACTCCGACAGCCGCGCCGAGGCCCGCTACGGCCGCATCCGCTTCTGCGCGACCCGGGACTGCAACGGGCAATGAAGATCCGCCAAAGACCAACCGCTGATGCATGTCGTAGGTGCGCTTTTCGCCGGTGCGCCAGCAACGGCTAAACGCGTACGGTCGACCGTTACGCCCGCGAACGCGCGATCCCGTCCGGAAACAAAACGTACGCGTTTAGCCAGCGCCTTCGGCGCTGGCGAAAAGCGCACCTACGACGCAACAGGGCGCGCCTACGCCTCCAGCTTCAACTCGCCGTCGGCGACGATGACGCCGTTGTTGTCGGCATACACCCAGTCGCCGCCGTGGAAGTTGACGCCGCCGAAGTTCAGCGGCACGTCCAGCTCGCCGACGTTGCGCTTCTTCGTCTTCATCGGCACCGCGCCCAGCGCCTGGATGCCGAGGTCGATCTCGCACAGCTCGTCGACATCGCGCACGCAGCCGTAGATGATGACGCCGGCCCAGCCGTTGGCGGCCGCCGTCGCCGCGACGTCGCCGCCGAGCAGCGCCCGCCGCACCGAGCCGCCGCCGTCGACCACCAGCACCCGGCCCGCGCCCGGCTCGGCCAGGCACTGCTTGACGAAGGAGTTGTCCTCGTAGCACTTGACGGTGCGGATCTCGCCGCCGAACGCCGCGCGCCCGCCGAAGCCGTGCAGCATCGGCTCGAGCACCTGGACGCGGTCGGGATGAGCGTCGCAGAGATCCGGCGTGCTGATCGCCGGCGCGGTCTGGTTCATCGGGGATCCCCCTTGCCGTTATTGTCGAGGCCGCGGCGGCCGGCCCAGTCGAGCGCGAACTGGTGCGCCACCCGCCCGCTGCGCGAGCCGCGCCGCAGGGCCCACTGCAGGGCCGCCTCGCGGGCCGCCTCGTCGAACGGGCAATCGGCGTCGATGCGCCGCAGCCAGGTCTCGGCGATGGCCAGGTAGTCGTCCTGGCCGAATGGGTGGAACGACAGCCACAGCCCGAAGCGCTCCGACAGCGAGATCTTCTCCTCGGTCGTCTCGCCCGGATGGATCTCGTCGTCCACCGCGCGCGCCTCGCGGTTCTCGGACATGAACTCCGGCATCAGGTGGCGCCGGTTCGAGGTCGCGTAGACCACGACGTTGTCCGGGGCGCTGGCGATCGAGCCCTCGAGCAGGGCCTTCAGCGAGCGGTAGCCGGCACCGTCGGCGTCGAAGGCGAGATCGTCGGCGAACAGGAGGAAGCGCTCATCGCGGTCGGCCAGCGGAGCGACCACGTCGGGCAGGTCGAGCAGGTCGGCCGCGTCGACCTCGACCAGCCGCAAGCCGTCGACGGCGTGCTCGGCCAGCAGCGCCTTCACCAGCGACGACTTGCCGGTGCCGCGGGCGCCG
>JAWWAE010000151.1:0-5556 GCA_033721835.1 Halofilum sp. (in: g-proteobacteria) | reverse complement strand
TCTCGCGGTAGGCCATGCGCAGCTCGACCATCGCCGGGCCGCGCGCCCGGGACTCGCCGTACACGTGCTCGAACAGGTACGGTGACACCTGCTTGCTGCGGTCGAAGGTCTCGATCCAGCCGGCCTGCTGATGCAGCAGGTCCGCGGTCTGCAACCGGTGCACGAACCGCTCGAGCTCGGCCCGATCGGCCTCGGGAAACTCCGGTCGCGCCGCCAGCACGCTGGCGAGCTCGTGCGCATGCGCACGGATCTCCTCGTCGGGATAGTGCAGCAGCGCGGCCAGCGCGCCCAGCACCGGCTGGAGAGGTTCGGTGCGGACCGCGCCCATCATTCGTTCTCCGAGATGACCGGCGGCTTGTGCTCGCGCTGGCGCGGGCTCTTGCTGCCGAACAGGTTCACGCGCGTCGTCACGCCGTGGGTATGGCAACCGTCACCGAAGCTGAAGCCGCAACCGCTGCGCTCACCATAGGCATCCTCGGTCGACAGCTCGCGGTGGTTGGTCGGCACCACGAAGCGGTCCTCGTAGTTGGCGATCGCCATGTAGCGATACATCTCCTCCACCTGCTCGCGATCCAGGCCGACCTGCTCCAGCACCGTGGCGTCGTCCTCGCCCTCGACCGTCTGCCGGCGCTTGAAGATCCGCATTGCCAGCAGTCGCTTGAGGGCATCGATCACGGGCGCGTCGTCGCCGGCGGTGAGCATGTTCGACAGGTAGCGCACCGGGATCCGCAGCGACTCGACATCCGGGATCAGTCCCTCGAGGCCGATCTTGCCGACATCCGCCGCCGACTGGATCGGCGACAGCGGCGGCACGTACCAGACCATCGGCAGCGTGCGGTACTCGGGATGCAGCGGGAACGCCACCTTCCAGTCCATCGCCATCTTGTAGACCGGCGATCGCTGGGCGGCCTCGAGCCACGAGTCGGGCACCCCGTCGGCACGCGCCTGGCGGATCACCTCGGGGTCGTTGGGATCGAGGAAGATGTCCAGCTGTGCCTGGTACAGGTCCTTCTCGTTGGGCGCGCTGGCCGCCTCCTTGATGCGGTCGGCGTCGTACAGCAGCACACCGAGGTAGCGGATGCGGCCGACACAGGTCTCCGAGCACACGGTCGGCTGGCCCGACTCGATCCGCGGGTAGCAGAAGGTGCATTTCTCGGACTTGCCGGACTGCCAGTTGTAGTAGATCTTCTTGTAGGGGCAGCCGGAGATGCACATGCGCCAGCCGCGGCACTTGTCCTGGTCGATCAGCACGATGCCGTCCTCCTCGCGCTTGTAGATCGCGCCCGACGGACAGCTCGCCACGCAGGTCGGGTTGAGGCAGTGCTCGCACAGCCGCGGCAGGTACATCATGAAGGTGTTCTCGAACTGGCCGTACATCTCCTTCTGTACGCCCTCGAAGTTGTAGTCCCGCGAGCGCTGCGAGAACTCGCCGCCGAGGATCTCCTCCCAGTTCGGCCCCCACTCGATCTTCTCCATCGGCTTGCCGGTAATGGCCGAGTAGGGCTTGGCCGTGGGCTGCGCCTTCGAGTCGGGCGCGTTCTGCAGCCGCTGGTAGTCGAAATTGAACGGCTCGTAGTAGTCATCGATCTCCGGCAGGTGCGGGTTGGCGAAGATCTTCGCCAGCAGCCGCCACTTGCCGCCCTGCTTCGGGACGATGCCGCCGCCGTTGGAGCGGACCCAGCCGCCCTGCCAGCGATCCTGGTTCTCCCAGTCCTTGGGGTAGCCGATGCCCGGCTTGGTCTCGACGTTGTTGAACCAGGCGTACTCCATGCCCTCGCGCGAGGTCCACACGTTCTTGCAGGTCACCGAGCAGGTATGGCACCCGATGCACTTGTCGAGATTGAGGACCTTGCCGATCTGTGCGCGCACCTTCATCGCGTGTACTCCTGCGCCAGGATGCTTTCGTCGTCACCCTCGAGCCAGTCGACCTTGTCCATCTTGCGCACGACCACGAACTCGTCGCGGTTGGAACCGACCGTGCCGTAGTAGTTGAAGCCGTAGCTCTGCTGGGCATAGCCGCCGATCATGTGGGTCGGCTTGACCACCGCCCGGGTCACGGAGTTGTGGATGCCGCCGCGGGCACCGGTGATCTCGGAACCCGGCGTGTTCACGATGCGCTCCTGCGCGTGGTACATCATCGCCATGCCCTCGCGCACGCGCTGGGAGACCACCGCCCGTGCCACCACCGCGCCGTTGACGTTGAACACCTCGATCCAGTCGTTGTCGACGATGCCGGCCTGCTCCGCATCCTTCTCGGAGATCCACACGATCGGACCGCCGCGCGACAGCGTGAGCATCAGCAGGTTGTCGCTGTAGGTGCTGTGGATGCCCCACTTCTGGTGCGGGGTGATCCAGTTCAGCACGATCTCGGTGTTGCCGTTCGGCCGCTGGTTGTGGATCGAGCGCCAGGTCTTGGTGTTCACCGGCGGCCGGTAGGCGACGAAGCCCTCGCCGAAGGCCCGCATCCAGCTATGGTCCTGGTAGAACTGCTGGCGGCCCGTTAGCGTGCGCCAGGGGATCAGCTCGTGGACGTTGGTCCAGCCGGCGTTGTAGCAGACGTGCTCGGACTCGATGCCCGACCAGGTCGGCGAGCTGATGATCTTGCGCGGCTGCGCCTGGATGTCGCGGAAGCGGATCTTCTCCTCTTCCTTGTTCTTCGCCAGGTGCGCGTGCTCGCGGCCGGTGAACTTCTCCAGCGCATGCCAGGCCTTGACCGCCACCTCGCCGTTGGTCTCCGGCGCCAGCGACATGATGGTCTCGGCCGCATCGATGGCGCTCTCCATCTTCGGCCGCCCCTGGTTGGCGCCCTCGCGCCAGTGCCTGCCGCTGAGCGCGCCGAGGTATTCGACCTCGTGCTCGGTGTTCCAGGAGATGCCCTTGCCGCCGTTGCCGAGCTTGTCCAGCAACGGCCCGACCGCGGTGAAGCGTGCGTAGGTGTTGGGGTAGTCACGTTCGACCACCACGATGTTGGGCATCGTCTTGCCCGGCACCGGGTCGCACTCGCCCCGCTTCCAGTCCTTCACGTCGAAGGCCTGGCCGAGTTCGCCGGGGGTGTCGTGCAGCAGCGGCACGGTGACGATGTCCTGCTCTACGCCGAGATGCCCGTCGACCACCTGCGAGAACTTCTTCGCCAGCCCCTTGAAGATGTCCCAGTCGGAGCGCGCCTCCCATGCCGGGTTCACGGCCTCGGACAGCGGGTGGATGAACGGGTGCATGTCCGAGGTGTTGAGGTCGTCCTTCTCGTACCAGGTCGCCGTGGGGAGCACGACATCGGAGTACATGCAGCTGGTCGACATGCGGAAGTCGATCGTGGTCAGCAGGTCGAGCTTGCCCTGCGGTGCGTCGTCGTGCCAAACGACCTCCTGTGCCCTCTGCGTACCCTCTTCGCCGAGTTCCTTGCCCTGCACACCGTCATTGGTGCCCAGCAGGTGCTTGAGGAAGTACTCGTGGCCCTTGCCCGAGGAGCCGAGCAGGTTCGAGCGCCACACGAACAGGTTGCGCGGCCAGTTCGCCGGCGCGTCCGGGTCCTCGCAGGCGAAGCCCAGCTCGCCGGACTGCAGCTGCTCGACCACGTACTCCTTCGGGTCCTTGCCGGCGGCCGCGGCCTCGCGCGCGACCTGCAGCGGGTTGCGGCCGAGCTGCGGCGCCGACGGCAGCCAGCCCATGCGCTCCGCGCGCACGTTGTAGTCGATCAGGCTGCCCTGCCAGTCGTCGGGGTTGGCGAGCGGCGAGAGGATCTCGTCGACCCCGAGTTTCTCGTAGCGCCACTGGTCGGTGTGCGCGTACCAGAACGAGGTGCCGTTCATGTGCCGCGGCGGCCGCGCCCAGTCGAGCGCGAACGCCACCGGCAGCCAGCCGGTCTGCGGCCGCAGCTTCTCCTGGCCCACGTAGTGCGCCCAGCCGCCACCGCTCTGGCCGATGCAGCCGCACATCACCAGCATGTTGATGATGCCGCGGTAGTTCATGTCCATGTGGTACCAGTGGTTCAGGCCGGCCCCGAGGATCACCATCGAGCGCCCCTTCGTCTTCGCCGCGTTGTCGGCGAACTCGCGCGCCACGCGGACCACGTGGTCGGCCGGCACGCTGGTGATCGCTTCCTGCCACTTCGGCGTGTAGGGAATGTCGTCCTCGTAGGACGTCGCAACCGCCTCGTCGTCCAGCCCCCGATCGACCCCGTAGTGCGCCGTCATCAGGTCGAACACGCTGGCGACCGCGACCTCTCGCCCATCGGCCAGCGTGATCTTCCTGACCGGCACCTTGCGCTCGAGCACGTCGGTCTGGCTGTTGTGGTCGAAGTGCTCGTGCTCGATGCCGCCGAAATAGGGGAACGAAACGCTCGCCACGTCGTCGCGATGGTCGATCAGCGACAGCCGCAGGGAGGTGTCGCTGCCACCGCCCTCCTTCTCCTCCAGGTTCCAGCGGCCGCTCTCGTCCCAGCGGAAGCCGATCGAGCCCTGCGGCGCCACCAGCTCGCCGGTGGTGTCGTCGAAGGCCACGGTCTTCCAGTCCCCGTGCTTGTCCTGCCCCAGGCCGTCGACCAGGTCGCTCGCACGCAGGAACCGCCCCGGCACCAGCCGCTCGCCATTCGACTCCAGCTCGACCAGCATCGGCATGTCGGTGTAGCGGCGGCAGTAGTCGTGGAAGTACGGCTCCTGCCGGTCGACGTGGAACTCCTTCAGGATCACGTGGCCAATGGCCATCGACAGGGCCGCGTCGGTACCCTGCTTCGGCGCCAGCCACAGGTCGGCGAACTTGGTCGCCTCGGCGTAGTCCGGCGAGCAGACCACGATCTTGGTGCCGTTGTAGCGCGCCTCGGTCATGAAGTGGGCGTCGGGCGTGCGGGTCTGCGGAACGTTCGAGCCCCACATCATGATGAACTTGCTGTTGTACCAGTCGGCCGACTCGGGCACGTCGGTCTGCTCGCCCCAGGTCATCGGCGAGCTGGGCGGCAGGTCGCAGTACCAGTCATAGAACGACAGGCAGACGCCGCCGATCAGCGACAGATAGCGGCTGCCGGCCGCGTAGGACACCATCGACATGGCCGGGATCGGCGAGAAGCCGATCACCCGGTCGGGACCGTGGGTCTTCACGGTGTAGGCGTTGGCGCTGGCGACCAGCTCGGTCACCTCGTCCCAGCTCGCGCGCACCATGCCACCGAGCCCGCGCCGCGTCTGGTAGGCGCGGCGCTTGTCCGCGTCCTCGACGATCGAGGCCCAGGCCGCGACCGGGTCGGCATGCTCGCCGCGGGCGGCGCGCCACTGGCGCAGCAGCTGGCCCCGGACCAGCGGGTACTTGAGGCGGGCGGCGCTGTAGATGTACCAGGAGTAACTGGCCCCGCGCGGGCAGCCGCGCGGTTCGTGGTTGGGCAGGTCCGGCCGCGTGCGCGGGTAGTCGGTCTGCTGGGTCTCCCAGGTCACCAGGCCGTCCTTGACGTAGATCTTCCAGGAGCAGGCGCCGGTGCAGTTCACGCCGTGCGTCGAGCGCACGACCTTGTCGTGCTGCCAGCGCTGGCGGTAGGCCCTCTCCCAGGTGCGGTCCTCGTGCGTGGTGCGCCCG
>JAWWAE010000150.1:0-5648 GCA_033721835.1 Halofilum sp. (in: g-proteobacteria) | reverse complement strand
CTTCCTGGGTGACCAGCAGCTCTTCGCGGCGGGTGCCGGAGCGGTTGACGTTGATCGCGGGGAACACGCGCTTCTCGGAGATCTTCCGGTCGAGGTGCAGCTCCATGTTGCCGGTGCCCTTGAACTCCTCGTAGATCACCTCGTCCATCTTCGAGCCGGTGTCGATCAACGCGGTCGCGATGATGGTCAGGCTGCCGCCCTCCTCGACGTTGCGGGCGGCACCGAAGAAGCGCTTGGGACGGTGCAGGGCGTTGGCATCCACACCGCCGGTCAGCACCTTGCCCGAGGACGGCACCACCGTGTTGTAGGCCCGCGCCAGGCGCGTGATCGAGTCGAGCAGGATGACCACGTCGTGCTTGTGCTCGACCAGCCGCTTGGCCTTCTCGATCACCATCTCGGCCACCTGCACGTGGCGGCTGGCGGGTTCGTCGAAGGTCGACGAGACCACCTCGCCCTGAACCATGCGGTCCATCTCCGTGACCTCCTCGGGCCGCTCGTCGATCAGCAGCACGATGAGATAGCTCTCGGGATTGTTGGCCGCGATGCTCTGGGCGATGTTCTGCAGCATCAACGTCTTGCCGGCCTTCGGCGGCGACACGATCAGGCCGCGCTGGCCCTTGCCGATGGGCGCGACGATGTCGATCACGCGCGCGGTGATGTCCTCGGTCGAGCCGTTGCCGCGCTCCAGCACGAAGCGCGAGGTCGCGTGCAGCGGCGTGAGGTTCTCGAACAGGACCTTGTTCTTGGCAACCTCGGGTGCGCCGAAGTTGATCTCGTCCACCTTGAGCATGGCGAAGTAGCGCTCACCTTCCTTCGGCGGGCGGATCTTGCCGCTGACGGAATCGCCGGTGCGCAGGTTGAAGCGCCGGATCTGGCTGGGCGAGACGTAGATGTCGTCCGGTCCCGCGAGGTAGGAACTGTCGGCCGAGCGCAGGAAGCCGAAGCCGTCCTGCAGGATCTCCAGCACGCCCCCGCCGTAGATGTGCTCGCCCTTCTTGGCGCGCGCCTTGAGGATCGAGAAGATCACGTCCTGCTTGCGTGAGCGGGCGATGTTCTCGATGCCCATCTCCTGGGCGACTTCGATCAGTTCGGTAGCCGGCTTGGCCTTGAGTTCGGTCAGATTCATCAGTGTTGGTGCAACGGCTCGGGTTGGATGGGTCGCCGGACTGGCCGATCAATCGGGGGACGACCGCGAGCGCTCGGTATCCGGTCTGCAGCGGCCCGTGCCGGGGTCCACCAGACCCCGGTCCGCACTGCCGCCGCCTGCACCGGGACGCGGCCTCGGATTCATTGATCGGACCTTCCCGCGGAATGCGCGAAGATCGTCTTCCTCAGCGTTATCGCTGCTCTGAACGGACAGGATTTCGGGAAGGTCTCGCCATGGGGAACGGCGATGACCTGAAGTCTTGAGTCAGGACCGTAGCACGGTTTCCGGGGGCCGTCTACTGCCCCCGGGGCGCTCAGATATTGCTGTCGATGAAGGCCGCCAGCTGCGACTTGGAGACGGCCCCGACCTTGGTCGCCTCGACGTTACCGTCCTTGAACAGCATCAGCGTCGGGATCCCGCGGATGCCGTAGCGCGGCGGCGTATCCGGGTTCTCGTCGATGTTGAGCTTGGCGACCTTCATCCGGTCGCCGTAGTCGGCCGCGACCTCCTCGAGCACCGGCGTCATGGCCTTGCAAGGCCCGCACCATTCGGCCCAGTAGTCGACCAGCACGGGACGGTCGGACTGGAGCACGTCCTGCTCGAAGCTGTCGTCGGTTACCTCCTGGATGCTGTCGCTCACCAATGGGCCTCCAAATTGTCGCCGAACGCCAAGTATGCCACGATTCTGCCCCAGAGCGGCCCCCGGGCGTCAACCGACGCATGAATCCCGAACCCGGGAGCCAGACAGACCATGACGAAGACCGATCATCACCTCTCAGACCTGCCGTTTTCCCAATTCGACCTGCCCGAACCCGTAGCCCGCGGCCTCGCGGACGCCGGCTTCGAGCGCTGTACGCCCATCCAGGCCGAGACGCTGCCGCTGATGCTGGCCGGACGCGATGTCGCCGGGCAGGCGCAGACCGGGACCGGCAAGACCGCCGCGTTCCTGGTGGCCGCGTTCACGCACCTGCTGCGCAACCCGGCGCCGGAGGACCGCAAGCCGACCCAGCCGCGCGCGTTCATGGTCGCGCCGACGCGCGAGCTCGCGATCCAGATCCACAAGGATGCGGTCGCACTGGGCGCCCACACGGACTTCCGGATCGGGCTCGCCTACGGCGGCACCGACTATGACAAGCAGCGCCAGACGATCGCCGACGGCGTCGACATCCTGATCGGCACCCCCGGGCGGCTGATCGACTACCTCAAGCAGGGCGTCTACGACCTCAAGCAGGTGCAGGTCGCGGTGCTCGACGAGGCCGACCGGATGTTCGACCTCGGCTTCATCGCCGACATCCGCTACCTGTTCCGGCGCATGCCGGACCCGGACAAGCGCCTGTCGATGCTGTTCTCCGCCACCCTGTCGCTGCGCGTGTGCGAGCTCGCGTTCGAGCACATGAACCACCCCGAGCACGTCGAATCGCAGCCGGAACAGGTGACCGCCGAGAAGGTCGAGCAGATCCTGTATCACCCGGCGAACGAGGAAAAGATCCCGCTGCTGGTCGGCCTGCTGCGCGATCTCGAAGACCCGCGGGCGATGGTGTTCGTCAACACCAAGCGCGGCTGCGAGCGGGTCTGGCGCTACCTCAAGGGCAACGGCATCGAGGCCGCGGTGCTCTCCGGCGACGTGCACCAGCGCAAGCGCCAGCGCCTGCTGGGCGAGTTCCAGGCCGGCAAGCTGCCGGTGCTGATCGCGACCGATGTGGCCGCACGCGGACTGCACATCCCGGGCGTGACCCACGTGTTCAACTTCGACCTGCCGCAGAACGCCGAGGACTACGTCCACCGCATCGGCCGCACCGCGCGCGCCGGCGAGAGCGGCCACGCCGTCAGCTTCGCCTGCGAGGACACCGCCTTCTCGGTGCCGGACATCGAGCAGTACATCGGCAACAAGATCCCGACCGCCGGCGTCCATTCGGGTCTGCTGGCCGACCTGCAGCCGCCGTCGAAGGAGAAGCTCACCGGCCAGACCCGGCAGGCGGAGCGAGAGCGCGAGCGGCGCGGCGGCAAGGGGCGCGGCCAGGGCGCGGGCAACCGCTCCGGAGGTGGCAGCGGCGGTGGCGGCAGCGGCGGCGGCAGCAGCGGCGGTGGCGGCGACGGCAGCGGCCGCAAGCGGCGCCGACGCCGGCGCAAGCCCGGGCAGGCCGTCGCCGGGCAGTCGTCCTGACCGCGTCACCCCGGTATGATCGGAACGGCGACCCGGACCGGACCAAGCCCAGATGAAGATTGACAGCGTTTGCGTACTCGGTGGCACTGGCTTCGTCGGTTACCAGGTGGTGGCCGGCCTCAACAACGCCGGCATCCACGTCCGGGTGCTGACGCGGCGGCGGGAACGCCACCGCCACCTGCTGGTGCTGCCCTACGTCGAACTGATCGAGGCCGACGTCCACGACCCGGCCACGCTGCGCCGCCAGTTCGCCGACCGCGACGCGGTCATCAACCTGGTCGGCATCCTCAACGAGAAGGGCCACCGCGGCGAGGGCTTCCGTCATGTCCACGTCGACCTGGCGAAGAAGGTGCTCGAGGCCTGCAAGCACTGCGGCGTGCGCCGGCTGCTGCACATGAGCGCGCTGGGCGCCGACCAGAACCGCGGGCCGAGCCATTACCTGCGCACCCGCGGCGAGGCCGAAAACCACCTGCACACCTTCGCCGCGCCCGAGGTCGCGCTGACGAGCTTCCGCCCGTCGGTGATCTTCGGCCGCGACGACAGCCTGTTCAACCGCTTCGCCGGTCTGCTGGCGCTGGCGCCGCTGTTCCCGGTCGCCTGCCCGCAGGCGAAGTTCGCGCCGGTCTACGTGGGCGACGTGGCGCAGCGCTTCGTCGACGCCATCGGTGACCGTTCCACCATCGGCAAGCGCTACAACCTGTGCGGCCCCGAGGTCTGGACGATGATGGAGATCGTCCGCTATGTCTGCGAGCTCAAGGGCTGGCGCCGGCTGCTGGTGCCGCTGCCCAACTGGCTGTCGAAGCTGCAGGCAAACGTGTTCGAGTTCGTGCCCGGCAAGCCGTTCTCGCGCGACAACTTCAATTCGCTCAGCGTCGACTCGGTGTGCCCGGAGGGCGGCACCTGCCCGACGCCGGTCGAGGCCGTGGTCCCGCACTACCTAGGCGACGAGAATCGCCAGCACCGCTTCCAGGAACTCCGCCGCGAGGCCCGCCGCCGCGACCGCCCCGCCTGAGGGCTCCGCCGGGGCGCATTGCAGAGAACTCTCGCCAAGGCGCAAAGCACGCCAAGTAGAGAAAAAGAAATGGTTCTCGCAGAGGCGCGGAGAACGCAGAGAAGGCAAAATCGATGAGCACATTTTTTACCGACAATCCGATATTTGCAGCGACGTAGGTCGGTATTCGCGCCAGCGAATGGCGGCATTGGCGCCGGGCCCGCCGCGCTGTCGACACCGGCCTACCTGGACCGCCGAAACGGACAAACTCTCCTTCGGTTTTCCCTGCGTTCTCCGCGCCTCTGCGAGAACCCTGTTTTTTCCTTTGCGTGCTTTGCGCCTTTGCGAGATCTCGCTGAAGCCGGCCGCATCGAGACTGTCGCGAAACCATGGGGCAACTGCCTGAATGAAGACCTACCTCGTCGGCGGCGCCGTGCGGGACGAGTTGCTCGGGCTGGAGCCCGGCGAGCGCGACTGGGTGGTGGTGGGCGCCACGCCGCAGGACATGCTCGACGCCGGCTATCGCCAGGTCGGCCGCGACTTCCCGGTGTTCCTGCACCCGGAGACGCAGGAGGAGTACGCGCTGGCGCGGACCGAGCGCAAGTCCGGCCGCGGTCACCACGGTTTCGACATCGACGCCTCACCGGAGGTCACGCTGGAGCAGGACCTGCTGCGCCGCGACCTGACCGTGAACGCGATGGCGCGCGACGCCGACGGCCAGCTGGTCGACCCGCACGGCGGCCGCCGCGACCTCGAGGCGCGGCTGCTGCGGCACGTGTCGGCCGCCTTCGCCGAGGACCCGCTGCGGGTGCTGCGGGTGGCCCGGTTCGCCGCCCGCTTCGAGGCCTTCGGTTTCCGGGTCGCCGACGAGACGCTGGAACTGATGGCGGCCATGGCGGCCGGCGGCGAGCTTGAGACCCTGCCCGCGGAGCGCGTGTGGCAGGAGACGCAGCGGGCGCTGGAGACCGATGCCCCGGTACGCTTCTTCGAGCTGCTGAGCGCCTGCGGTGCGCTCGACCGGGTGCTGCCGGAGCTGGCGCCGCTGTTCGCCCCGCATGCGGCCGCCGCCCCGGCCGCGCGGCGCGCGGCCACGGCGCGCTCGGACTCGCCGGCGATCCGCTTCGCCGCCCTGGTCCATCCGCTGGACGACGACACCCTGGCCGCACTCGGACGGCGGCTGCCGATCGCGAAGTCCTGGACCCAGTGCGCCCTGCTTGCCGCCCGCTGGCACGCCGACTGCGTCCGGGCCGGCGAGGCCTCGGCGGCAGAACTGTGGGCGATCCTGGCCGGCTGCGACGCCCTGCGCCGTCCCGAGCGCTTCGAGTCGGTGCTCGCGGTCTGCGACG
>JAWWAE010000149.1:0-5756 GCA_033721835.1 Halofilum sp. (in: g-proteobacteria) | reverse complement strand
GAGCCCGTGAACCGTCCCGCACCGCCGGCGCTGCGGCGCAGCATCTCGTTGCCGCTGCTGGTGCTCTACGGCCTCGGGACCATCGTCGGTGCCGGCATCTACGTGCTGACCGGCGAGGTCGCCCGCGAGGCCGGGATGGGCGCGCCGATCGCCTTCGTCCTGGCCGCGGTGATCGCCGGCTTCACCGCGTTCTCCTACGCCGAGCTCAGCGCCCGCTTCCCGCGGGCCGGCGGCGTGCCGGTCTACCTGCGCGCCGCCTTCCGGGAGCGCTGGCCGGCGGCGATCGCCGGCTGGGGCGTGATCCTGGTCGGCGTGGTCTCCGCCGCCACGCTGGCGCGCGGGTTCCACGGCTACCTCGGACTGTTCGTGGACCTGCCCGACTGGCTGCCGATGAGCGCGCTGGTGGTCGCGATGGGCGCGCTGGCGGCCTGGGGCATCCGCGAGTCCGCCTGGGCGGCGGCGCTGGTCACCTGTATCGAGGTCGGCGGGCTGGTCTGGGTGGCCTTTCATGGCGCCTGGGCGCTGGAGACCCTGCCCGCGCGCTGGCCGGAGCTGCTGCCGGGCAGCGAGACGGTGCTCTGGACCGGGCTCGGCGCCGGCGCCTTCCTCGCCTTTTATGCCTTCACCGGTTTCGAGGACATGGTCAACGTCGCCGAAGAGGTCCACGACCCCGGGCGTACGCTGCCGCGCGCCATCCTCGGCGCGCTGGCGATCGCGACGCTGCTGTACTTCGCCGTGGTGCTGGTCGCCGTCCTGGCGGTGCCGCTGCCGGAACTGTCGCGCAGCCCGGTCCCGTTGGCCGCGGTGATCGGGGCCGGCGGCGGCGGCACAACCGTGATCGGGCTGATCAGCCTGGTCGCCGTGATCAACGGCGCGCTGATCCAGATCATCATGGGCTCGCGAGTGCTCTACGGCATCGGCAAGGACGGCATGGCCCCGGCCGTGTTCGCGAGCGTCCACGCCGGTCGCCGGACGCCGCTACTCGCGACGCTGGCGGTGACCGCGGCCGTGCTGCTGTTCGCGCTGGCGCTGCCGCTGGGCCAGCTGGCGCGGCTGGCCAGCCTGATCACGCTGCTCGTGTTCACCGCCGTCAACGGTTCGCTCTGGTACGTCCGCCGGCGCGACGGCCCGGCCCCGGGAACGGTCGCCTGGCCGCTGTGGGTGCCGGTGGCCGGGTTCGTGCTGAGTCTGCTGCTGGTCGCCGCCCAGGCCCTGCGCATGCTCGGCTGAGGCGGGCTAGCAGCGGGCCTCCGCGGCGCTCAGCGGCTCGAACGCCGCGCCCGGCCACAGTGCCGCGAGCACGCCGTCCAGCGCCGCGGGATCGCCGCTGGTGCGGAACCGGGCCGAACCGGCGCCACCGGGATCCGCCAGCAGGCCTTGCTCGGACAGCGTCCGCTCGAGTTGCCGCGCGACCGCGGGACCGGTGTCGATCAGCACCGCGCGGCCCGCCACGGCGCGCTCGATCTCCGGGCGCAGGAACGGGAAGTGCGTGCAGCCGAGCACCAGGACGTCCGCGCCGGCTGCCAGCAGCGGTGCGACCGCCGCGTCGACCGCCTGCTGGCGAGCGGGATCGCCGGGGCGGCTGCTCTCGACCAGCTCGACCAGCTCCGGGCTGGGCCGCGTGACCACCTCGAGCCCGCCCGCGAAGCGCTCCAGCAGCCCCGAAAAGCGCGCACTGGCGAGCGTGCCGCCGGTGCCCAGCACGCCGATCACCCCGCTGCGGGTCTCGGCCGCGGCCGGTTTCACCGCGGGCTCCATGCCGATCACCGGCACCTCGAGCTCGGTGCGCAGCCGCTCGGCCGCGGCCGCGGTGGCAGTGTTGCAGGCGATCACGATCGCCTTCGCCCCGCCGGCGACCAGCGCCTTGCAGAGCATGCGCGAGCGGCGCCAGACCTGTTCGGGGTCGCGCTCGCCCCACGGGATGCAGGCGTGGTCGGCACAGTAGAG
Source organism: Halofilum sp. (in: g-proteobacteria) (assembly GCA_033721835.1). GTDB lineage: Bacteria > Pseudomonadota > Gammaproteobacteria > XJ16 > Halofilaceae > Halofilum. Next base: position 3,809 of record JAWWAE010000149.1, on the reverse strand, counting down.
CAGCGCCTCGGCCGGCAGCACGGCCCGGATCGCGTGCAATACCGACAGCCCCCCGAAGCCGGAGTCGAACACGCCAATGGGGGCCTGCCGCGCCATGCGCGCATTGGACCGTCGCGCGGGCGCAACCGCCAGTGCGCCCGCGCACGACCGCGCCGCCCGCTGACTCCGCGCGCGACGCAAGGACGAACGATGGGGCACTGGTAAAATGCAGGGAGGTGAAGGCGACGCCATGACCAACCATCCCAGACTGTTCGCGCCTGCCGTACTCGGCCTTACCGCCGCGTTGCTGCTGGGCGGCTGTGACCGCGGCCCCGGGCCGCAGAGCATGGAGGTCACCGCGACCGCCTACACCATGCGCGAGGAAGAGACCAAGCAGGGCAACGTCGGCCTCGCCGCCTGGGGTGACCAGTTGCGGCCCGGCATGAAGGCGATCGCGGTCTCGCGCGACCTGATCGACCACGGCCTCGACCACATGACCGAGGTCCGGATCGAGGGCCTGCCGGGCACCTACTACGTGCGCGACAAGATGAACAAGCGCTGGAAGAAGAAGATCGACATCTTCATGGGCATGGACGTGCAAAAGGCGCGCAAGTGGGGCAAGCGCAAGGTCACCATCCACTGGACCAATCCGCCCGAGTAGGCCGGTGTTCGCGTGAGCGAATGCCGGCATCGGCCGGCGCGCTCGGCGACCCTGCCGCATCCTGCGTGGCAGCCGCGCCGGGCAACACCGGTCTACCTCCCATGACAGAAGGACGTTCGTTGTAGACTCGCGGTTTTCGCCCCGAGTCGTGTCCATGTTGGAACTGACCCGCCAGCACACCGCTGCGCTGCAGCAGCGCATGCAGGACCTCGGGGTGGACCTGGCGATCCTGACCGACGACGACTCGATCGCCTACTTCGGCGGCTTCTGGGGCTACCTCGGGGTCGAGTTCGGCCGCCCGACGCTGCTGCTGATCCCGCGCGACGGCGCACCCACCGTCATCACGCCGCTGATGGAGGCGGAGATGGTCGCGGCGATGACCTGGGTCGAGGACGTGCGCCCGTGGGAGGACGCCGGCGAGCGCCGCTGGGAGCGCGTGCTCCGGCAGTTTCTGGAGGCACTGCCCGCCGGCACCCGGTTCGGCTGGGAGCCCTGGCGTACGCCGCACGCGGTCGCGGCGGTCGTCGGCGAGCACTTCGATCGCGCCGGCGTTGCCGATCTCGAGCCGACCATCGCAAAGCTGCGCATGATCAAGTCGGAGGCGGAGATCGCGATCATGCGCCGCGCGGGGGAGATCGCCGCCGCCATGATGCAGGCCACCCGCGACAGTCTCGGCGTCGGCGTGCCCGAGTACGAGCTGGCGCAGGCGGCGCTGACGGCCGGCACCCGCACGGCCGCGGGCTTTCTCACGGAGCGCGGCCACGAGGCGCTGATCTCGCCCACCATCCACGGCCTGCCGATCCTGCAGAGCGGCAGCGACACCGCCCGCGTGCATCGGCGCGCCACCGTGCGCGCCGTCCGCCACGGCGACCCGGTCTACCTGTGCTGCTGCAACCTGGTGCGCTTCAAGCAGTACCGGCTGGGCTTCGACCGCGAGTTCTTCGTCGGCACGGCCAGCGACGAAATGGTGCGCGCCTACGAGGTCACGGTGGCCGCGCAGCAGGCCGCGCTGGCGGCAATGCGGCCGGGCGTGCCGGCCGAGGACGTGCACCTCGCCGCCGAGGCCGTCTATCGGGACGCCGGCTTCGCCCCCGGCTACCGCACCGGCCGCGCGATCGGGATCTCCGAGCTCGAGGCCCCCGAGCTGAAGACCGGCGACCGCACGCCGCTCGCCGCCGGCATGACCTTCGCCGTCGACGGCGGCATCAGCGTGCCGGGGCGCTTCGGCACCCGCATCGGCGACTCGGTGGTGGTCACCGCCGACGGCTTTGACTACCTTACCGAGTTCCCGCGCGGGCTCACCGTGGTCGCCGACAGCGGTTGATGCCGCGGGAGCGCTCTGGTCTTCCTGCAGGTCGGACTTCAGAGACTGTGAAATTATTCTGCGCCGTAGCGAGGAAGTGGCACAGCGAGTCGATTTTGGCGATCGTTCGAGGAGCATAGTGGGAACTATGTGACGAGAAGGATCGCCGAAAGCGGCCGCTGTGGTGATTCCGCAGTAGGCGCACGAATATTTTCACAGTCTCTTCAGTCCGACATTCACAAAACCACGAACCTGTCGGACTGAAGTCCGACCTACAATGACGTTGTTGATCAGAGAGTTGCTCGCTCAACCCGACGCCTGAATTGCCCACGTCGTGGATACCAAATGACTGAGCCTGCCCCGCTCACCATCGCCGTCTTCCAGTGCGCCGCCCGTGACGAGCCGGCCACGGCCCGGCTCGAGCGGCTCGACGCGGCGGCGGCACGGGCCGCGGCCGCGGGGGCCCGCCTGCTGGTGACGCCGGAGGCGTACCTTTCCGGCTACGGCGGCATGCCGGACACGGTGCAGGCCCGCGCGGAGCCCGCCGACGGTCCCTCGGCCCGGCGGGCGGCGGAGATCGCCCGCCGTCACGGCCTGGCCATCGTGCTGGGCTACCCGGAGGCGGCCGAAGGCGTGGTCTACAACGCGGCCCTGTGCCTCGGCCCGGACGGCTCCGTGCTCGCCAATCATCGCAAGCTCGGGCTCTCCGGCGCCGCCGAGCAGGCGACCTATGCCCGCGGCGGCGCGCCGACCGGGTTCGAGCTGGACGGCCACCGGATCGCGGTGCTGATCTGCTACGACCTCGAGTTCCCGGAGCTGGCGCGAAGCGCCGCGCTGGCCGGCGCGACCGTGCTCGTGGCGCCGACGGCGCTGGTCGAGCGCTGGCCGCTGGTGGCGCACAAGATGATCCCGACGCGCGCGTTCGAGAACGGCACCTACGTCGCCTACGCCAACTGGGCCGGCAGCGAGCCGGGGTACCGCTACCTCGGGGCGAGCTGCATCGCCGGCCCGACCGGCGAGGACCTCGCCCGTGCCGGCGACGACGAGGCGCTGCTCACCGCCGTGGTCGACCCGGATGCCATTACCGCCGCCCGCGCGACCCTGCCCTACCTGCAGGACTGCCGCACGCTGCCGACCGGATCGTAGGCCGGCTTGCGAGCGCAGCCACCGCTGCGAGGAGCCGAAGGCGACGCGGCAGGAGCCAGCCGGCAGGGGGCGTTTGGGCCCTTCAACGCCGGGCGCGCGGGCGCCGGCTGGCGCCTGGCGGCCCGAGCCGGCCTACGACGGCCGATAGATACCCTCGCCGTCGCGGAAGGCGGCCGCCATCGCGGCCTTGCCCTCCGCCTGCGCCGTCTCGATCGACTCGCCGCGGGCGGCCGCGTACTCGCGCAGCTGCTGGGTGATCTCCATGGAGCAGAACTTCGGGCCGCACATCGAGCAGAAGTGCGCGGTCTTCGCGCCCTCCTGCGGCAGCGTCTCGTCGTGGTACTCGCGCGCCCGCTCCGGGTCGAGCCCGAGGTTGAACTGGTCCTCCCAGCGGAACTCGAAGCGCGCCTTGGACAGGGCGTTGTCGCGCAGCTGCGCCCCCGGGTGGCCCTTGGCGAGATCGGCCGCGTGGGCGGCGATGCGGTAGGCGACCAGCCCCTCGCGCACGTCGTCGCGGTTCGGCAGCCCGAGGTGCTCCTTGGGCGTGACGTAGCAGAGCATGGCGCAGCCGTACCAGCCGATGTTGGCCGCGCCGATGCCACTGGTGATGTGATCGTAGGCCGGGGCGATGTCGGTGATCAGCGGGCCGAGGGTGTAGAACGGGGCCTCGTAGCAGTCTGCCAGTTCCTTCTCGACGTTTTCCTTGATCTTGTGCAGCGG
>JAWWAE010000148.1:0-5782 GCA_033721835.1 Halofilum sp. (in: g-proteobacteria) | reverse complement strand
GTGGGCGCTATACAAAGGTCCCCCGACTGCAACCCCGGACCTCCCGCTCATGGATACGGTCACCATCCCGGCGCGCTTCAAGGGGCCGCCGAAGAGCGCCAACGGTGGCTACACCTGCGGCCTGATGGCCCGCCGGATCGAGGGCGTGGCGGCGGCCAGCCTGAAGATGCCGCCGCCGCTCGACACGCCGTTGGCGATCACGCAGTCGGGCGAGGCGGTGGAACTGCGGCTGGGCGACCGCCTGGTGGGCCGCGCCGCCCCCGCCACGCTCGAGCTGGCGGTGCCGTCACTGCCGGAGCCGCTGGAGCTCGGTGACGACCCGGTCGATGCGCCCGGACGGCCGGTGCGGTTCGCGCCGTTTTCCACCTGCTTCGTCTGCGGCCGGGACCGCGAGCACCCGGACGGCCTGTGCATCCATCCGCAACAGGTCGCGCGGCGCGAGGGCATGGTGGCGGCGCCCTGGCGACTGCATGCCGGGCTGGCGGACGACGAGGGCAACGTCGCGACCGAGTTCCTGTGGGCGGCGCTCGACTGTCCCGGCTATTTCGCCTGCGCACCCGGCGAGCCGGCCCTGCTGGCGCGGCTGACGGTGGCCATCGACGCGCCCCTGCCGGCGACGGGCGAGGCCACGGTCATCGGCTGGGACCTCAGCGGGGCGGGCCGCAAGCGCCGCTGCGGGACGGCGGTGTTCGCGCCGGATGGCGCGCTGGTGGCCCGGGCCGAGGGGCTCTGGGTCGTGGTCGATCCGGCCTCGGTCGCGCACTGAGGCCGGCGGGGCACCGGCCCGGCCGGCTAGCCGCTGACGCGCTCGCGCAGCACGTTCTTCTGGATCTTGCCGGTCGCGGTCCTGGGGATCGCCTCGAACACGAAGCGGCGCGGGATCTTGTAGGCCGCGAGGTTGCTGCGGCAGTGCTGCTCCAGTTCCTCGTCCGAGACCGTCTGGCCGTCGACCAGCTCGATGAAGGCGCAGGGCGTCTCCCCCCACTTCTCGTGCGGCATCGCCACGACTGCGGCCACGGCCACCGCCGGGTGCTTGTAGAGCGCGTCCTCGACCTCGATCGAGGAGATGTTCTCGCCCCCGGAGATGATGATGTCCTTGGACCGGTCCTTGAGCTGGATGTAGCCGTCGGGATGCATGACGCCGAGGTCACCGGAGTGGAACCAGCCGCCTGCAAACGCCTTCTCGGTCGCTTCGCGGTTGCGGAAATAGCCCTTCATCACCACATTGCCGCGGAACATGACCTCGCCGAGCGTCTCCCCGTCGCGCGGTACCGGCTGCATCGTCTCGGGGTCCATCACCTCGAGTCGTTCCAGCGGCGTGTAGCGCACGCCCTGGCGCGCCTTGCGGGCGGTGCGCGCCTCCTGGTCCAGGGCATCCCACTCGGACTTCCACTCGTTGACGACGGCGGGGCCGTAGGTCTCGGTGAGCCCGTACAACTGGGTGACATTGAAACCGGCCGTCTCCATCTCGGCCAGCACCTTTTCCGGCGGCGGCGCCGCGGCCGTGAAGAACTCGACCGCGTGGTCCAGCTCGTGCCGCTCCTCGGGCGGTGCCGACACCAGCAGCGACATTACCGCCGGCGCGCCGCACAGGTGGGTCACCCCGTGCTCGGAGAGCGCCCGCCAGATCGGCCCGGAGCGCACCTGGCGCAGGCAGATGTGCGTGCCGAAGACGACGGACATCGTCCAGGGGAAACACCAGCCGTTGCAATGGAACATCGGCAGCGTCCACAGGTAGGTGGCGTGCCGTGGCATGTTCGAGATCAGGGCATTGCCCTGGGCGAGCAGGTACGCCCCCCGATGATGGGACACCACGCCCTTGGGATTGCCGGTGGTGCCCGATGTGTATCCGATCGAGATCGCATCCCATTCGTCCTCGGGCATGAGCCACTGGTAGTCGGGGTCGCCCTGCTCGAGGAACGCCTCGTAATCGAGCTCGCCGGAGCTGTCCGCAGCGTCGCCGGCGACGTGCGGATCGTTGTAGACGATCAGGACCGGGTCGGACTCGGCGAGATCCAGTGCCTCTCGGGCCAGCGGCAGCCACTCGGAATCGACGATCAGCATGCGTGATCCGGCATGGTCGAGCTGGAAGGCGATGGTCTTCGCGTCGAGGCGGGTGTTGATCGCGTGCAGGACCGCCCCGCACATCGGCACGCCGTGATGCGCCTCCAACATGGGTGGCACGTTCGGCAGTAAAGCCGAGACCGTGTTACCACGGCCCATGCCGTGGCTGGACAGCGCCGACCCGAGCCGCCTTGCACGGGCATAGAACTCGCCGTAGGTGTACCGCAAGTTCCCGTGCACGATGGCCAGATATTCGGGCATGACGCTGGCCGCACGCTCCAGGAACTGGAGCGGCGTCAGCGGCTGGAAATTGGCAGCGTTGCGGTCAAGATCGGTATTGAACGGATTGGCCATCGCTTCGGTCTTCCGTTTGCTGGCTATTGGTCAGACCATTTCGGGGCGCGCTTTTCGATGAACGCATTGATGCCTTCCTCGGCGTCGCGCTTGAGCATGTTTTCCACCATCACGTTCGAGCAGTACTCGTACGCCTCGGACAGGGGCATCTCGCGTTGGCGGTAGAAGGCCTTCTTGCCGGTGGCGAGCGTCATGGTCGATTTCGAGGCCACCTTCCGCGCCATCCCGGTGGTGTACTCGGTCAGCTCTTCGACCGGGACGACCCGGTTCACCAGCCCGATCTCGGCGGCATACTCGGCGCTGACCATGTCACCGGTCAGCAGCATCTCCATGGCCCGCTTGCTCTCGACATTGCGTGACAACGCCACCATCGGGGTCGAGCAGAACAGGCCGATGTTGACTCCGGGCGTGGCGAAACGCGCACTCTCGGCGGCGTAGGCGAGGTCGCAACTGGCGACCAGCTGGCAGCCAGCCGCCGTTGCGACGCCTGCCACTTCCGCGATCACCGGCTTCGGGTTGTTGACCACCGCCTGCATGACCTCGGAGCAGGCCGCCATCAGGCGCGTGAAGAATGCGCGGCCGCGGTCCGAGGCCTGGCGTGCGGCCGTCATTTCCTTGAGATCGTGGCCGGCGCAGAAGGCGGGACCGGTGGCGGCGAGCACGATCACCCGGACCGATTCGTCCGCGGCGGCCTGCTCCAGCGCCTCGCGCAGGCGGGCCAGCATGTCGTCGGACAGGGCGTTGCGCCGCCGCTCGTCGTTGAGCGTCAACCGCAGGATGCCCTCGTTGTCCTGCTCCTGCAGCAGGATGTCACTGGATTCGGCGAGTTGTTCTGGCTGCATGACGATACCTTCTGTTTGCGAATGTGCCTGCCAGGATCACGATAAAGTACCGGCCGGCAGGCGGCTGGCTAGCTCAATGTCTCCACCGGCCCGCCTGCCTTGACCCAGGCGCCGAAGCCACCCCCGATGTGCGCCACCGGCTGCAGCCCCATGTCCTGTGCCGTCCTGGCCGCCAGCGCCGAGCGCCGCGCACTGGCGCAATAGAACACGTAGGTCTTGTCCTGGTCGAAAATGGCCCGCTGGTCCGGGTTCTCGGAGTCGATCCAGAACTCCAGCTGCCCGCGGGGGCAGGGGACCGCGCCGGGGATCTTGCCCGAGCGCTTCAGTTCCGGCGGCTCCCGCACGTCGATCAGCACGTACTGGTCGCTGCCGACCAGGTCCAGTGCCTCTTCGACCGGGATGGTCGTGATCCGTTCATTCGCCTCGGCCAGCAGCTGCTCGGCCCCGCGGGTGATGTTCTGTCCCATGCTCAGATCTCCAGATGCAGCTTCGGTTTCCAGAACGGGCGGAACAGCTCGATCTTCGGGCACCGGTTCATCACCACCTTCATGCCGGCGTCCTCCGCGATCCGTGCCGCCTCGTCGTTGCGGACCCCGAGCTGCCCCCAGAGCACCTTGGCACCGATCTCTGCCGCCTCCCGGGCAATGCCCGGGAGCTCGTCCGGGGAGCGGAAGACCTGCACCATGTCGACCGGGCGATCGATCGCCTTCAGCGACGGGTACACCTTGAGACCGCGGATCTCCTCCAGGCCGGGACGTGGGTTCACCGGGACCATGTCGTAGCCGGTCTCGCTCAGCACCCGCAGAACGCCGTAGCTGAACTTGGTCTTGTCCGGGCTGGCGCCCACCATGGCGATGGTCTTGACCGATTTGAGAATGCCCTGCAGATAGGCATCGGAATACCCTTCGTCGTGATCCATGTACGTCATTCGTCCTTCTCCAGCGGCGTGGCGATGTCGGCCTTCAGCTCATGGGCCGCGAGCGGGTCCAGGAACGGATTGCGGTAAAGCTTGTCGTGGCTTTCCACCCCGACCTCCAGCGTGCAATTCGTCAGCGGGCGGGCGACGCAGAGAACGACATAACCGTTGTTGATCTGCCGGTTGTTGAGCGCAACCTGGGCCTTCTGGTTCACCTCGCCGCTGAGCAGTTTCGCCGCGCAGGTAATGCAACCGCCATAGCGGCAGCCATAGGGAAGATCGACGCCCTGGTCGCGCAGGGAATCCAGCAGGGGCCTGCGATCATCGACCCGGTAGGTCGTGCCACCCCGGTTCGCCAGTGTGATGGTGCGCATCATAGCCAGATATCGCTCGTGCAATCGCCGCCCGGGTAGCGCGTCTCGTGGCAGCGCGAGGGGCCGTTGGGCTCCTTGCCGAAATCGACCACGAAGTCGGGGTCGATCTCCATGCCGCCATTCTCGGTATCGCAGTTGACCATCAGCATGCAGCCGCCATTGGTCCGGATCTCGGGATAGAACTGGTTGTCCCAGGTGGAGAACAGGGAGGTGGTCACATACAGCCGCTTTCCGTCCAGCGAGAGCTGGATCATCTGCGGCCCGCCGGTGACCTTGACCCCGTTGACCTCGGGTGCCCGGCCCAGCAGCCCGCCCATCCAGACCTGGCCGGTCCATTTCGGATTGTGCGGATCGGAGATGTCGTATTGCCGGATGTCGCCGTGCAGCCAGTTGCAGAAATAGAGGAAGCGGTCGTCCATCGACAACAGGATCACGGAGATCACGCCCGGCACCGGGATCGGCCACTCGGGATGCGGCTCGTTCTCGACGTCGATGATCTTTTCCCACTGCCACTCGCCACTGTCGTTCTTCCACCAGTGGATGATGTTCGCGCTCAGCGCGGCGCCGACGAAGCCGTGCGAGCTGTCAGGGTTGTGGTGGAAGCGCACCTCCAGCGGGATCAGGCCGTCCTCGCCCAGATAGAAGCTCTGGCGCGGCTGCTTGTTCTCGAAGTCCCACAGGTGCAGCTCGCGGCCGTATTTCAGGTGCCCCACTTCCTCCAGGTCGAAGCCGGGCATGAAGGTATTCGGCGCCGCCCACTCGCTGCTGACCATGACGTTGTGGCGTGGCTGGTACCAGAAGTCATAGCCGAACTTGATGTCGCCCATGCTGTCTTCCCAGCGACCCACGATCTCGAAGTCCTCGTTCAGGTGCAGGTACCCACCCGGAGCCTCGCCGCGCGCGTCGCCCAGCATCGAGATGATGATGTCGGAGCCAAGGCAATGCACCGTGTGCGGCGCCGACAGGTTGGTCTTCGACTTGATTTCCGCGCCATCGACCACCTTGTGCAGTTTCGGATTGCGCGGATCGTCCCCGCAATCGACGATGTGCAGGTTCGATGAGCGCACGCCCGGCACGATGAGATAGCGCCGCTCCTTGGTGGCGTCGTGGTGACACGAGGAGCAGGCATTCCATCCCATGTGATGCAGCTCGTCGCCGATGCCGGGCATCTCCAGCCGGCTGATCACCTGGCTGTAGGTCGGGCTCTCGGGGTCGGCGTCGATCGTGCAGAG
>JAWWAE010000147.1:0-5802 GCA_033721835.1 Halofilum sp. (in: g-proteobacteria) | reverse complement strand
CCTGGCGGTAGGGATAGGCCACGTCCCGGTTGCGGATCGCCTCCGGCGCGGCGGGGAGGATGGCGATCGCGTCGTCGTCCATCATGCGCATGAGCGCGCGCCGGCGGCGGGCGTATTCCTGTGCGTCCATGGGGTCTCGCGGGGCCGATCGGGAACGGCGCCGAGGTTATCACAGCGCCGGCGGCGGGCAGGTACGCGTCAGCCCTTGTCCGGAGGCAAGGCAAAGACCGGGCTCTCGCAGAGTCCGCAGAGCACGCCGGGAATGCGGATGCAATCTGCTGCTCGCCCTCCCTGCGGCCTCCGCGGTTCCCGCGCCCTCTGCGAGATCAAGCCACCTGCTCGCGAAAGCCGAGGAAAAGCTTCAGGGCCCAGCGGGTCCTCACTGCTGCCGCAGCGCGCGTCAGCGCAGGCTGCCGCGCGGCGTCATCCAGCTCTTGAAGTCGGCCGAGCTGGCCTGGAACAGGTCGGCCGAGAACAGCTTCTCGCGCCCCGCCAGCGGCACCAGCCGGTCGAAGAAGCGGCGCGACTCGTTGCTGGCCAGCGCCTGCTCGCGGTCCTGGAAGAAGGCCCGCGGCTCGAATTCCAGCTCGCCGGGCGACAGCTCGAGGAACCACTGGAACAGGGCGTCGTGGCGCAACAGGTCGCAGAACACGGCGTCCTTGTGGATCGAGTACAGGGCCATCAGCACGCTCGATTTGATCAACACGTCGAAACCGGCACCGCTCTGCTTGCCGTCGGGGCCATGGCCCTCCTTCTCCAGCAGCGAGTCACAGATTGCGCGGAAGCGGCGCAGGGGATGGTCGTCGGGGACCTGGGCGGGCGGCGGCGGCGCCGGCCCGCCGGCGGCGGCGACGGCGGCCGTGCGCGCGGCGGCAGTGGCCGGGTCCGCGTGCGGTTGCGGCGGCGGCGCGGGCGCAGCATCGGGATCGGGCTCGACATCGGCCGCCTGCACCAGGTCGGACACCTCGATCTGCATCTCTTCGGCGATCTCGGCGATCCGCGCCAGCCGGCCCGCATCGTCGGGCGTGTCGTAGTCGTAGCGCTGGGGATCGAACCCCTGCAGCACCAGGCGCGTTTCCACGGTGAGCGCGACCACGGAGTTGCCGCCGGATCGCTTGTCCTTGATGCGTTCGATGATCTTGCGGATCGTTCCGGGCATGGTCAGACGTCGCTCGCGTTCCCGATCGTGGGGCCGGACCAGCGCGGATACGCCCGGCGGCGCCGTGCATTCCGCGCCGATCATAACGGAATCACCGGCGCTACGGCAGTTGCGCCCCGTCTGACTGGCTGCCCGCCTTGCGGCTGCCGGCCTCTGTGCGGATCAGCATCACGCCCACCCGCACGTACTCGGTGAGCTCGGCCAGGGCGGCCTCGTCGGTCTCGCCACCGGCCGCGTCGACATCGGCCTCGGCGATGCGCATGGCGTCATTCAGGAACTCGGCGCTCTGCTCGGGCAGGTCGCTCGCACGACGCCCACTGGCACCGACGCCGAAGACGAAGCCGTCACACCAGTCCGCCAGTGCCCGCGTTCGCGTCGCCAGATCGGCCTCGTCATCCGGCAGCAGCAGCTGGAAATCGAAGCCCGGATCGTCGAGCTGGCGCAGGGTCTCGTCGCAGAGCGTGCCCAGCAGCTCGGGCGGCGCCTCGGCGTCGAGCGCAAGGCGCGCGAACTCGGTGCGGGGCTCGGGCACGTGCATCGCCAGCAGGCCGCACAGCAGCCCGTGACAGCCCGAGGCGGTCCGGTCCGCGTCCAGCGCCGCCAGGCGTTCGCCGATCGCCCCCCAGGCGGGCAGCCCCATGCCGTTTTCCCCCGTCATTCAGCGGCAAAAGCGGGATTCTACCACCCTGGTCGAGGCCGGCCTCCGATTGACCCGAAGGGGGGTGGGGCCTAGTATTCGGCGCATGAGCAGAGAACTCGCACAGGACATGGAAGCGCGGATCGAGGCATTGACCCGGCAGGTCGATGAACTGATCGAACTGTGCGACCGGCTGCGCACCGAGAACGAGTCGCTGAAGCACCAGCAGAGCTCGCTCTCGGGCGAACGCGCGCGGCTGATCGAGAAGAACGAGCAGGCGCGTGTGCGGGTGGAGGCGATGATCTCCCGCCTGAAGGCGATGGAGACCGGTTGATGAGCGAATCTGTGGCCCCGGTCACGGTTCGGATCCTCGACCGCGAGTACCAGATCGCCTGCGGCGAGGACGAGCGCGAGGACCTGCAGAAAGCGGCGGAGATGGTGCATGAGCGCATGCGCGAAGTCCGCGGCAAGGGCAAGGTGATCGGCACCGACCGCATCGCGGTGATGACCGCGCTCAACATTGCCCACGAACTGCTGGTGTTGCGGGAACTGGAAGGTACCGCCCAGCGCATCGACGAACGCACCCGCGCGCTGCAGGAAAAGATCCAGACAGCCCTGTCGGCGCAGGCTTAACACGGCGACAGGCTGCATGAATCGCTGCGCGGCCCAGGGCCGGCGCGGCAGCAGGGTTACGGGCACGTTCCTGCCGTGTTCGTTAGCTCACCGGGTATATACCCTTGAACCTTAAGCATTACCCGGGGGACCTGTTTGGATGGGGTTGTTGAGCACGTCCGCCACGAGCGGAAAGCCTGATACCCCGCCAACCCTCCCCACTTGAACCACAGGTTCAAGGTCATCAGGTCGAGCGACGGCATTGGCGGTGCGTGCCCTCTTTCAACGCCACGCATTCGGGTCCCATTGAGGGCCGGGGATCGAGGTTTCCATGAGCAAGGATATCGACGCACATCGTGACGAACTGCGCGACTACGTGGTCGCCCAGCGCAACGCCCTGACCAAGCAGCAGTTGCGGGCGGCCTCGCGGACGATGACCCAGCTGCTGGCGTCCACGCCCGAGTTCCATTACTCGGTGCACGTCGCGTGCTACTGGCCGGTCAAGGGCGAGATGGACGTCACCCCCGTCATCGAGCACGCGCGCCGCTACAACAAGCACGTCTACCTGCCGGTGATCGTCAACGACGACCAGATCATGTTCGCGCCCTACGAGCCGGACATGCCGATGAAGGAGAACAAGTTCCGGATCCCCGAGCCCGACGTACCGGAAGACCAGCTGCGCAAGCCCGAAGAGATGGATCTCGTGCTGGTACCGCTGGTGGTGTTCGACTCGTACTGCCACCGGCTCGGCATGGGTGGCGGCTTTTATGACCGCACCTTCAGCTTCCTGCGCGACAACCCGCACCTCGGCAAGCCGGTGCTGATCGGCGCGGCGCACGAGTTCCAGCACACCAGTGAACTGCCCACGCACCCGTGGGACGTGCCGACGCGGCTGGTGGTTACCGAGGAACGGGTCTGGCGCCCCCAGGCCAAGATCCAGCCCGAAGTCGCCTGACGGGGTCCGCATGACCCACTGGCTGTTCAAGTCCGAACCGGACGTGTTCGGGATCGACGACCTCGCGTCCCAGCCCGGACAGACCGACCACTGGGACGGCGTGCGCAACTACCAGGCCCGCAACTTCATGCGCGACCGCATGCAGGTCGGCGAGCAGGCCTTCTTCTACCACTCCAACACCAAGGAGCCCGGGATCGTCGGCATCGTCGAGATCGCCCGCGAGGCCTACCCCGACCACACCGCCTTCGATCCCGAGGACCCGCACTACGACCCCAAGAGCGACCCCGACAACCCGCGCTGGTTCATGGTCGATGTGAAATTCGTGCGCAAGCTGGAGCGCACCATCACCCTGACCGAGCTGAAACAGCATCCCGAGCTGTCGGACCTGCAGCTGGTCAAGAAGGGCAACCGCCTCTCGGTCATGCCGATCGAGGACCACCACTGGGACTTCATCCTGTCCCTGGAATGAGCCTCGTGGCGCGTTCGACGCGACCCCGGAGACCGTAGGCGCGCTTTCGCCGCCGGCGAACGCGCACGCCTGATCGCAACGCTGGCGTACGCGTTTGCTTCGCAAAAGCGCACCTGCGACTTCGTCCTGTCCCTCGAATAGACCCGCCGTACCCGGTTCATTCGAACCACAGATGGACACAGATGCTGCCGCCCGCCATTTGGCCGCGTGTCAGAGCTGCGCTGGCAGTCCGCCGAGCCGGATCGCGCGGAAAAGAGAACCGCGAATGAACGCGAATACAACGACGGGTTCGCAAGAATGACGTAGGTGCGCTTTTGCGAAGCAAACGCGTCCGCCCGCGGTGCTACGAAACGTACGCGTTCGCCTGCGGCGAAAGCGCACCTACGGAGTCATTGCGAGCGCAGCGAAGCAATCCAGGGCAGGCGCCAACAAGGTTCTGGATTGCTTCGTCGCTTCGCTCCTCGCAAAGACGGAATCCCTCCTGGAGCGCCGCCGGAACCGATGTCGCCGCCAGCGCAGCTCTGACTCGCTCCATGTCATGACGCGTCCCAATTCGCGTTCATTCGCGTTCATTCGCGGTTTTCGGACTTGCCGGTACCCGGCGATCGACCACCAGCGCAGCGCTGACTGGCTGTCTCCCATGGGCGGCAGCATCTGTGTCCATCCGTGTTCATCTGTGGTTCCCCAACCGGTCAATACCGGCAGGGCGCATTACAGCAGGAAGGTGCGATAGGCGGGGTTGTCGGATTCTTCTTCCCAGAAGTAGCCGAGTTCGTTGAGGAAGCGCTTGAAGTCCTTCGCATCGCCCTTCGGGACCTGCATGCCGGCAAGGACGCGGCCGTAGGCGGCGCCGTGGTTGCGGTAGTGGAACAGGCTGATGTTCCAGCCGCGGCCCATGCCGTCGAGGAAGTGCTGCAGCGCGCCCGGGCGCTCGGGGAACTCGAAGCGAAGTAGTCGTTCGTTGTCCACCAGGCCGTTGGCGCGGCCGCCCACGAGATAGCGGATGTGCAGTTTGGCCATCTCGTTGTCGGTCATGTCCATGACCTCGTAGCCCTTGTCGCGGAGCGTACGCATGATCTCCGCTCGTTCCTCGGCACCACCGTTGGTCTTGACGCCGACGAAGACGTGCGCGCGCTCGGGATCGGCGTAGCGATAGTTGAATTCCGTCACCGACCGCTTGCCGAGCGCCTGGCAGAACTTGCGGAAACTGCCCGGCCGTTCCGGAATGGTCGCCGCGAACAGCACCTCGCGGTGCTCACCGAGTTCGGCGCGTTCGGCGACGTGGCGCAGGCGGTCGAAGTTGATGTTGGCACCGCAGACGATGCTGATCAGGTTCTGCCCCGACAGGGCGTCGCGCTCGATGTATTTCTTCATGCCGGCTACGCCGATCGCGCCGGCCGGCTCGGCCAGCGTGCGTGTATCGCCGAAGATGTCCTTGATCGCGGCACAGATCTCGTCGGTGCTGACCAGAACGACCTCGTCGACATACTTGCGCACCAGCCGGTAGGTCTCCTTGCCGGGCTGCGCGACGGCGACGCCATCGGCGAAGATGCCCACGTGCTTCAGCCGCGTGCGGCGACCGCGCTCGAGCGAGGTGTACATGGAAGCCGCGTCCTCGGGCTCCACGCCGATGATCCTCGTCTCCGGACGAAGATACTTGAGGAAGGCGGCGATGCCCGAGATCAACCCGCCGCCGCCGATCGGCACGAACACCGCGTGCAGGTCCTCGCCGAATTGCCGGCACAGTTCCATGCCGATCGTCCCCTGGCCGGCGATGGTGTCCGGGTCGTCGAACGGGTGGATGAAGGGAAAACCCTTTTCCTGCTCAATGTGACGGGCGTGGGCGTAGGCCTCGTCGTAGGCGTCGCCGTGCAGGATCGGCTCGACCCCGAGGGCGCGCACGGCGTCGACCTTGATCTGTGGGGTCGTCCGCGGCATCACGATCGCCGCCTGGAGCCCGAGCCGGCTGG
>JAWWAE010000146.1:0-5829 GCA_033721835.1 Halofilum sp. (in: g-proteobacteria) | reverse complement strand
CCGTGCCCGCCAAGCCGGTAGCGGATGCCGTCCAGCTCGAACGTGACGCCGTAACCGTAATAGCGGTGGTCGCGATGGCGGTAGCCGTGCCGGCGGTGGCCGTAATGGCGATCGCGGTGCCAGTAGGGCAGGTGGCGGCTGCCACGATGGCGCGACCGCTGATGGAACCGGCGCTGCGCGTGACCGAACTCCTTGCGCTGGAAGCCGTGCCGGAACTTCTGCCGGTGATGGCCGCGGTCGCGGTGGATGCGGTGACGCGCCTCGCCGAGGTGGCCGCGGTGGCGGCGGTGGTCGGTCGCGCCCGGCCGGTCGTGATGGCCCGCGCCGCCGAACCGGTGGCCGCGCTCGCGCTCGCGTTCGGCGGCCGCGGCCGGGGTGACCAGGGCCGGCAGCGCCAGCGCTGCCAGCAGCATGGCCAGTGGGATCGTCGATGGTTTCATTGCCTGTCGCTCCTTCGTTGCCAGTGATGGTCGGATCCATGCGGATCCGTGGCGCCATCCTCGCGCGGGCGTCCTGAACGGGGCCTGAACGGCGCGTTCAGCTTGCGTTCAGGTGCGCGGGCGCAGAGTGCGTGCACGAGCCGGGGCGGTACCCGGACGAACGAGGAGAGCAATGATGAAACTGCAAAAGAAGACGATCGGCATCGCCGTGGCGGCGGTCCTGGGCGCCTCGACCGCGATGGCGGCCGGCGATTATGCGGGCGAGTCCTTCTACATCGAGGCGCCGGTGGTCAGCGTCCGGCCGCTGGTCGAGATCGTGCAGGTCTCGACCCCGCAGGAGATCTGCTGGAACGAGCAGGTCCAGCGGCATGTGCGCGACCATTCGCGTGGCCCCAGCACCGCGACCATCGTCGGCACGGTGCTCGGCGCCGCGATCGGCAACAACGTCGCCCACGGCGACGACCGCAAGTCGGCGCGAATCGCCGGCGCCCTGCTCGGGGGTGCCATCGGCCGCGATGTCGGCGCCCGCAACGCGCCGGGCCGCACGTTCGTGACCACGGAGCGCCGCTGCGAGACCGAGTACGTGTCCGAGGAACGCGAGCGTGTCTCGGGCTACCGCGTGCGCTACGTCTACGAGGGCCGCGAGTTCGTGACCCGGACCGCGCGCGACCCGGGCGACACGCTGCGCCTGCGGGTGAGCGTCGCGCCGATCGACCAGTGATCCTTTAGAATCGTGGGCGCGCGCGCGAACGGGGGCAACGGGCATGGGCAGCGGCAGGATTCCGGCGGTGGCACTGGTCGTGCTCGCGTGCCTCGTGCTGCCCGTGTCCGCGTCGCGGGCGGCGGGCTTCCAGCCGGTGCTGCTGGCCCAGTCCGAGCGTCGGGAGGCGGCCATCACGCCGGACCGCGCGGCCGAGATCGCGCGCCGGGCGACCGGTGGCCGGGTGTTGCGGGTCGACCACCGCGGCAACGGCCATGGCCGCTACCGGGTCAAGGTGCTGGTCGACGGCCAGCGCGTGCGCCACGTGGTCATCGACGCGCAGAGCGGTCGCGTCCGCGAGTGAGCGCATCACCCCGGCGGCAACGGCCATGAGGGTGCTGCTGGTCGAGGACGAGGCGGTACTGCGCGGCCAGCTGGCGCTGGCGCTGCGCCGGCAGGGGTTCGCGGTCGACGAGACCGGCGATGGCGACGAGGCGCTCTATCTCGGCAACGAGTACCCGGTGGACGTGGCGGTGCTCGACCTCGGCCTGCCGGGCCGTGCCGGCCTCGAGGTCCTGCAAGGCTGGCGCGAGTCAGGCCGGACCTTCCCGGTGCTGATCCTCACCGCGCGCGGCCGCTGGCAGGAGAAGGTGGCGGGGCTCGAGGCCGGTGCCGACGACTACCTGGTGAAGCCGTTCCAGACCGAGGAGGTCATCGCCCGCCTGCGGGCGCTGGTCCGGCGCGCCGCCGGCTGGTCGCGCTCGCTGCTCGAGGTCGGGCCGATCGTCGTGGACACGGCGAGCCAGAGCGTTGCGGTCGCCGGCGAGACCGTCCCGCTGACGGCCTACGAGTATCGCCTGCTCGAGTACCTCGCCCTGCACGCCGGCGAGGTCGTGTCCAAGACCCGGCTCACCGAGCACATCTACGAGGAGGACGCCGAGCGCGACAGCAACGTGGTCGAGGTACTGCTCGCGCGCCTGCGGCGCAAGATCGACCCCGGGCGTGTGCACGAACCCATCGAGACCCTGCGCGGACGCGGCTACCGGCTGCGCGTCCCGGGTTCCTGATGCGCCGGCCGGACTCGCTGCAGGGCCGGCTGACCCTCGCCATGACGCTGGTGCTGGCGGCGTTCCTCGCGCTCGCCGGGCTGGCGCTGGATCGCGCCCACAAGCGCAGCGTCGAGGCCGGTGTCCACCGTGGCCTCGAGGCGCGCGTCTACCTGTTGCTCGGGGCCGCGGAACTGGAACCCGGTGGGGGCGTGGAGATGCCCGAGGCGCTCGCCGAGCCGCGCCTGGGCACGCCCGATTCGGGGCTCTACGCCGCGATCCGCGGTGCCGGTGGTGCGCTGCTGTGGCAATCCGACTCGAGCCTCGGGCGCGATGTGCCGTATCCCGCCGCGGGTCCGCCCGGGCGGCCGGCTCGGGCACGGGTCGAGGGCGCCGGCGGCGAAGCGCTGTACGCGCTGGCCTACCCGGTCACCTGGGAACTGCCGGGTGGCGGTACGCGCCAACTCGATTTCCTGGTCGCGGAATCGGCCGCCGCCGCCGAGCAGCGCATCGCGGCCTTCCGCCGCACCCTGCAGGCCTGGTTCGCCGGCATCGCCGCCGTGTTGCTGGCGACGCAGGCCGCGGTACTGGCCTGGGGACTGCGACCGCTGCGGCGGGCGGCGCGCGAGGTCGGCGAGATCCGGACGGGCGCGCGCGAGCGGCTCGGCGGCGGCTATCCGCGCGAGCTGCGGCCGCTGACGCAGAACCTGAACGCGCTGCTCGACGGCAGCCGCATGCGCCTGCAGCGGTATCGCGACGCCCTGTCCGACCTCGCGCACAGCCTGAAGACGCCGCTGGCGGTGCTGCGGGCCGGTGACGCCGAGCCGACGGTGCGCGAGCAGGCCGAGCGCATGGAACGGGCCATCGGCTGGCACGTGCAGCGGGCCGCGACCGCGGGCCGCACCGGGCTGGCGCAGACGGTGTCGGTGGCCGGCGTGGTCGAGCGCATGACTGCCGCACTGCGCAAGGTCCACGCCGGCCGCGAGGTGCAGCTGGAGTGCCGGATCGAGGAGGGGGTCCGCTTCCAGGGCGACCCGGAAGACCTGATGGAGATCGTCGGCAACCTGCTCGACAACGCCTGGAAGTGGTGCCGCGGGCGGATCCGCTGCGTGGCCGCGAACATCGACGGCGGCTCGTTGCTGCTCGAGGTCGAGGACGACGGGCCGGGGATCCCGCGCGAGCGCCGCCGGCAGGTGCTGGCACGGGGTGTGCGCGCCGACGAGTCGGTGCCGGGGGAGGGCATCGGTCTGCACCTGGTGCGGCAGATGGTCGAGGACGCCTACGCGGGCACGATCGAGCTCGACGAGTCCGATCTCGGGGGGCTGCGCGTGCAGATACGGCTCCCGGCGACCGAGGACGCGGGCAGCGCCTAGGCCGGTATCAGCGGTTGTCGCCGGTTGCCTCCTCGGTCCCCGGCGTGGGGTCGGTGCGCGGGCTCGGGGCGGGGAACCGGCTGGAGCCGTAGCGGACCACCAGGTTCGCGATCGCCAGCAACAGGATCGAGCCGGAGATGTAGACGATGCCCATGTCCGGCGGATGGTGTGCCTGGATGTCGCTCAGCATCATGCGCACCAGTGCCGTGATGCCGATGTAGATCAGGAATCGCGTGGGCATGTGGTTGGTCTTGAAGTAGATCCCTACCATCGCGCCCAGCTCGAGATAGATGAACAGCAGCAGGATGTCATCGATCTTCGCCGAACCCTGTTCCGCCATCTCGATGAACGCGAACACCGCGGACCAGACGATTGCGCCGCCGATCGCGAACAAGGCGAGAAAATGGAACATGTCGACCAGCAGATTGCCCACCGTGTTGGCCGCGCGCTGCAGCTTCTCGTCCACCGCGTTGGTCTTTTCGAGTTCTCGTGCCATGGTTCTTCCTTCCGATCGACTCGGCGTCATTGTGGCCGGATGGCGGCTGCCGTCATGTTCACGCACTGCGGGGCCGCCCCGCAACGCGCGTGGAGACCCGGCGGTATCAGGTCGAGCCGGTGAGTGACGGCTGCGCGAAGCCCGCTATTTCAATCCCGCCCGCCGGTAGTAACGCAGCGCGCCCTCGTGCAGCGGCGCGGTCAGGCCGTCGCTGATCATGCGCTCGGGTTCGAGGGTCCCGAACGCGGGGTGCATGCGGCGGAAGGCGTCGAGGTTGTCGAACACCGCCGCGACGACCCGCTCGATCAGATCGGGGTCGACATCGCTGGTGGACAGCACGGTGGCCTTGATGCCGAAGGTCCGGGCCGGCTCGTCGGTACCGCTGTACATCCCGCCCGGGATCGTGGTGTAGCTGTAGTACGGGTTGGATTCGACCAGCCGGTCGATCTCCGGGCCATCGACCGTGGCGATGGTTGCATCGCAGAGGCCCACGGCCTTGGACACCGAGGGGTTGGGGTGTCCGACGGTATAGACCATGGCCTCGATCCGGCCGTGGCAGAGCGCCAGCGATTGCTCGGTGGCGTTCAGGCCCGAGGCGAGCAGGAAATCGTCCTCGCTCCAGCCCATCGCCTCCATGACGACCTCCATGGTCGCCCGCTGGCCGGAGCCGGGATTGCCGAGATTGACCCGGCGACCCTTCAGCTCGCGCAGGTGGTCGATGCCCGAATCGCGCCGCACCACCAGCGTGAACGGCTCGCCATGCACCGAGAACAGTGCCCGCAGGTGCTCGAAGCGGCCGTCGACGTAGCCGGCGGGCAGGCTGCCGTTGACCGCGTGATACTGCCAGTCCGATTGCGCGACGGCGATGGCGAGTCCGCCGTCGTGCAGCGAGGCGAGGTTCGCCAGCGAGCCCGCGGTCGGCAGCGCGCTGCAGCTCGGGCCATCGGTGGCCCGCTCGACCAGCCGACAGATGGCCCGGCCGACCTGGTAGTAGACGCCCGCGGTACTGCCGGTCCCGATCTGTATGTCGGAAGCGGCCGCGCGCGGCCCGGGGCTCCAGAGGAGCAGCAGACTGCAGATGACCACCACTGTGCGTCGGGACCCCATTGCCCTCTCCTCATGCTGTCAGGCCTTGGGGAAAGTATAGCCAACCGGAAGCCAGGGCAGTGGGCGGCGCCACGGCGGGCGGGGGCGACCGGCGATATTTGTCTTCCATACAGTCACTTGAGAATCTGTACAGTGGATACCCGCCACGGATGCCCCGGCGGTCGCGGCACCCTCTTCGGCCAGCATGCTCGAGTCCCGCACAATGTCCCGGGGATTCGACTGCAGGGGACGCGATGGCGGGGCAACGCCATCGGCCGGTCTCGTGTGGCAGGTCGCTTCCGGTAGGCGCGGGCGCGCGGGAGTTCGCGTTCCCGTACCTGCCCATGCCGGTGGTCGCGGTTGCGGCCGTCGCGATGTCCAGGGGGCTGCGGAATGATCGAACCGCTTCGGCAGGACCAGGCCTACCACGACTTCGCAGACGACCGGACGCTGCTGGGCGTGACCAACGGCCTCGACACGCTCTCGAGCCTCGCCTTCGTACTGGTCGGCGTTGCCGGCCTGTGGATGCTGTGGCGTCAGCGCGGCACTGCGCTCCGTTTCGAGCACCCCTCCGAGCCCCGCCCGTGGTGGCTGCTGTTCGCGGCCGTGGCGGCAACCGGGATCGGTTCGATCTACTACCACCAGGCACCGGACGACGCACGGCTGGTATGGGACCGGCTGCCGATGG
>JAWWAE010000145.1:0-5865 GCA_033721835.1 Halofilum sp. (in: g-proteobacteria) | reverse complement strand
GGGCCGCGCGGCCCGCCGGCCGGGCCGTACTGGACCTGCATGCGCGCGAGCGCCATCCGGATCAGCCAGCGCCGCGTCCACGGCACCAGGCACAGAAAGCCGACCGCGTCGGTGAGGAACCCCGGGGTCAGCAGGAGCGCGCCGCCGAAGGCCAGCGCCACCCCCTCGAACATCTCGATCGCGGGGATCTCGCCGCGGTTGAGGTTCTCCTGCGCCCGGCGCATGGTCTGGAAGCCCTGCACTCGCAGCAGCCCCGCGCCGACTACCGCAGTCAGAACGCACAGCGCGATCGTCGGCAGCGCGCCGATCACGGTCCCGACCTCGATCAGGACATAGATCTCGACCAGCGGGACCAGCAGGAACAGCAACAGGAACGGCATTGGCGCCTCCGCGCGCGGTGTCGGTCGAACCTTGGGGCTGGGTCGCGGGTTTTCAAGCGAGCCACGACGGGACGAGGGGCCCACCGGCGCGCTAGAATCGACGCTTGGGCCACCCGCCGGCCCGGAAACCGAACACCCAGCCGCCTGGACACATGAACGAATCCGCACCGCAGCTCCTGGTCTGGTCCACCGTCGACGACGCCGACAGCGCGCGCCGGCTGGCGGATGGCGTCGTCGGCGCCGGCCTGGCCGCCTGCGTCAACATCCTGCCACCGGTCACTTCCGTGTTCCGCTGGGAACCGGGCGAGGGCGATGCGGCCGCGGCCGCCGTCCAGGCCGAGCAGGAGGTCCTGCTGCTGATCAAGACCTCTAGCGCCGCCTACCCGGCGCTCGAGCGGCACCTGCGGGCCGAGCACCCGTACGAACTGCCGGAGATCATCGCGGTCCCAATCACCCAGGGGCTGGATGCGTTCCGGCAATGGATCGACGACACCACCCAGGGCGGATGAACCCCTTGCGACTGCTGGTCCTGCTGTGCCTGCTGGCCGTGCTGCCGGCGCAGGCGGAAGAACACGCCTGGTTCGGCGGCGCCGGCGAGGAGCTGCTGCCGCCCGAGCAGGCATTCATCCTCGGAACCGAGCGCCAGGCCGACGAGACGCTGGTGCTGCACTGGACCATCGCCCCCGGTTACTACCTCTACCGCGACCGCACCGAGTTCGAATTGCTGAATGCCGGCGGCGCGACGCTCGGCGAGCCGCGTTTCGCACCGGCCGAGATGAAGGACGACCCGTTCTTCGGCGAGACCGCGGTCTACTTCGACGAGGCCTCGGTGCGACTGCCGCTGCAGGGCGAACCGGCGGCCGGGGCCGAGCTCGCGCTGACCTACCAGGGCTGCAACGAGCCGCGCGGCGTCTGCTACCCGCCGGTCGAGACGAAGCTGTCGCTGGCCGGCTTTGCCAGCGGGGCGCCAACCCCGCAGTTGTCGCCCCAGGGGCGCATCGCCGCGATGCTCGCCGACGCGTCGCTGGCCTGGACCGCGCTGGCCTTCGTCGGCTTCGGTCTGCTGCTGACCTTCACGCCCTGCGTGTTCCCGATGGTGCCGATCCTGGTCGGTGTCATCTCGGGGGACCGCGCTGGCTCCGGCGCCCCCGGCGTCGGCCGCGCGGGCCTTCTCAGTGCCGTGTTCGTGCTGTCGATGGCACTGGTCTACGCGGCGGTCGGGGTCGCCGTCGGCCTGACCGGCGCATCGCTGCAGGCCTGGTTCCAGCAGCCGTGGGTGATCGGCCTGTTCGCCGGCGTGTTCGTGCTGCTGGCGCTGGCGACCTTCGGCCTGTTCGAGCTGCAGACTCCCCACTTCCTGCGCCAGGCGCTGGAGCGGCACACGCGCCGCCTCGGCGGCTCGATCGGTGGCGCGGCGGCGCTCGGCGTGACCTCGGCGGTGGTCGTGAGCCCCTGCGTGACCCCGCCGCTGATCGGCGCCCTGCTCTACATCGCCAGCAGCGGCGACCCCGTCACCGGCGGTACCGCGCTGTTCGCGCTCGGCATCGGCATGGGCATACCGCTGCTGATCGTCGGCGCCAGTGCCGGCCACCTGCTGCCGCGCGCCGGCGGCTGGATGCGCCCCATCCGGACCGCGCTCGGCATCGGCCTGCTGGCGGTGGCCATCTACCTGCTGCAGCGGGTCGTGCCCGTGGCGGTGGCGATGATGCTGTGGGCGGCGCTGCTGATCGGCACCGGCATCCAGCTCGGCGCGCTCACCGGCACGGCCCCGGGCCCGCTGCAGCGGGTCTGGAAGGCGCTGGGGCTGGTGCTGGTGCTGTACGGCGGCCTGCTGATCGTGGGCGCGGCCGGCGGTGGCCACAGTGTGCTGCAGCCGCTGCGCGGGGTGTTCTCGGGGACCGGCGGCGGTGAGCCCGCCGCCGCCTCGTTCCGCCTGGTCGACGGCCTCGGCGGCCTGCGCAGCGCGCTCGGCGAGGCCCGGGCGGCGGGGCGCCCGGTGGTGGTCGACGTCTATGCCGACTGGTGCATCTCCTGCAAGGAGCTGGAGGCCTTCACCTTTCCCGACCGGCGCGTGCAGCAGGTGCTGCGCGGCGTCGAGCTGCTGCGCGCCGACGTCACGGCCAACGACGCCGGCGACCGGGCCCTGCTGCAGCGCTTCGACCTGTACGGCCCGCCGGCGATCCTGTTCTTCGGCCCCGACGGCACCGAGCGCCGTGGGGGCCGCGTGGTCGGCTTCGTCGGTCCAGAGGCCTTCGCCGGCCACGTGCGCCGGGTGCTGCCGGAGGCCGGTTCGTGAACCACCGCCCCTGGCTGGTCGTCGTCGCCGCCGGTGCGCTCGGCCTGGTCGCGGGGACGGCGGTCGACCGACTGCGGGCGCCGGATCCCGCCGAGGCCTCGCTGGACCAGGCCATCCAGTCCGCGCCGCAGGCCCCGCGGGTCGTCGGCACGGCGAGCCCCGCCGTGGAATTGCCGGGGCTCGACGGCCAGCCGCGCTCGCTGGCCGAGTTCGACGGGCGCGTGATCCTGCTCAACTTCTGGGCCACCTGGTGCCCGCCCTGCCTGGAGGAGATCCCGGCGCTGTCGGCGCTGCAGGCCCAGCTCGGGAACCGGGGGCTGCAGGTGATCGGGCTCGCGCTGGACGAACGCGAGGCCACGCGCGAATTCGCCGCCGAGCTCGGGATCGACTACCCGGTGCTGATCGGCGGCGATGCCGCGTTCGCGCTGTCGGAGCGCTTCGGCAACCTGCCGGCGACCCTGCCCTACACCGCGGTCATCGACCGCGAGGGGATCATCCGGGCCGTCCACCGCGGCGCCCTCACCCAGTCCGAGGCCGCCGACCTGGTCCGCCCCTACCTCTGAGCCGCCGCCGCGTTCGCCGGGGCACGAACCGCGAATGAACGCGAAGGAACGGGAATTTGAAGGCCCGCAGGTGCGCTTTCGCCGCCGGTGAACGCGTACGTTTCGTTGCCACGCGGGCGTACGCGTTTGCTGACGCAAAAGCGCACCTACGTCATCCTGGCACCCACGTCGATTGATTCGAGTTCATTCGCGTTCATTCGCGGTTCCTGCTTGCGCCCCGCCCGCCGCCTGCGCGCCGACTAAAAGGCCACAATCTCCCTGAAACGCGCTGCCATCACCGGCGATTTGGACAAATACCCGCCCGTCGTGCACACTTGCCCCACCCTCGGCCACGGCGCGGCTCGGCATGGCGGACCTGCTGGTTCTGCACGGACCCAACCTGAATCTGCTCGGAGCGCGCGAGCCGGCGCAGTACGGGACCACCACCCTCGCCGAGATCGACCGGGCGCTGGCGCGCCGCGCCGAGGCCGCCGGCCTCGGCCTCGACAGCTTCCAGTCGAACGCCGAGCACGCGCTGGTCGACCGCGTCCAGCAGGCGGCCGCCAACGGCACCCGCTTCATCCTGCTCAACCCGGCCGGGCTGACGCATACCAGCGTGGCCCTGCGCGATGCCCTGCTGGCGACGGCCATCCCGTTCATCGAGGTGCACCTGTCGAACGTGCACGCCCGCGAGCCCTTCCGGCACCACTCGTACTTCTCCGACGTCGCTGTCGGCGTGATCAGCGGGCTGGGCGCGCTGGGCTACGAGCTCGCACTCGAGGCCGCGCTCGCCCGCCTGGCGCCGGCGGCCGGCTGAACACCACCACCCCGGAACTCATCACGGACCACGACATGGACATCCGCAAAATCAAGAAGCTGATCGAGCTGCTGGAGGAATCCGGCATCGCCGAACTGGAAATCCGCGAGGGCGAGGAGTCGGTACGGATCGCCCGCAGCGGGCCGCAGGCCGCGCCGCAGCCCGGCTACTACGCCCCCCCGCCGCAGCCGTCGGCGCCGCCGGCGCAGTCCGCGCCCGCGGCCAGCGAGGCGTCGGCGGACTCCGGCAGCGACCTGCCCTCGGGCCATGTCCTCGAGTCGCCGATGGTGGGCACGTTCTACTCGGCCTCCTCGCCCAGCGCCCCGCCCTTCGTCGAGGTCGGCCAGCAGGTCAACGCCGGCGACACCGTGTGCATCATCGAGGCGATGAAGATCCTCAACCAGATCGAGGCCGACGCCAGCGGCACGGTCAAGGCGATCCTGGTCGAGAACGGATCGCCGGTGGAGTTCGGCCAGCCGCTGATGGTCATCGAGTAGGGAGGCTCGCCCCGTGATCGACAAGGTCGTTATTGCCAACCGTGGCGAGATCGCGCTGCGCA
Organism: Halofilum sp. (in: g-proteobacteria); assembly: GCA_033721835.1. Classification (GTDB taxonomy): domain Bacteria; phylum Pseudomonadota; class Gammaproteobacteria; order XJ16; family Halofilaceae; genus Halofilum. Next base: position 1,271 of record JAWWAE010000145.1, on the reverse strand, counting down.
TCCTGCGGGCCTGCCGCGAGCTCGGCATCCGCACCGTCGCCGTCCACTCCAGCGCCGACCGCGATCTCAAGCACGTCCTGCTGGCCGACGAGGCGGTCTGCATCGGGCCGCCGAGGTCGTCCGAGAGCTACCTCAACATCCCGGCGATCATCGCCGCCGCCGAGGTGACCGACGCGGTCGCCATCCACCCCGGCTACGGCTTCCTGTCGGAGAACGCGGACTTCGCCGAGCGCTGCGAATCGAGCGGCTTCCGCTTCATCGGGCCGCCGGCCAGCGTCATCCGACTCATGGGCGACAAGGTCAGCGCCATCCGCGAGATGATGGCCGCCAACGTGCCCTGCGTGCCGGGCTCGGGCGGTCCGCTGGGCGAGGACCCGGACGAGAACCGCCGCCTCGCGCGCGAGATCGGCTACCCGGTCATCATCAAGGCCTCCGGCGGCGGCGGCGGCCGCGGCATGCGCGTCGTGCACGGCGAGGCCACGCTGATCAACGCCATCCAGGTCACCCGCCAGGAGGCATCGAACGCCTTCGGCAACCCCGAGGTGTACATGGAGAAGTACCTCGCGCACCCGCGTCACGTCGAGTTCCAGGTGCTGGCGGACGAGCACGGCAATGCCATCCATCTCGGCGAGCGCGACTGCTCCATGCAGCGCCGGCACCAGAAGGTGGTCGAGGAGGCCCCGGCGCCGGGCATCACCGACAAGCAGCGGCAGAAGATCGGCAAGCGTTGCGCGGAGGCCTGCAAGAAGATCGGCTACCGGGGTGCCGGTACCTTCGAGTTCCTGTACGAGAACGGCGAGTTTTTCTTCATCGAGATGAACACCCGGGTGCAGGTCGAGCACCCGGTGACGGAGATGATCACCGGCGTCGACATCGTCAAGGAACAACTGCGGATCGCCGCCGGCGAGGAGCTGTCGCTGTCGCAGAAGGACCTCGAGATCCGCGGCCACGCGATCGAGTGCCGGATCAACGCCGAGGACCCGCGCACGTTCATGCCGTCGCCGGGACGAATCGAGACCTACCACGCCCCGGGTGGACCCGGTGTCCGCGTCGATTCGCACGTCTACAACGGTTACCGGGTGCCGCCCTACTACGACTCGATGATCGGCAAGCTGATCTGCCACAGCGATACCCGGCCCAACGCGATGATGCGCATGCGCGGGGCCCTGTCGGAGATCGTCGTCGAGGGCATCAAGACCAACATCGAGCTGCATCGCCAGATCATGGACGACGCCGCCTTCGAGCAGGGTGGGACCGACATCCACTACCTG
>JAWWAE010000144.1:0-5903 GCA_033721835.1 Halofilum sp. (in: g-proteobacteria) | reverse complement strand
CGCAGGCGACCGCGTATTTCTGCGCCGCGCGCAGCCCCGGCAGGGTCTTGCGGGTGTCGAGGATCGCGACCCCGGTGCCGGCGACCGCGTCGACGCAGGCGCGGGTTGCGGTCGCGACGCCCGAGAGCAGCTGCAGGAAGTTGAGGGCCGTACGCTCCGCCGTGCACAGCGCGGCCGCCGGCCCGGAAAGTCTGCAGAGGGTGGCGGCCGGCTCGACCCGAGTGCCCTCGTCCACCTGCCAGTCGATGGCGATCCCGGGCTCGATCGCGGCGAACACGGCGTCGAACCAGGGGCGGCCGCAGACCACCGCCGCCTCGCGCGCGACCACGCGCGCCTGCGCGGTCCGGTCGGCGCCGATCGCCGCGGCGCTGAGGTCGCCGCTGCCGACGTCCTCGGCCAGCGCGCGCTGCACGTCGTCGTCGACGCTGTTCGGGACTGCGGGCATTGGGAGGGCTCCAGCGGGCGGTCGCACATTCCACGACAACTCGCGGCCGACGGCAAGCGAATGCGTCCCGGGGCGGTCGCTCAGGCGTCGGCTTCGGCCCCGGGGAAGTACGCGATCCGGTTGCGACCCCCCTCCTTGGCCGCGTACAGCGCGCGGTCGGCGGTCCGCAGCACCTGCTCGGGCGTGTCGTCGTCCGGGTCCGGCTCGGCGAGCCCGACACTGATCGTCACCGAGACGTTCGCGGCGGCCACTGCCGCCCCGCGCCGGCGTGCGCCGGCCTCGCTGTCCTCGGGCCGCCGGGCCGTGTCGCGCAGGGTCAGCGGGTACTCCTCGATCGCACCCCGCAGCCGCTCCAGGTGCGGCTTGCATTCGGCCAGACCGCGCCGCGGGAACACGATGCAGAATTCCTCGCCCCCGTAGCGGTAGGCGGTGCCACCGCCGCCGACGCGCTCCAGGTGCTTCGCCACCATCTTCAGCGCCTCGTCGCCGGCCTCGTGGCCGTGGGTATCGTTGAAGCGCTTGAAGTGATCGACGTCGAGCATCGCCAGCGTGTAGCGCGGGCCGAGCCCGAGCAGGCGTTCCTCCAGCGCGCGCCGCCCCAGCAGCCCGGTGAGCGGGTCGCGGTAGGCCATCTCGTGGGTGCTCTGCAGCACGCCGGCGACCAGGATCACGGCGGCGGCGCAGAACATCAGGGTCGAGATCAGCGGCACGTGGAAGAAGGCGAGCGCGCAGAACACGCAGGCGAGGGCGCCCGGCAGGGCCGGCTGCAGCCGTGCCTGGCGCAGCGCCATCAGCGCGAGCATGGCGGCGAGGGCGGCACCGAAGAACGCGCTCGCGCCGGGCGACAGCACGTAGCCGGACAGCGGCTTGGCCGGGAACCAGGCGACCAGCCGCTCGGCGCGGGCGGCGTCGCTGCCGTAGACCAGCACCCCGAGCAGCAGCAGCGCCGGCCCGAACAGCACCAGCCGCAGCGAGCGTGGGGTCCAGAGGCCGCGCTCGGTGGCGAGGAACTGCAACAGGATCGCGACCGGCACGACCACGCCGATGAGGGCGTAGATCGCCTGCGGCACCGGTTCGGCCAGCGGGGTCTGCAGCCGGGCGCGGATCAGCCAGTAGGCACAGATCAGCAGCAGCGCGCAGGCGAGTTCGCGCGAGCGGTTGAAGTAGTGGGCCAGGCCGGCCGTGGCCAGCAGCAGCGCGTACGGCAGGTACACCAGCAGCCGCCGGGTCGTCAGGTCGAGGTGGCTGGCCGGCTCCAGTAGCAGCGCCGCCAGCGCGAGCACGGCCAGCGGCAGCAGCAGGGTGCCCAGCGGCCGCAGGGCCGGGGGCATGGAGGGCATCGGGGGGATCTTCGGCATGTGCGCGTCTGGTGCCTGCGGACTGCAACGTCGGCGGCTACCGACCTCTCGACAGGTGATCATTCCATGGTCGCGCGCCGCCGCACGACCGGAACCGGCCGACACTACGCAAGAATCAGGCCGTTGCACCTTCGACGCGAGACGCGCGACGTGGCGGTACCGCGCACGACGCTTACAGCAGTTCGTCGACGTGGCGCGCCACGCAGCGTCCCAGCGCCGGCAGCGAATAGCCGCCCTCGAGCGAGGACACGATGCGGCCCCCGGCATGGCGCCGGGCGACGTCGGCCAGTTGGCGCGTGACCCAGGCATAGTCCTCGTCGCCGAGCAACAGGTCGGACATCTCGTCCTCGGCGTGACCGTCGAAGCCGGCGCCGATCAGCAGCAGTTGCGGGCGGAAGGCCTCCAGGGCCGGCAGCCAGTGGTCGCCGATCGCGGCCCGGAACTCCGTGCCCTTCGCGCCCGCGGCCAGCGGCACGTGGATCGCGTTGCGGTTGGCGTCCTCGGGACCCCAATGCGGGAACAGCGGGTGCTGGTAGCACGAGCACAGCAGCACCTCGGCGCGGTCCTGCAGCAGGTGCTCGGTGCCGTTGCCGTGGTGGGCATCGAAATCGGCCACGGCCACGCGCTCCAGGCCATGGTGCTCGATGGCGTGCGCCACACCCACGGCGAGGTTGCCGTAGAAGCAGAACCCCATGGCCCGATCGCGCTCGGCGTGATGACCGGGCGGGCGGACCGCGCAGAAGGCGGCCGCGGACTCGCCTCCGAGCACCCGGTCGACGCCCGCGATCACCGCGCCGGCGGCGCGGCGGGCGGCGGCCAGCGTGTACGGGTTCATCGCCGTCTCGTCGTCGATCGCGAAGTATCCCGCCTCCGGTACCTGCGCCTCGAGCCGGTCGAGGTAGTCCGCGTCGTGCACGCGCAAGAGCTGCTCGCGGGTGACCGCCGGCGCCTCGACATGGCGCAGCAGGATGTCCAGGCCGCTGGCGCCGAGCTGGTCCTCGATCGCCTCGAGGCGCCGGGGCCGCTCCGGGTGATCCGGGCCCATCTCGTGGCGGCGGCAGTCGGGATGGGTGATCCAGGCGACGGTCACGGATTCGTCCGGCGGTTCGCGGTAGGCTAATGATGTCCGTTTCCGTGGACCGTTGCCATGGGGCCGCATTACCTGGACCGACTGTTCGCGGCGCGCTCGATCGCGGTGATCGGCGCGAGCGAGCGCCCCGGCTCGATCGGCCAGCGCGTGTTCGCCAACCTGCTCGAGGCCGGCTTCAGCGGCGAGCTGTACCCGGTCAACCTGCGCCACGACACGGTCCAGGGCCGGCCCGCGCACGCGCGGCTGGCCGCCATCGGGCGCCCGGTGGACGTGGCGGTGATCACGACGCCGGCCGCGGGCGTGCCCGCGCTCGTCCGCGAGTGTGGCGAGCAGGGGGTGCGGCTGGCGCTGGTGATGTCGGCCGGTTTCGGCGAGGCCGGCGCCGACGGTCGCGCCCTCGAGCGAGCGATGGTCGAGGAGGGGCGGCGCCACGGCGTGCGCATCGTCGGCCCCAACTGCCTCGGCGCGATGCGGCCGCGCGCCGGCCTCAACGCGACCTTCAGCAACAATCGGGCCCTGCCCGGCCGGCTGGCGCTGGTGTCGCAGTCCGGTGCGCTTTGCACGGCCATCCTCGACTGGGCGTTGAGCCGGCAGATCGGCTTCTCGGCGGTGGTGTCGCTGGGCGACGCGGCCGACGTCGACTTCGGCGACGTGCTCGACTACCTGGCGCTGGATCCGCAGACCCACGGCATCCTGCTGTACCTCGAGGGCGTGACCGCCACCCGGCGGTTCGTCAGCGGCCTGCGCGTCGCCGCGCGCATGAAACCCGTGGTGGCGGTCAAGGCCGGGCGCCAGGGCCGCGGCACCGAGGCCGCGCGCTCGCACACCGGTGCCCTGGTCGGTGCCGACGACGTGTTCGAGGCGGCGCTGCGCCGGGCCGGCGTGGTGCGTGCAGACACGATCGAGCAGCTGTTCTCGGCCGCCCGGATCCTGTCCGAGAACCCGCGCATCGGCGGCAACCGGCTGGCGGTCGTGACCAACGGCGGCGGCCCCGGCGTGATGGCGGCCGACCGGGCGGCGGCGCTCGGGCTGGAACTGCCGCCGCCGTCGCCGGCGACCGTGGAGGAGCTGGACGCGAGCCTGCCGCCGCACTGGTCGCGGGCCAACCCGATCGACCTGCGGGGTGATTCCGGCCCGCGGCACTACGGCGCGGCGCTGGCCGCGGTCCTGCGCGACCGGCAGTTCGACGCGGTGCTGGTGATCCTCACGCCGCAGGCGGCGAGCGCGCCACACGAGGCGGCCGCGGCCGTGATCGAGGCGGCCCGCGGCAGCCGGCGGCCGGTGCTCGCCTGCTGGATGGGTGGCGAGCAGGTGGAGTCGGCGTGGGACGCCTTCGATGAGGCGCGGGTGCTGCACTTTCCCAGCCCCGAGGCCGCGGTCGAGGCGTTCGGGTACCTCGCCGCCCATCGGCGCAATCGGCAGCTATTGTTGCAGGTGGCGGGACCGCTGGCCGCGCAGGCGCCACCGGATGTCGGCGCCGCGCGCGCCATCATCGAGCGCGCGCTCGATGCGGGCCGCGACCAGTTGTCGCAGGTGGAGAGCAAGGGCGTGCTGAGGGCGTTCGGAATCCCGGTCAACGAGTCGGTCCTGACCCGCAGCACCGACGAGGCGGTGGCCGCCGCCGAGTCGGCGGGCCTGCCGGTGGCGATGAAGATCAGTTCGCCGGACGTCCTCCACAAGAGCGACGTCGACGGCGTGCGGCTCGACGTCGAGAGCGCGGAGGCGGTGCGCGCGACCTGGCGCGACCTGGTCGAGGGCGTGCGCGCGCGGCGGCCCGGGGCAGCAATCGACGGCGTGACGGTCGAGCCCATGCACGGCGACCCCCACGGCCGCGAGCTGCTGGTCGGCGTGGTGCGCGACGCGGTGTTCGGACCGGTGCTCAGCTTCGGTGCCGGCGGCATCGCGGTCGAGGTCCTGCGCGACCGCACGGTCGAGCTGCCGCCGCTCAATTCCTTCATCGCCGCCGGCATGATCGAGCGCACGCGTATCGCGCGGCTGCTGGGCGAGTTCCGGCAGATGCCGCCGGTCGACCGCGATGCGCTGGAGGCGGCCCTGCTGCGGGTGTCGGAGATGGTCTGCGAACTGCCGCACCTGCAGGAGATGGACATCAATCCGCTGGTGGCCGGACCGGCGGGGGTGCTGGCGCTGGACGCCCGCATCACCGTCGCCCGCCCGTCCGCCGGCGGGCGTTATGCCGAACTGGCCATCCACCCGTATCCGGCGCACCTGGAGACGCCGCTGCAGCTGAAGGACGGGACCGCGGTCACGATCCGCCCGATCCGGCCCGAGGACGCCGAGATGGTGCAGAGTTTCGTGCGCGGCCTGTCCGAGGAGTCCAGCTACTTCCGCTTCATGCAGAGCCTGCAGGAGCTGACGCCGACGATGCTGGTCCGCTTCACCCAGATCGACTACGACCGCGAGATGGCGCTGATCGCGGTCACCGGGCAGGACGGTGCCGAGACCGAGATCGGGGTCGCGCGCTACGTCACCAATCCCGACGGCACCAGCTGCGAGTTCGCGCTGGTCATTGCCGACGCCTGGCAGGGCCGGGGGCTCGGCACGCGCCTGATGCAGCGGCTGATGGAGGTCGCCCGCGAGTGCGGCCTGCAGACCATCGAGGGCGAGGTGCTGGCCGACAACGCCGGCATGTTGCAGCTGATGGACCGGCTGGGATTCAGCAGCCGCACCGATCCCGAGGACCACTCGATCAAGCGGGTGTCGCGGGCGCTGTGAGCGGGCCCCGGTGGCGGCCGCAGGGCAAACTGTGACCCGGCGCAATCCGCTCGCCGCCGGGGTCTGGCACAGTGCTGTCGGGGAATCCGCCGAGACGGCGCGCACGAAATGCGGTAGGCGGGCGTGGCGACGCGCCTGCAACGGGCGGCCGTGCACTGGGGGGGTGCGATGTCCCGACCCTGGCAGTTGATGATCGGCCTGGCCGCGCTGGGCCTGTGGGCCATGGTGCCGGTCGACACGGCCGCGGCGGAGGCGGCGGCCGCGCGTTCGCTCGAGG
>JAWWAE010000143.1:0-5953 GCA_033721835.1 Halofilum sp. (in: g-proteobacteria) | reverse complement strand
GGCGAGATCCTGCTCTACGACGACAACGGCCAGCACCCCGGCCTGACCTGCGCCGAATACCTGGTGCGGGACGGCGCTGCGCTGGAACTGGTCACCCCGGACCGCCAGGCCGGCCAGGAGATCGGCGGCACCAATGCCCCCGCCTACCTGAAGGCCCTGTACGAGCACGGCGCGAGGATCACCCCCGACCGGCGCCTGCTGCGCGTCGAGCGCGCCGACGGGCGGCTGCGGGCCGTGCTCGGCAACGAGTTCGCCGACGGCGAGGAGACCCGCACGGTCGATCGCGTGGTGGTCGAGCACGGCACGCTGCCGCTGGACGAGGTCTACCAGGAGCTGAAGGCGGGCTCGATCAATGGCGGCGAGGTCGACCTCGACGCGCTGCTGGCCGGGCGACCGCAGACGATCGAGCACAATCCCGAGGGCAGCTATCGCCTGTACCGCGTCGGCGATGCGGTTGCGAGCCGCAATATCCACGCGGCCCTGCTCGACGCACTGCGCTTGTGTGCCCCGCTGTAGCCGGCGCGGCGGAGTGGCCGTCGTCGCCTCGAGGCCAGCCGGGGGGCGTCCCGCGACCGGCGTCGCGATTCGTGATGCAGTTCCGGCATCCGGGGGCGCGCCAGCGGCGAAAGGGCAGGCATGGATGCATGGACCTACACCACAGACTGCGGCGCATTGACGGCACCGTTGCCGCGGGCGAGACTCCGTTCCCCGACCTCGGCAGGAATCCGTGACGACCATGAAGGCCCGCGACCGCAGACGCGGTCTCCCGATGCCCGCGCGAAGCGAGCGCCAGGCGTGAACCGCGAGGTCGACGACACCGGCGCGCTCGCGCGCCTGGCCGCGGGCGACGCCACCGCACTGCAGGACGCGATCCGGGACTACGGCGGCCTGGTCTGGTCGCTGGCGCTGCGGTTCTGCCGCGAGCGCGCGGATGCCGAGGACGCGGTCCAGGAGATCTACACCGACCTGTGGAAGAGCGCCCACCGGTTCGACCCGGCGCGCGCGCCCGAGCGCGTGTTCATCAGCATGATCGCGCGCCGCCGCCTGATCGACCGCCTGCGGCGCGAGCGGCGCCGCGGCGAGGTCGAGGCGCGGGTGGCGGCCGAGCCGGACGATCGCCACCAGCCCGGTGACGCGGGCGAGCGCGGCTGGGAGGCCGAGCAGGCGGCGGCGGCGATCGACCGGCTCAGCCCGGAGCAGCAGCGGGTGCTGCGCATGGGCATCGTCCAGGGCATGACCCAGAGCGAGATTGCCACCGCCACCGACCTGCCGTTGGGGACGGTCAAGACCCACATGCGGCGCGGCCTGATCCGCCTGCGCGAACTGGTCCAGGATGGCACACCCGACGCGGGGCCGGACTCGAGCCCATGAGCGACGCGGCCGAACAGCGGGAACAGCTCGACGAGCTGCTGGTCCAGCGCGCGGTCGAGGGCCTCGATCCGGTCGACAGCGCGGAGCTGGAACGACTGCTCGCGCGCACGGGTGACGTCGATCCGGACGCCTTCGACGAGGCGGCCGCCTGGTTCTGGCTGGGCGCCGGCGACGCGGAGCAGCCGCTGCCGCGCGCGGTGGCGGAGCGGACGCTGGCTGCGGTGCCTGCCGAAGGCGGTGGCGAATCGAGGGTCACGCCGCTGCGGCCGCGAAGGACCCGCCGGACCGCGCCCTGGGGCGGCTGGCTGGCCGCCGCCGCGGCCTTGCTGCTGGCGCTGGCCGGCTGGTGGCCGCGGCTGCAGCCGGGCGAGCCGCCGAGCCCGGCCGCCGCGCGCGATGAGCTGATCGCGACCGCGCCGGACCTGACCCGGGTCGAATGGAACTCGACCGATCACCCGCGGGCCCAGCGGCTCGCCGGCGGCTACGTCGTCTGGAGTGACGCCCTGCAGGAGGGTTACATGACCTTCCGCTCGATGCCGGACAACGACCCGAACCGGCACCAGTACCAGCTGTGGGTGTTTGACGCGGCCCGCTCCGACCAGTACCCGGTCGACGGCGGGGTGTTCGACGCCGGCGAAGACCGCGAGGTCGTGATCCCGATCCGCACCCGCCTGCCGGTGCAACAGGCGAAGCTGTTCGCGGTCACGCTGGAACCACCGGGCGGCGTGGTCGTGTCCGACCGCGACCCCATCCTCTGGGTCGCCCGGCCCGGTACCGAGTCCTGAGCCGGCAGATCGCTGGCAGGCTCGCTCCCACCCCGTCCGGGCAAGTCCATTCCAGCGGCTCGTAAGTCGGACTTCAGTCCGACAGCCGCCGCGGGCAATCCGGCCACCCGAATCCTGTGGGTCCGGCTTCAGCCGGACAGTCCTTCGTGAGCGATCCCGTCGCCGAGTCAGTCGATCCCACGGCGGCCGGTTGCGCTCGCCCTGCGGCGAGCGGGTCCCTTTCCTTGCCCCGGGAAAGCACCTCGCTCCGCGTAGCGGAGCGCAACCCGGGGCTGCGGCCGGTGATGCGCTTGCCAGAGTGCTCGGGCACGCCTTGCCCGGCCGCAACAAGGTCCGGCTGAAGCCGGACCCACAGGCGTCCGGCAAGGGCGTTGCTCGTGGTGGGCTGTCGGACTGAAGTCCGACCTACATCATTCTGGCAAGGCCTCGCCAAGATGAGGAAGGAGCGAGCCTGCTCGCGATCCCGCGCTCAGCCGGCCTCGGCGGCGGTCCCGGCGACCACCTCGGCGTGCACGGCCAGCTCGCCGAACACGCAGGTGCGCTTTTGCCGCAGGCAAACGCGTACGGCGGTCTCAGCCCGCCTCGGCGGCAGTCCCGGCAACGACCTCCGCATGCACGGCCAGCTCGCCGAACACCCAGTCCCGGAACGCCCGTACCCGCGGGTTCGACATCGACTCCGGCAGGCACACGAAGTAGTAGCAGTACTGGTCCTCGAGCGCGACCTCGAACGGCCGCACCAGGCGGCCGGCGGCCAGGTCGTCGACCACCAGCAGCGTGCTCCCGAGCGCGACCCCGTGACCGGCGACCGCCGCCTGCAGCGACATGCTGTGATGGGTGAAGCGGGGCCCACCGCGCGCGCGCACCCTGTGGGCCACGCCGGCCGCCTCGAGCCAGGTGCGCCAGGCGGGTGCCGCCATCTCGCCGCGCCGCCAGTCGACGTGGATCAGCGTGTGGTGGCGCAGGTCGGCGGGCTCGCGCAGCGGGTGCTCACCCTCGGCCAGCCACGGGCTGCAGACGGGGAACACCCGCTGGGTGCCGATGCACTCGACGTGCAGGCCCGGATAATTGCCGGTGCCGTAGCGCAGGCCGATGTCGACGTCGTCCCGGCGCATGTCGGAGGTCTCCTCGCGGGCGTCGATGCGGATCTCGATCTCCGGGTGCTTTTCCCAGAAGTCCTCCAGCCGCGGCACCAGCCAGCGGGCCGCGAGCGAGGGCGTGACGCTGATCAGCAGCGGCCGCTCGGCCTCGGCCGCGACCAGTCCGGACATGGCCGAGGACAGGTGTTCGAAGCCGGTGCTGATGCCTGGCAGCGCCCGCTGGCCGGCCTCGGTCAACAGCAGCCCCTGCGGGTGACGCTTGAACAGCCGCAGCCCGAGGTACTGCTCGAGGCCGTTGACCTGGTGGCTGACCGCGGCCGGGGTGACGTTCAGTTCCTCGGCGGCACGGGTGAAGCTCAGGTGCCGGCCCGCGGCCTCGAAGGCGCGCAGGGCATTCAGTGGCGGCAGCTCGCGACCCATGGCCCGCTCCGTTGATCGGTTCAAATAAAAGTATAGACCATCCTAGGTATTGTCGCTTGTGGAAGCCGCCAGCGAACCTAGAATGGCGGCCATAGGAAAGCAATACGGCTTTTCCGACGTAATTCTGGAGGGCGAGAAAATGTTGAACGATTCCATCCACATCTGCCACAGCCGCGGCGAGGCCCACTGGCTGACGCCGGACCCGGCCTGGAGCGGCTTGAGCCACGGCGAGCGGCTGTGCATCCGCGACGCCGAGCTGGGTGCCGGTCCGGTGAGCCCCATCGCCGATGCGGCGGCGGGCGCGATCGCCGGCCTCGTCAGAAAGGTCCGCGGCAGCCGCCTCGCCGGCGCCTGACCCCGCACCACCCCTCGCTCCGCTGCTGGGGATGCAGGCGACTGCATCCCCTTTTTTTGTGTCCTCGCCCGGCGTCCGGGCCTCAGGGCAGCAGCACGGTGGCGCCGGTGGTCTCGCGGTTCTCGAGCGCGTCGTGGGCCCGCGCCGCCTCGGCCAGCGGAAAGGTCTGGCCGATCTCGATCCGCACGTGGCCGGCGGCCACCACGTCGAGGATCTCGCCGGCGCAGTGCAGCAGGTCGGCATGGCTCGCCGTGTAGTGGAACAGCGACGGCCGGGTCAGGGTCAGCGAACCCTTCTGCGCCAGCACGCCGATGTTGAACGGCTCGACCGCGCCCGAGGACTGGCCGAAGCTGACCATGTGGCCGCGCGGCTGCAGGCAGTCGAGCGACTTCATGAAGGTGTCGCGCCCGACCGAGTCGTAGACGACGGGCACACCGGCACCGCCGGTGATCTCGCGCACCCGCTCCACGAAGTCCTCCTGCCGGTAGAGGATCGGGTGGTCGCAGCCGTGCGCCTTGGCCAGCGCCGCCTTCTCCTCCGAGCCCACCGTGCCGATGACGGTCGCCCCGATCTGCTTCGCCCACTGGCAGGCGATCAGCCCGACGCCGCCCGCGGCGGCGTGGAACAGGATGGTGTCGCCGGCCCGCACCGGGTGGGTCTGCTTCAGCAGGTACTGCGCGGTCATCCCCTTGAGCATGAGCGCGGCTGCGGTCTGGTCGTCGATGCCCTCGGGCAGCGGGACGGCGTGCTCGGCCGGCAGCAGGCGCTCCTCGGCGTAGCTGCCGAGCGGCGCGGTGGCGTAGGCCACGCGGTCGCCGACCTGGAAGTCCGTGACGTCCGGCCCGACGGCCTCGACCACCCCGGCGCCCTCCTTGCCGAGCACGCAGGGCAGGTCCGGGACGGGGTAGAGGCCGGTGCGGAAGTAGACGTCGATGAAGTTCACGCCGGCCGCCGTGTGGCGCACGCGCAGCTCGCCGGGGCCGGGCTCGCCGACCTCGACGGCCTCCCAGCGCATGACATCGGTGCCGCCGTGCTCGTGGATGCGAATGGCGTGGGTCATCGGTTACTGCCGGTTGCGGGGAAGCGCCACAGTCTTGGGTCCGACGACCGGAGCGTCAAGCCATGCGCGGCCGGATCTGTGTTTGAATTCAAGAACATCGCTTAAGCAGTTGATTTCTTGATTTACCGCGCCGGCCCTGCCAAGCTTGCCCGCAACCGCGCGTCGCGGCCCGCTGCGGCGTCGGTCTCGAACCCGGGCAACTCAAGGGAAGGCAGCCGATGACCAAACGCATTGCTCTCGCCGCGGTACTGCTGGCCGCGCCGGCGCTCGGGTGGGCGCAGGAACATCCGGGGCTGTACTGGGGTGTGAACTTTGGCGGCTACGAGCTCGACCAGGAGGATGTGGGCCTGACCGTCGAAAACTCCACCGACTTCGGTCTGCGCCTCGGCTTCCAGCTGGGTGGCCTCATCGGGGTCGAGTTCCGCGGCGGCCTCGACGCCGGCGATCCCGATGTCGATATCCAGTACGCCGGGGCCTTCTGGCGCCTCAACCTCCCGTTCGAGAAGACCAACGTCTACCTGCTCGGTGGGGTCTCCGAGGTGCGTTCCGGTGGCAATGCCGTCGACGACGACGTGTACGATCCGGTCGCCGCCGGTGTCGGGATCGAGCTTTACGGGTCCCCCCGCTCGGCCATTTCGCTGGAGTACATGAACTATTCCGACAGCGCGTACTCCGGCATCAGCCTCGGTTACAAGTACCACTTCGAGCTGCCATCGTTCCGTCCCTGACGGCGGCCGGCTGGCCGCTCCCGCAGGCCGAGACGAACAGGCCCGGGCGGCCCGCGGGCGCGCGGGGCGGCGTCGAGGTCGCTCCCCAGCGCGGGCCGGTGACTGGGGGATGTTCTCCCCCGTGAGCGTCCAGCCCG
>JAWWAE010000142.1:0-5954 GCA_033721835.1 Halofilum sp. (in: g-proteobacteria) | reverse complement strand
GTCTGCGCGTCGCGGAACGTCGGCACGCCGCTGTCGGCCGACAGCCCCGAGCCGGTCAGTACCAGCACCGTGCGCGCGGCCTGCAGTGCCTCGGCCAGTGGGGTGATCATGGACCCATGCTACAGCCCGGTGCCCACTGGCCGAACCGCCCCGCGCCCCGGCGCGGATCATTCACCGGCGCCGTCGGTACAATGCACTCCATGGACGAGCACCCGAACGCGAGCGCCATCGACCGCCCCAGCGGCAGCTACCGCTCGGTCGTGACCTGGCTCGAGATGCGCGCGCCGCCGGCCGCTGCCGCGCCGGCGCCGCCCCGGCCCGACGTGGCCATGCGGCGCTGGCAGCGACCGGCGACGGCCGATTACCTGGACCTGTTCCACCGGGTCGGCGACCCGTGGCTCTGGCACGGCCGGCTGGCGCTGGGTCACGACGAGATCGAGCGCCTCCTGCGGGCACCCGACTACGAGGTCTGGCGCCTGTGGTCGGGCGAGGAGGTCGCCGGTCTCGGCGAGCTGAACCGCTCTCGGCCCGGCGAGGTGAAGCTGGAGTACTTCGGCCTGGTGCCCGGCTTCATCGGCGCCGGCCTCGGCGGCTGGTTCCTGCGCATGCTGGTTCACCGGGCCTGGCGCGAGGGCGTGGAGCGGGTCTGGCTGCACACCTGCAGCGAGGATCATCCCGACGCGGTGGCCGTGTACCGCCGGGTCGGCTTCGAGCCGTACGCCCGCGAGGTCGAGTGGGTGCGCGACCCGCGGCTGCGCGGCCTGGTGCCGCGCGACGCCGGCCCGCACGTGCCGCTGGCGGAGTGAGCGGGAACCCGGCGGAGGCCGGGGCGCACGCGGGTCAGAGGATCCCGAGGATCGCCAGCGCCAGGACGACCTGGGCCAGCATGCCGACGGCGAAGCTCAGCGTGCGCAGGAAGGGCACGGCGAACACGGCCACCGGGTAGTGCACCAGGCGGGCGAAGAAGTACACCGCGCAGGCGGTCGCCGTGGTCGTCGAACCGGCCCCGAGCACGAACACCGTGAGCGCCAGCGGCGCGAACACGGCGAGGTTCTCGACGGCGTTGTAGTGTGCCCGTTTTGCGCGCTTGCCCCAGGTCGCCGTGGGCGTCGTGTCCAGCGACTGGTAGGTCAAGGCCGGTATCAGCCCGGCCTCGGCGATGTGGCGCAGGATGTAGGGGATCCAGAGCAGCGCCGTCAGCAGCGCGGTCAGGGTGAGCCAGAACAGTTCGGCGGGGAGTTCGCCGTTCATCGCATGATCCTCGTTGGCGGCAAGGCCCGGGTCCGGGACGGGCCATGGCCGCGAGTGTACGGTCCGGGCATGACCCGGTGAAGGGCGGGGCGTGAGACCGCGCCCCCGCGTGGCTTATGCTGGGCCGATGGGAGCCGACACGCTGATGCTGGGCGTGTATCGCCTGTACCGCGTGCTGCATGCGCCGGTCGCCCGGTCGTGGTGGCTGTCGAAGCTGTGGTACCGGCTGTTCGGCCTCCGGCTCGAGGGCCGGCCGGGGGACGAGATCTGGTACGTCGGCTACGGCGCCAACATGCACGATGCCGTGTTCCGCCGGCAGCGCGGCATGCAGCCGCTGGAGTGGCGCCCGGGCCGGATCCGCGGCTACCGCCTGCGCTTCAACCTGGAGGGCCGGCCGCGCGGGCGCGCGGCGCCGGCCAACATCGCGCCCGACCCCGGCTCCGAGGTCTGGGCGGTGCTCTATCGCATCACCCGGCGCGACCTCGTGTGGCTCGACCACACCGAGGTGGTGCCGGGCTGGCACTACCGGCACCTGTGGACCGAGGCGGAGGATCGCGACGGCAACGTGCTGGCGCCGGCCGTGACCTACATCGCGGCCGGCCACGAGCGTGACGGCCGCCCGTCGCGGCGCTATCTCGCGCTGTTGCGCGAGGGCGCGCGGGCGCACGACCTGCCCGCGCACTGGCAGCGTTTTCTGGACGGCCTGGAACCGGCAGAATGAGCCGCCCCGGGTCGGCCGGCAGGCCCTGACCCGCCCATCACCAGGGGATCCCTCATGCTGACGCTCGCGATCGCCCTTGCCCTGCACGCGCTGGCCGCCGTGTTCTGGGTCGGCGGCATGCTCTTCGTCCTGTTCTTCGTCCGCCCCGTGGCCGGCCGCGTGCTGGAGGCGCCGCAGCGGCTGGCCCTGTTCCGCGGGGTGCTCGGCCGCTTCTTCCCGGTCGTGTGGCTCGCGATCGCCGTGCTGCTGGCGAGCGGTTATTACATGGTGCTCGGGCCCTACGGCGGCTTCGCCCAGGCGGGCGCCCACATCCACACCATGCACGCGCTGGCGCTGCTGATGGCCGTGGTCTTCGCCCATGTCTTCTTCGCGCCCTGGAAGCGATTCCGCCGTGCGCTCGACCGCGGCGAGCAGGAAGCCGCCGCCGCCGAGCTCGGCCGCATCCGGGCGCTGGTCCTGGTCAACCTCGGGCTCGGCCTGGTCGTCGTGCTGGTCGCGACCGGCGGGCGCTACTGGTACTGAGGGGGCGGGCCGGCTACAGCGGCTTCAGGCGCGCCTCGATCGTCGCCCGGCGGGGTTCCAGGAAGGGCGGCAGCGACAGCTTCTCGCCCAGCGACTCCAGCGGCTCGTCGGCGGTGAAGCCCGGGCTCTCGGTGGCCAGCTCGAACAGGATGCCGTTCGGTTCCCGGAAGTAGAGGCTGCGGAAGTAGAAGCGGTCCACCGGCCCGCTCTGCGGCAACGGCAGCGGCGCGAGCTGCCGGGCCCACTGCTCGTAGTCGTCGTCCGCGATGCGGAAGGCGACGTGATGCACGCCGCCGGCGCCCGGCCGCACCGGCGGCAGCTCCGGCTGGACCGCGACGTGCAACTCCGCGGCCGGCCCGCCCGCGCCCATCGAATAGACGTGGGTCGTGTCCCGGTCCGAGCCCGGTACCGGGTACTCGCCCGATTTCTCCATGCCGAGCACGGTCAGCAGCACGCGCTCGGTCGGTTCCAGCCGGGGCACGCTCAGCGTGACCGGCCCCAGGCCCCGGATCTGGTAATCCGCAGGCACGGGGCTGCGTTCCCAGGGATGGGCCGCGCCGGCGCCGCCATCGTCGACCAGGGCCAGGCGCTGGCCCTCGGGATCCTCGAACTCCAGCGTCGCCCGGCCGTGGCGCTCGACCACCGGCTCGTGCGCCACGTCGAGCTCGGCGAAGCGGCTCCACCACCAGTCGAGTGTGTCCGGGCCCGCCACCCGCAGGCCGGTGCGGCTGATGCAGTGCGTGCCGCGGCGCTCGCGCGCGGCCGGGAAGTCGAAGAAGGTGAGGTCGGAGCCGGGCGAGCCCGCGCCGTCCCCGTAGAACAGGTGATAGGCGCTGGTGTCATCCTGGTTCACGGTCTTCTTCACCAGCCGCATGCCCAACGTCTCGGTGTAGAAGCGCAGGTTCTCGGATGCCTGCGCGGTCACCGCCGTCAGGTGGTGCATGCCTTCAGGCCGCATGGCCGTCTCCCGGGCCGTTGGGGCCGACCTCGGCCAGCCAGGCCCGGGTCAGCGCGAAGTCGTCCTGCGTCAGGCCGTGTCCCGCCGCCAGCACCTCGTGCCGGACGGGCGCGCCGGCCTCGACCAGCGTCCGTGCCAGCCGGGCCGCGTTGTCGGCCGCGATGATCGGGTCGGACTTCCCCGACAGGAGCAGTACCGGCCGGTCGTGCAGGCGCTCGGCGGGCGGGTCCTCCAGCGGCACCATCGCCCGCAGCAGCACCGCGCCCGCGAGCACCTCGGGCCGCAGGTAGAGCAGGGCGGCGGCGATGTTCGCGCCGTTGGAATAGCCCAGCGCGATCGGCCGCGTGAGCCCGTACTCGCGCCCGGCCGCCAGGACGAAGTCGGCCAGCTCGTGGGCCCGCCGGCGCACGTCCTCGTGGTCGAACACGCCCTCGGCCAGGCGCCGAAAGAAACGGGCCATCTCGCCCTCGCGGACGCGGCCGCGCGGCGACAGCAGGGCGGCCCCGGGCGCGGCGGAGCGGGCGAAGGGGACCAGATCGTCCTCGCTGCCGCCGGTGCCGTGGAGCAGCAACAGCGGCGGCCGGTCGGGGCCCTCCCCGGCCTCGAAACGATGAATGAATCCGAGTTCGTCAGCGACCATCGGCAGCGGTGTCTGCGGGACCCGGGCCAGTCTAGCAGCCCGGCCGCAGGGAATCGCTGCACTTTGCCCGCGCTGACAAGATGCGATCCGCACGAGCGTCTGCTACATAAGCGGAGACGGCCAAACAACGACAATTCAGGGTGGTCGGCCCTGATGAGACGCAGGCCCGTGCCGAAGGGCGCGGGCGCGTGGAGCAGAGACGGTTCACCCTGGCTGGCGTTTCCCGCCGCAAGCCGACATGCAGGAGAAGCCATCATGGTGGACTGGTACATCAACGGCATTGAATTCGGCAACTGCAACTGCGCGTACGGCTGTCCGTGTCAGTTCGAGGCCCTTCCCACTCATGGCGATTGCCGCGGCTTCGAAGTAATTCGTATCGAGGAGGGCCGTTTCGGCGATCTGGATCTGTCCGATCTCCATATCGCGATGCTCTATGCATGGCCCGGCCCGATCTTCGAAGGGCACGGCGAGCTGCAGGCAATCATCGATGAAAGGGCAGATCCCGAGCAGCGGCACGCCTTGGAGACCGTGCTTCATGGCGGCGAGACGGAAGAGGCCGCTACGCACTGGTGGGTGTTGCATGCAATGTGCGACACGGTCCATGAGACCTTGTACAGGCCGATCGAATTCGAGGCGGATATCGAGGAGCGTACCGCGCGTGTGCTGATTCCCGGTGTGCTCGAATCGACTGGCGCACCCATCCGGCCACCGCATGATCCGGACGGTGAGCACAGGGTGCGCATCGACATACCGAACGGGATCGAGTTCGAGTTTGCCGAGATCGGGAGCGCGACCACCGCGACCGACAAGGAATCTGCAATAGAGCTCGCATTGAATGACAGCTACGGTCAGTTCAACCTGCTCCGTCATTCACGACGCGGCGTAGTACATGCCTGAGTAGCAGCCGTGGCATCCTCGCCAGTCGCATTCGAGCGTATCCTTCGGCGCGACCGCCAGTTGGTGACGGCGGTCCTTGGTCTGACCATCGTCTCTGCATGGCTCTACCTCCTGCTCGGGGCGGGGTTGGGGTCAGGCTCGTCGACGGCAACCATCGGCACACACGGGGCGATCCCGGATGCGAGTCACGGCGATGTGACGCAGACATGGGATGCCACTCATGCGCTCATCGTCGTTGTGATGTGGTGGTTGATGATGGTGGCGATGATGCTGCCGAGTGCCGCGCCCACCATCCTGCTTGCCGCGGCGCTGAATCGCCGCGCGGACGAGGGCCGCAAACCGTATGGAGAGACGGGCTTCTTCGTGGCCGGCTATCTGTTCGTGTGGCTGTTGTTCAGTGTCGCGGCGACACTGTGCCAGTGGGCGTTGGAAACCGGCGGCCTGTTGTCCCCGATGATGGCGAGCGCGAACGGGTATCTGAGCGGGGCCCTGTTGGTCGCAGCCGGCGTCTGGCAGCAAACGGCGTCGAAACAGGCTTGTCTGCGTCACTGTCGTTCCCCGGTGCAATATCTGGTCCGCCACCGGCGCCCGGGCAATCGCGGCGCACTGGTGATGGGCATGGGGCACGGTACCTATTGTGTCGGCTGTTGCTGGGCGCTCATGGGGCTGTTGTTCTATGCGGGCGTGATGGACCTGTTGTGGGTGGCCGGCCTCGCACTGTACGTGCTGCTGGAAAAGCGGTTCATGGCCGGGGAACGCGTGAGTCGATACGCCGGGATGGCGTTGATGCTCGCGGGTGTCGTACTGTTCGTGGCATGAGATGGGCTCCGCTGAACGGGGCCCGGCTCGTTCCCGCGTGGGGCCTGACCCCGTTTTCCGCCCGGCCTGTCCGCCGCCGACAGGTCGGGCAGAGTGGAGGAGCGATGATCCGCGTCATCAGCCGATTTCCGCGACTGGCCGCGCTG
>JAWWAE010000141.1:0-6007 GCA_033721835.1 Halofilum sp. (in: g-proteobacteria) | reverse complement strand
GCTCCAGGGTCTCGTCCTCGAGCAGCTCGATGATCTCGTCGAGCGGCTGGTCGATCAGCTGCTCGCGGTCGACACCCAGCATGTTGCAGAGGGCCTCGTTGATCTCGACGCAGCGGCCTTGATCCGAGAGCAGCGCGAACCCCACCGGGGCGTGCGCGAAACTCGCCCAGAAACGCTGCTCGGAGGTCCGGATGCGGCGAGTCGCCCAGCGGAAGATCAGCAGACAGGTGCCCGCGAGCAGCAGCAGCACCAGCGTGCCGGCGATCGCCAGCGCCAGCTCCAGTAGTCGCAGGCCGTTGTTCAGCGTGGACGAGAACTCGTTCTCGAGTCGACGCAGGCCCCGGTCGAGAGCGCCGACCTCGTCCCGCAGCCGTGCGAGCCGATCCGGAGACGGGGCGGGGGAGGTCCATTCCTGTTCCAGCGCGGCCCCCAGCTCCTGAAAGCGCGCGATGTACTGGTCACCTTGCGTCCACAGGCGGATCGCCTCGCGGAAATAGGGGGCCATCTCGAAATTCTCGAACAGCCAGATCATCTCGGGGATGTCGGCCGGGTGATTGCCGCCCTGCAGCAGCCCCTGGTAGGCGCGCGGGTAGTCGTAGGCATCGCCCTGCAGAGCGAGCCGGGCCTCGCGGTCGCCAAGCGGGATGGCGAGGGCATCGCGGAAGCGGGCGAGGTCGTTGCGGTCGCCGCTCTCGGCGTAGCGGTCGAGGTAGAACACGGCCTGCTGCTGCGCCTTCGACCAGCGCCCCTCGCCGTGGACGTAGGCGCGGCCGCCGGAGACCACGGCCACGGCGGTGAACACGAACACCACGGCCACCAGGGCAACCAGCACCATGCCGACCGCCAGCCCCGTCATCATCCGGCGATGGTCGTGCCCCACCCGCCCCGGGCCGTTGTCCGCTGCCTCTGACCGCGCGATCATTGCGCGCCTCCGTCCGTCCCGTGCCCGCCCACAATGGCGCCACGCCCGCCCCGGCTGCCGGGCACAGGATAGCGGGTTGGGCCGGTGTTGGCAGCAGGGGAAACGCGGGGCCGGCGCTCAGTCCGGATCGCCGGGAGCCGGGAGCGGGGCCGCGGATCGCAGGGCGCCGCCGGCCGGCCGCCGCCGGGGAAGGGACGACGGCCGGTCGGCGAGGCCACTCGCCGGCTGCGCCGGCAGGCGCGGCTGGCTCAGGGCAGGCGCGGGAACACCCGGCCGCCGAGCAGGTCCTCGAGCCCGCTCGAGCGCAACTCGAAGTCCTCGTAGCGGCGCGGCTGCAGGGGCGCGGGCGCCGCCACCGGACGCGGCCGCTCGGCGGCGCGCGCCGTCTGCGTGCGCGGCGCGGCGGGCCGCGCGCGGGCGGGTACGTACAGCAGGTCGTCGGCGTAGATCGTGCTCATGGCCTGGCCCTCCATAATTGAATAGACTTGGATCTTGTATTGACCGGGCGCGCCGGGCATTTCGATCCGATGTCGCCAATCTATGAGTCTTGAGGGCAAGGTACAAACGATCGTTTTCCAGCCTTTGATTGAAATGAATTCAACCATTCGGAGATTTCGCCGGTGCCCTCGCTGCCGCCGCTGAACCCGCTGCGCGCGTTCGAGGCCGCGGCCCGCCACGAGAGCTTCCTGCGGGCCGCGGAGGAGCTGCACCTGACGCCATCGGCGGTCAGTCACCAGATCCGCACGCTGGAGCAGCACCTCGGCGTGTCGCTGTTCCATCGGCGGCCGCGCTCGGTGTCGCTGAGCGACGCCGGGCGGGCATTCGCGCCGACCGTGCGGGACGCGCTGGAGGACATTGCACGGGCCGCCCGGCACGTGGCCGCCGATCCCGCCACCCGCGTGCTGACGGTCACGGCTGCACCGGTGTTCGCGATGGGCTGGCTGATCCCGCGGCTGGCGGACTTCCATGCCACCCATCCGGAGCTGGATGTGCGCATCGACACGTCGCTGGAGCTGCTCGACCTGACCGCCTCCGACGTCGACGCGGCCATCCGCTACACGGCCAATCCCGAGTACCCGGGACTCGCGGTGGAGCTGCTGTTCCACGAGCAGCCGGCGGTGATCTGCTCGCCGAAAATGGCGCAGCGCCTGCAGGGCCCCGAGGACCTCCGCCATTGCCCGCTGATCCATACCCACACCCAGGTGGGCAAGTGGCGCGCGGTGCTGGCGGCGCTGGGGGTGGAGGGGGTCGACCTGAACCGCGGACCACACTTCGCCAACGACATGCTGGCGCTGGAGGCGGCGGCCAGCGGGCTGGGCGTGGCGATCGTGAATCAGAACGTGGTGGCCCGGCGCTGGCTCGAAGAGGGGCGGATCGCGATCCCGTTCGACCTGGAGTTCACCGGCCCGCACGGCTACTACCTGTGCTACCCGCAGGCGGTGGCGGAGCAGGCCAAGATCGTGGCCTTCCGCGACTGGCTGCGGGGGATCGTCGGGCGCGAGCAACCGGCCTGAGTGCGGCCGGTCAGTCGTCGCCGAGTACCGCGTCCCCGCGTTCGTCGACGATCAGGCGCGCCTTCATCAGCGACAGGCGCACCGCCTCGTCGTGGCTGGCCATGGTGTCGACACGGATGAAGTCGTGCCGCGGCCCGTCCGGCTCCCCGGCGCGGCAGATGCGGCCGGCGACGCGCCACAGCTCGCCTTCGCGGATCGGCCGTGCCTGCAGCTCCAGCCCCCGATAGGACTCGCGGTCGGCGATCTCGGCGGGGCCGGCGGGCCGAGCACCCGCGCGCGGGCGCAGGGCGTTGAGGATGCGGCGGAACATGGCGCTCCCGGCCTGCTGTGACTGCCCCCATCTTGCACCCCTCGCGCGCGCTGGCAAGTCCCACCGACGTGACATCGGCGCAGGGCGGACTATGCTCGTGACGGGGATCATGAACACGGCCGCCCGGCCGGGAGGTGTTGCATGCCGGTGGAGAAGATCACGCAGTTCCTCGACGAGCAGGGCTGCCACTACGAGCTGGTGACCCATCCGGAGGCCTACACGGCACAGGAGGTGGCGGCCGAGAGCCACGTGCCGGGACGCCACTTCGCCAAGGTGGTGATGGTGAAGGTGGATGGCGATCTGGCGCTCGCGGTGGTGCCGGCCACCGATCAGGTCGATCTGGAGCGGCTCGCGCGTTCGCTCGGGGCGGGCTCGGTGGAACTCGCCAGCGAGGCCGAGTTCGCCGACCGGTTCCCGGACTGCGAGCTGGGGGCGATGCCGCCGTTCGGTCGGCTGTTCGGCATGGATACGTTCATCTCGCCGAAACTCGCGCGCGCCGAGGAGATCGCCTTCAACGCGGGCACGCACACCGAATCGATGCGTCTGCGATTCCGCGACTTCGAGCGGCTGGTCGAGCCGGTCACGGTCGAGTGCTGAGCCCGGGCCGGCGGCGAGCCGCTCGGGTACGAGCCTTGGGGGTATAATCGGGCCGGCGATCGGGCCGGAGGTGCCGCTGCCGCGGGCCCCGCGCCGGATCCGGGACGGGCGGGCATGATCGGACCCCAGTACGGCCAGTGGTGGAAGCAGGGTGCGGCGGCGCGGCGCGCCCGCCTCGCGATCCTGCTGGTCCCCTTGCTGCTGGCAGTGACGGTAGCGTTTGTCGCGGGCCCGAAGGATCAGCGCCCCCGGGCCCGGCTGTTCGACGCCGTCGACCGGGGCGACGAGGCGACGGTACGGCGCCTGCTGGCGGCGGGGGCCCCGGTCACGGGCCAGGTCGCCGGCGGCCAGACGCTGCTGCACCGGGCGCTGTACCAGGGCCGCAACGATCTCGCGCTGGCGATCATCGACGCCGGCGCGGAGGTCGGCGCGGTGGACAACCAGGGCGTGGCGCCGCTGCACTACGCGGCCGCGAACGGCGCGCTGGAGGTGGTGCAGCGCCTGATCGCACGCGGTGCCCTGGCCGATGTCCGCAGCGAGCGGTTCGGGGCACCGCTGCACCATGCCGCCCGCCAGGGCGACCCGTCGGTCGCCGCGGCCCTGCTCGACGCCGGCGCGGCCATCGACGCCCGCGATGCGCGCGCCCTGACGCCGCTGCACCACGCGGTGCTGAACGACCGGCGCGCCCTGGTCGGGCTGCTGCTGGAGCGCGGGGCGGCGGTGGACCTGGGCGACGGTCGCGGTCGCAGCGCTTTGCACTGGGCGGCGCTCCGCGACCGCCCGGAGCTCGCGGCCCGGCTGCTCGACGCCGGCGCCGGGCTGGTGGTACGCGACGACAAGGGCAACACGGCGCTGCACCACGCGGCCCGCACCGGCAACGGCCTGGTCGCCGCGTTGCTGTTGGCCGCCGGCGCGCCGGTCGACGCGCCGACCCGGCACTTCGGCATCACGCCGCTGCACCTGGCGGCCAGCGAGGGCGACGCGCGCATGGCACGACTGCTGCTGGCCAGCGGCGCCGACGGCAACGCCCGCAGCCGCCTCTATGGCACGCCGTTGCACTGGGCCGCGGAGCGCGGTCACGCCGCCGTCGCCGCGGCCCTGATCGAGAGCGGGGCCAGCCGCGCGGTGCGCGACGACCACGGTGTGCTGCCGCATGCGCGGGCCCGTCAGCGGGGGCACGCGGCGCTGGCCGAGCTGCTGTGGGTGGCGGCCCCCGAGCGCGGCCGCATTGCCGGCGGCGATGACGCGGCCGGGCATGGGGCGCCGGGAACGTCCACCGGCTGTGGCCTGCCCGGGCGGATGCACCGGGCCAGCCGGATCTTCCTCGACAGCTACGTCCAGGGCGATCTCTCGGCCGCGGAATTCAGGCGTCGGTTCTCGCTGCCCAACTCGGGTCTGATCGAGGTCGGCCGCTGCCTGGTCGCCCTCTACGAGCCCGGCCACCGCTGACCGCGGCGTCGATCGCGGCGCCGGAGTACCCCTCGAGCCCGATCACGCGCGCCGGGAGAGCGACGTGCCCGAACTGATGCTGACCCCGCTCCAGTGGCTGGCGGCGAGCGCGGTCATCGTGGCCGGCACGATCGTCCAGGGCTCGATCGGTTTCGGCGTGGCGCTGCTCGGCGCGCCGCTGCTGTACCTGATCGATCCGGCGCTGATCCCGGCGCCGATGATCGTCGCCGGCCTGGGGGTCTCGGCCCTGGTGCTCTGGCGCGAGCGGCGCGCGGTCGACGGCGCGGAGATCGCGCGCGTCCTGCCCGGCATTGCGCTCGGCGTGGCCGCCGCGGGCCCGGTCATGCGGGTGGTCGACGCGGACACGCTCGGCCTGCTGTTCGGCGGTCTGGTGCTGCTGGGCGTGGGCCTCAGCCTCGGCCGCCCGCCCGTGCCCGGTCGGCGCCTGCTGTTCGCCGCCGGCGGACTGTCGGGCTTCATGGGCACCACCACCTCGATCGGCGGGCCGCCGCTGGCGCTCGCGTTCCAGGACCGCAGCGGCACCCGACTGCGCGGCACGCTGTCGGCCTGTTTCGCGCCGAGTGCGCTGCTGTCGCTGCTGGTGCTCTACTGGGCCGGCCACCTGCAGCTACCGCAACTGATCGCCGGCCTCAGCCTGGTGCCCGCGATGGTTGTCGGCTTCTGGGTCTCCGCCTGGACCGCCCACCACCTCGACCGCCACTGGCTGCGCGCGGCCGTGCTGGTCGTGTCCGCCCTGGCGGCCCTCGCCGCGATCGTCCGTGCGTTGGTGTGAGGCAGCGCCAGCGGCGCGGGTGGATGGGTCGGGAAACCACCGAAGGCACCGAAAGGCACCGAATACACCGAAACAGACAAACTGCGGGAAACGACAGACTGCAGGTGGCGGCTGGGCGCCTGCCAGTGTTCCGCCGGGGCACCGTCGCCCGCCCGTGCCGAAGGGCGCGCGTCCCTGCCGCCTCGATCCTGCTGCTGTTCCTTTCGGTGCCTTCGGTGGTCTTCGGTGCTTTCGGTGATTGCCCCGTGACGGAGCCGCCGAGAGCCGGCCCGCGGTCGTGCGCCTCAGCCCCCCGCCGCGTCGCTCCAGTGCGGGTAGTCGCTTCGCAGCTTGCGCATTTGAAAGTGCCGCTCCACCCACTCGATCAGCGCCGGCGTGAGGTTCAGGTCGCGCGGCTGCTCCGGGTCCGACAGGTCGAACGT
>JAWWAE010000140.1:0-6044 GCA_033721835.1 Halofilum sp. (in: g-proteobacteria) | reverse complement strand
GTGCTGTTCGAGCCACCGGCCGACGCCCGCGTCTCGCGCGAGGAGATCTTCGGCCCGGTGGTGTGCGTGTACGCGTACGACACCCTGGACGACGCCCTCGAGCGGGCCAACGACCTGCCCTGGGCGTTCCAGGCCGCGGTCTTCACCGCCGACCTCGAAACCGCGTTGCGCGTCTGGCGCCGGATCGACGCCTCCGCGGTCATGGTCAACGACCACACCGCCTTCCGCGTGGACGGCATGCCGTTCGCCGGCCTGCGCGAGTCCGGCCTCGGCGTCGGCGGCATTCCCTACACCATCCACGACATGCAGGTCGAGAAGATGATGGTGGTGCACTCGCCCGAGCTGTAACGACCCGCGCGGCGCGACCCGGCCTCGATCCCCGCCGCCGCAGCGGCTATCCTGTGCCGCCTTCCGAAGCGCGCAGGGCCAATGCATTCATGATCGACGACGCACCGCCACGCCGTATCCTGCTGGTCGCCGAAGGCACCCTGGACCGGCCCATGGTGAACGTGTTGTGGATGGTAGGCGGGATCACCATCACCCTGATCTGCGGATTCGCCATTGTCCGCAGCGGCCTGCCGACCCTGCCCATGATCGCGGCGCTGATCGCCCTGCTGGTGGCCGTGGCGCTGGTCCAGGGTCGCTTCGGCGGCCCACGCGAGTTCCGTGTCGAGAAGCCGCTCGGCGGCGGCCCGTTATTGGTGACGGGCCGCTTCAATGACGGCGAGATCCGCGCGCGCGAGCCGTTGCCGCTGGAACAGGTGGTGCTGGAGGACGACGCACTGGCATTCGAGGCCCGGGAGGGCGACCGGACCCGGCGCTACCACCTTCGCCCGCCCGCCTTTCGCCGCGACTCGCTCGAGCAGTTGCAGCGGTCGATCGCGAACCTGGAGGATGCCTCCGAGGGCGACCTGCACCGGCGGTTCGGACCGGGCAACAGCCACGGCATCAAGCTCTACGACGCCAAGAGCCTGATCCTGCTGCGGTTCACCCAGAAACCCGCATACACCGCGATCATGTGGCTGACCTGTGGCGCCACGGTGCTCGGGTGGCTGCTGGTCGCTGCGCTGCTGGGGGCCTGAAGCGGCGCCTCGAGGCACCCGCCGTCAACCATCCGGCGCGTGGCAGACCGCCTCGATGTTGTGGCCGTCGGGGTCGACCACGAAGGCACCGTAGTAGTGCGGGTGGTAGTTCTCGCGCAGCCCCGGGGCACCGTTGTCCGTGCCGCCGGCGGCCAGCGCCGCCCGGTGGAAGGCATCGACCGCCGCCCGGCTCTCGGCAGTGAAGGCGAAATGCATCGGCAGCTGCCGGTCGGCCTGCTCGCCGAACCAGAACTCCGGCTTGCCGAAGCGACCGAACCCGACCCAACCGTCGATCTCGAGGATCGGCTCGATCCCGAGTGGCGCCAGCGCCTCGGTGTAGAACGCCCTGCTCTGCTCGTAGTTCCCGACTGCCAGCCCGAAATGGTCGATGATCATTCGCCGCCTCCACTCGTGACCCCGGTTGCCACGCTCCCTGTCGCGGCGGTCACCTCCGTACCCAGTCTACCGGAACCGTCGGCGGCGCGACCCGCTCACTCTCCGCGCAGCCGCGCGTGGTGGCGCGCCAGCCAGTACAGGCCGATGACACCGGCGGCATTGGCGATGCGGCCGTCGTCGGCCATCGCGATCGCCTCGCCGGCGTCGACCACGTGCACCCGGATGTCCTCGTGCTCGGTATCGAGGCCATGCACGCCACCGGCCTGCTCCAGATTCGTCCGACCGAGGTAGAGGCAGGTGCGTTCGCTGGTGCCGCCCGGACTGACCAGGTAATCGCAGACGAACTCCAGCTCGCCGAGCTCGCAGCCGGCCTCCTCGCGGGCCTCGCGGCGGGCCACCTCCTCCGGCGCCTCGCCATCCTCGATGATGCCCGCGATCAGCTCCAGCAGCCACGGCCCGCCCGGGGCATCGGCCGCGAGGGCGCCGATCCGGAACTGCTCGACCAGCAGCACCTGGTCCCGGGCCGGGTCGTAGGGCAGCACCGCGACGGCGTGCCCGCGTTCGAACACCTCGCGCGTGACCGCGTCGCTCCAGCCACCCTCGAACAGCGTGTGCTGCAGCCGGTAGCGGTCGATGCGGAAGAAGCCCTGGTAGGCCGTGTCGTGCTCGAGGATCTTCCAGTCGCGTTTCATGGCATGGACCCACGTGACAATGGGGATCGGCAAGTAGCCCGGGTGCAGCGCAGCGGAATCCGGGACTGGGTATCTTGAAAGGGACCCGGATTCCGCTGCGCTGCATCCGGGCTACCGTCTCCTGATCAGCGCTGTCCGAATTGCCGTTGCAGCGCGGCTTCCACCGCCGCCACGTCCTCGCGCGTGTCGACCCCGCCGGCCGGCAGCCAGTCGACCTCGGTAACGTGGATACGGTAGCCGTGCGCGAGCGCCCGCAGCTGTTCCAGTCGCTCTGCGCGCTCGAGCGCGGCCGGCGCGAGCTGGCGGTACTTCTTCAGGAAGCCGCCGCGATAGGCATAGATGCCGACGTGGCGCAGCGACGGCAGTTCGCAGTCGTCGGCGGGCCGACCTTCGCGCCAGTACGGGATCGGCGCACGACTGAAATACAGGGCGAAGCCGTCGATGTCGGTCACGACCTTGACCACGTTCGGGTCCTCGAGCCGTGCCGGGTCGGCGAGTCGACAGGCGAGCGTCGCGATCGAGGCCGATGGCCAGCTCGCCAGGTCCGCGGCAGCCTGCGCGAGTACGCGGGGCGGGGTCAGCGGCTCGTCGCCCTGCAGATTGAGCACGATCTCGTCGTCGTGCCAGCCGCGGCGTTCGACCACCTCGGCGATCCGGTCGGTGCCGGACTGATGACTGTCCGCCGTCATGCAGGCGTCGGCGCCGAAGGCATCGGCCGCCCCCGCAATGCGCTCGTCGTCGGTGGCGATTACGACATGGCTCGCACCGCTCTCGCAGGCCCGCTCCCAGACATGCTGCAACATGGTCTTGCCGGCGAGCTCGATCAGCGGCTTGCCGGGGAAACGACTGGACTGGTAGCGCGCGGGGATGACGACGCGAAAGCCGAGGCTCATGACTGCTTGCGCAGGGACTCGGCTTCCTCGAGCGAGACCGCGCGCGCCTCGTCCTCGAGCATGACCGGGATGCCGTCGCGGATCGGGAACGCCAGCCGGTCGGCGGTGCACACGAACTCCTGCGCCGACTTGCGGTAGACGAGCTTGCCCTTGCAGATGGGGCAGACAAGGATATCGAGCAGCCTTCGATCCATTAGTGCGCTCCGCGCTCCAGTCTCTCGATGACGGCGCTGGCCAGACCATCGGGGTCCGCAACCTCGGCCGGCAGGTACCACATGCGGTCGGTCGCGAACGCCCGACACTTTACCGCATCCTTTTCGGTCATCAGTATCGGCGCGTCGCCGGGAAAGGCGAGATCGTCCGACCGGTACGGGTGGTGATCGGCGAATGGGTGGCGCTCGACCTCGAGGCCGGCCCGCTCGAGCTGACTGAAAAACCGCTCCGGCACGCCGATGCCGGCCACGGCATGCACGGCCTGTCCCGCCCAGGCCTCGAGTTCCGGCCCCGGCCGGTCGTCGACCAGTCGCCGCGGGGCCCCGGCCCGGACGTCGAACGACCAGGCGCCCGGCCGCGCGCCGCCGCGAACCGCGACCAGGTCCACCCGCTGCAGCCGCGAGCGCGGCTCGCGCAGCGGCCCGGCCGGCAGCAGCCGGCCGTTGTCCGCGTCCAGGTCACCGTCGATCACCGCGATCTCGAGGTCGCGTCCCAGCGCCAGGTGCTGCAGGCCGTCGTCGGCCAGGATCACGTTGCAGTCGGGCAGCAGCAGGGCCGCCGCCGCGGGCCGGTCGGCGCCGACCGCCACCGGGCAGCCGCTGCGGCGGGCCATCAGCGCCGGCTCGTCGCCGACCTCGGCCGGCTCGGCATCGGGGCCGATCCGGCGTGGCGTCGGGTCGCGGCCGCCGTGACCGCGGCTGACGATGCCGGGGCGGCGCCCCGCCGCCCGCAGCGCGCTGGCCAGGTGCAGCACCAGCGGGGTCTTGCCGCTGCCACCGACGCCGAGGTTGCCGACCACGACCACCGGCACGGGCAGCCGCACCACGCGCCGCAGCCCGACCCGGTAGGCGCAGCGGCGCAGCGCGACCAGCAGCCGGAACACCCAGGACACGGGCCGCAGCAGCAGCTGGCCCGCGAACGTCGGCGCCCGCCACTGCCGGACCAGCCAGTGCGGATCGAGCATGTCAGGCCGGCGCGACCGGCTCGCTGAACTGCATGCGATGCAGCGCGGCGTAGGTGCCGTCGCGCGCGATCAGCTCTTCGTGCCGGCCCTGCTCCACGATGCGACCGCGGCTCATCACCACGATGCGGTCCGCGTGCTCGATGGTCGAAAGTCGGTGTGCAATCACCAGCGTCGTGCGGTTCTGAAGCAGCGCCTCGAGCCCGGCCTGCACGTGCTGCTCGGACTCCGAGTCGAGTGCCGAGGTGGCCTCGTCGAGGATCAGCACGGGTGCGTCCTTCAGCAGCGCCCGCGCGATCGCCAGTCGCTGGCGCTGGCCGCCCGAGAGCATGATGCCGTTCTCGCCCACCTCGGTGTCGTAGCCCTCCGGCAACGACTCGATGAACTCGCTGGCATGCGCCGCGTCGGCCGCGCGCTGCACCTGCTCGCGACTGGCGCCGCCGAGCCGACCATAGGCGATGTTGTTGCCGATGGTGTCGTTGAACAGCGTCACGTTCTGCCCGACATAGGCGATCTGCGCCCGCAGGCTGTCGAGCGTGAGTTCCCGGATATCGATGCCGTCGAGCAGGATGCGACCATGCTGAACCTCGTAGAAGCGCGTCAACAGGTTCGCGAGCGTCGTCTTGCCACTACCGGACCGTCCCACCAGGGCAACCGTTTCGCCCGCACCCACCTTCAGGTTGACGTCCTCGAGAACGTTTCCCTTGTCGGAGCTGTAGGAGAACGTGACGCCCTCGTACTCGACATCGCCACGCGCGCGGTCGATGGTGCGCGTCCCCGTATCGGGCTCACCGGCCCGATCCATCAGGTCGAAGACCTCTTCGGCCGCAGCGATCCCGGTCTGGATGGTGGCATTGACCGTGGTCAGGCGCTTGATCGGCGCGAACAGCATCAGCATCGCCGTAAAGAAGGACACGAATGCACCCACACTGACCGCCTGCACCACCGAGTCGATGCTCGACAGATAGACAATCACGGCAAGCACACACGCAATCAGGAACTGAACGATCGGAACCGACGCGGCCTGGATGCGCGCCATCTTCAACTGGAACCGCTTCATCTTCTCGTTCACGTCGGTGAAACGGTCTCCTTCATAGCGACGCCCACCGAAGATCTTGATCACGCGATGCCCTTCTACCGCCTCTTCGATCACGTGGGTCACGTCACCCATCTGGAGCTGAATCGTTCGACTGACCTGCCGAAAGCGCTTGGTAATCCGGCGAATCAGCCATGCCAGCGGCGGCGTCACGATGAAGATCGTCAAGGCCATGCCGGGATTCAGGTAGAACATCCAGGCCAGCAGGCCGACAATCGTGAGGCTGTCGCGTACCAGCACGGTGATCGCGTTCGTCGTCGCCTGGGCCACGCGGTCGACACTGAATGTGAGCTTCGAGATCAGCTCCCCAGAGGAGGAGCGATCGTATTCCGCGGTCGGCATCTCGAGTAGCCGCTGGAACATGCGCTCACGCAGTCCCGTGACAACGTGCCACCCCACCCATGCCATGAAGTAGCGGGACACGAAGCCGCTGACGCCGCGAACCGCAAACACCAGTATCAGCGCAAGCGGAACCAGGCGGATCACGGTCTCGTTCTGCTCGACGAAGCTGCCGTCGAGCATCGGCTTCATCAGCGCGGCAAACGCGGTATCCGTCGCCGCATAGAAAACCATGCCGACCAGCGCGAGAACGAAATGCCCCCGATATCGATGGACGTGGGACAGCAGGCGCCGATAGGTCTCGGTCCCGCGCGGCGGCTGCAGGACGCTGCTCACTGGCCGTCGC
The DNA here is from genome assembly GCA_033721835.1 of Halofilum sp. (in: g-proteobacteria). Lineage (GTDB taxonomy): Bacteria > Pseudomonadota > Gammaproteobacteria > XJ16 > Halofilaceae > Halofilum. Next base: position 26 of record JAWWAE010000140.1, on the reverse strand, counting down.
CGGCGCTGCGCGAGGTGGCGATCGAC
>JAWWAE010000139.1:0-6198 GCA_033721835.1 Halofilum sp. (in: g-proteobacteria) | reverse complement strand
GGCCAGTTGCGGGCGCGAAAGCGGAAGTACAGCTCGCGCAGCCGCGGGTCGGCGAAGCCCGGGTCGAAGGCCGCCAGCTCCTCGGGCGAGCGCCGGTGCACGGCATCCATGCGGTCGCGGTCGGCGTCGTCGACGAAGCCGTCGTAGAGGGCGAGGTCGACGTCGTCGGGGGCCGGCGGCGGCTGCTGGTACACGTCCCGCAGCTTGGCCGCGAGTCCCTCGGTCGCGCGCAGGTGGTGCAGCACGTCCCGGGCGTGCTCGACGTCGATCTCGAGCCGCTCGGCCGCTTCCCCGGTCAGGGTGTTGATCGGCGCCAGCACCGGCGCGGCATTGAGCTTGACCACCTTCAGCGGGATCGCCGGCGTGCCGGCCTCGCGCTCGGCAGCGGCGGTGAACATCGCCGCCGCCAGCGCCTCGGCGTCCCACTCCAGCAGCGGCTCGATGTCGGCGGCGAGGTCGACCACGATCACGCCGTTGCGGTTGTACGGGTGGGTCGCCACCGCGGCCACCGGCGCGATGCAGCCGCGCAGCGCGCCGAACTTCTCCGATACGTGCAGCACCGGCTGGTCGCCGTTCAGCGGCAGCAGCGCCGCCGCGCTGTGCTTGTCGCGCCGGCCGAAGGCCCAGTCGTAGAGCCGCGGCTGCGCCGCCCGCAGCCGCCGGGTCAACTCCAGCGTCGCCTCGACGTCGGCCAGTGCGTCGTGGGCGTCATGCTCGATGCCGTTGGCGCGCGCCAGGTCCTCGAGCCGAAAGCTCGGCACGCCCGACTCGTGCTCGGGCCACTCCAGGCCCTCCGGCCGCAGGGCCCGCGCCAGCCGGAACAGGTCGATCACGTCCCAGCGCGAGTTGCCGTCGCGCCACTCGCGCGCGTACGGGTCGTAGAGGTTGCGCCACAGCAGGTGCCGCGTGACCTCGTCGTCGAAGCGCAGCGTGTTGTAGCCGAGCGCGCAGGTGCCCGCCTGCGCCAGCTCCTCGAGCACGGCGGCGGCGAACTCGGCCTCGGCCAGGCCCTGGTCCTGCGCGAGCCGCGGGCCGATGCCGGTCACGGCGCAGGCGATCGGTCCCGGCAGCACGTCGGTGGCCGGCCGGCAGTAGTGCACCGCCGGCTCGCCGACCGGGTTCAGGTCGAGGTCGGTGCGCAGGCCGGCGAACTGCACCGGCCGGTCGCGGCGCGCGTCCGCGCCGGTGGTCTCGTAGTCGTGCCAGTAGAGGGTCGGTGCGGCCATGCCGGGCGAACGACGGGTCAGCGGAAGCCGCCGCCGGCCCGCTCGAGCCGCACCAGCGGGACCAGGAACAGGCGCAGGGTCTCCATCGCGATCACGATCGGCACGATCAGCAGCAGGACCGCGGAGTTGCCGCTGGCGAACGACAGCAGCACCACCAGCGTGACCAGCAGCGCCTCGGCCGTGCGCCAGAGGCTGGTCTGCTTGCCGCTGGCGTAGACCTGGGCGCGGCAGTTGGGGCAGACGGCGGGCGCGAACGAGCTCGAGGCCCACTTCCGGCGCCCGCTGATGGTGGCCTGGTCGCAACTGGGGCAGCGGAACTGGGGCATGGGGGCTCGCTCCGGAAGGGACGGCTGCATGGTAGCACCGGCCGGCGCCGGCGATCCGGGGCCGGATGCTATGCTCCGCCGATGGCCGAGACCCCGGAACTGATCACCACCGAGGCCGAGCTGGCGCCGCTGGCCGAGCACCTGCGCGCGCACGGCTGGTTCGCGCTCGACACCGAGTTCATCCGCGAGAAGACCTTCTGGCCGCGGCTGTGCCTGGTACAGGTGGCCACCACCGAGCGCGTCGCCTGCATCGACCCGTTCGCCTGCGAGTCGCTGGACCCGCTGCTGGCGGTGCTCGACGACCCCGACGTGACCAAGGTCCTGCACGCCGCCGAGCAGGACCTCGAGATCTTCCACCTGCTGTCGGGCCGGGTGCCGCAACCGCTGTTCGACACCCAGCTCGCGGCGCCGCTGCTGGGCCACCCGGACCAGGCCGGCTATGCGCGCCTGGTCGAGGCCGTGCTCAGCGTCCAGCTCGCCAAGGGCCACGCGCGCACCGACTGGGCCGAGCGGCCGCTGCCGGCCGACGCGCTGGCCTACGCCGCCGACGACGTGCGCTACCTGGTGCCGCTGTACCAGGCGCTGCGCGAGCAGCTGCAGGCGCGCGGCCGGCTCGAGTGGCTGCAGGCGGATTTCCGCGCCCTGGCCGACCCGGCCCGCTTCGAGCGCCCGCCGGCGGATGCGTGGCAGCGCCTCAAGGGCCTCGACCGGCTGCCGGCGGCGGGGCGCGCGGTCGCGGCCGCGCTGGCCGAGTGGCGCGAGCGCACGGCGCGCGAGCAGGACCGGCCACGCGGCCACGTCCTGCGCGACGACGCCCTGCTCGACATCGCCCGCGCGCTGCCGAAGGACCGGCGCGCGCTCGGCCGCCTGCGCTCGCTGCGCGACGACGTGGCCGGGCGCCACGGCGACCGCCTGCTGGAACTGGTGGCCGCCGCCCGCGACCGCGCCGCGCCGCCGGTCGCCGAGCGCGGCCGTGGCGGCAACGGCCTCGACACGGCCGGCGAGGCGCTGGTCGACGCACTCTCGGCGCTGGTGCGGCTGCGCGCGGCGCGCGAGGACCTGAATCCCGCGACCATCGCCTCGCGCAAGGAGCTGGCCCGGATCGTCGCCGGCGAGCCGGCGGCCGAGGTGCTCGCCGGCTGGCGCGGCCGGCTCGCCGCCGCGGACATCGACGCCTTCCTGGCCGGCCGCACCAGCCTGCGCCGCGCGCCGGACGGCGGGGCGCTGATCGCCGATTCGTGACTCGCCGCGCGCCCGCGGCAGTTGCGCCGCCATGTGCGCCCGCAGTACCTTCCTGCCTTCAGGGCGCTCGCCGCCCTTCCGTCCGCCATCCGGGAGATCGACCATGAAGACCCGTGCCGCCGTTGCCTGGGAGCCGAACCGTCCGCTGGAGATCGAGGAGATCGAGCTCGAGGGCCCGAAGCAGGGCGAGGTACTGATCCGCAACGTCGCCACTGGGGTCTGCCACACCGACGCCTACACGCTCTCGGGCGTGGACCCGTCCGGTGTGTTCCCGTCGGTGCTCGGCCACGAGGGCGGCGCGATCGTCGAGGACATCGGCAAGGGCGTGACCAGCGTGAAGCCCGGCGATCACGTGATCCCGCTCTACATCGCCGACTGCGGCGAGTGCAAGCTGTGCAAGTCGGGCAAGACCAACCTCTGCATGGCGCCGCGCCAGACCCAGCCCAAGGGCCTGATGCTCGACGGCACCAGCCGCTTCTCCAAGGACGGCAAGGCCATTCACCACTACATGGGCACCTCGACCTTCTCCGAGTACGGCGTGGTCAACGAGATCTCGCTCGCCAAGGTCAATCCGGAGGCGCCGCTGGAGAAGGTCTGTCTGCTCGGCTGCGGCATCACCACCGGCATCGGCGCGGTGCGCAACACGGCCAAGGTGCCGCCCGGTTCCACGGTCGCGGTGTTCGGGCTCGGCGCCATCGGCCTGTCGGTGGTCCAGGGCGCGAAGCTTGCCAACGCCGAGCGCATCATCGGCGTGGACATCAACCCGGACAAGTTCAAGTTCGCCGAGCAGCTGGGCGCGACCGAGTTCGTGAACCCGAAGGACTACGACCAGCCGATCCAGGAGGTCATCGTCGAGCTGACGGACGGTGGCGTCGACTACTCCTTCGAGTGCATCGGCAACGTCGAGACCATGAAGGCGGCGCTCGAGTGCTGCCACATCGGCTGGGGCGAATCGACCATCATCGGCGTCGCCGGTGCCGGCGAGGAGATCCACACCCGCCCGTTCCAGCTCGTGACCGGCCGCGTCTGGCGCGGCACCGCCTTCGGCGGCGTCAAGGGCCGCAGCGAGCTGCCCGGCTACGTCGACAGCTACATGAGCGGCGACATCAACATCGACGACTTCGTGACCCACGAAATGGGGCTGGAGAAGATCAACGAGGCCTTCGACCTGATGCACGAGGGCAAGAGCATCCGCTCGGTGATCCGCTACTGATGGCGGCCCCGAAGACGGAGACCCCGGCGCCGGTCGCCGACGTCCGCTGCTTCGATGGACGCCAGCAGACGCACGAGCATGCCTCGGAGGCCTGCGACTGCACCATGCGCTTCGGCATCTACCTGCCGCCGCAGGCCGAGCACGAGCGGGTCCCGGTGCTGTACTGGCTGTCCGGCCTGACCTGCACCGAGGAGAACTTCGCCACCAAGGCCGGCGCCCAGCGCTACGCCGCCGAGTGCGGCATCGCGCTGGTCCATCCCGACACCAGCCCGCGCGGCGTCGACCTGCCCGGCGAGGACGACAGCTACGACTTCGGCAGCGGCGCCGGCTTCTACGTCGACGCCACGGTCGAGCCGTGGTCGCGCCACTACCACATGTACGACTACGTCACCCGCGAGCTGCCGGCCTACGTGGAGGCCAACTTCCCGGTGCTGGCGGGCGTGAAGTCCGTCTGCGGCCACTCGATGGGCGGTCACGGCGCGCTGGTCACGGCGCTGCGCAACCCGGGCGCCTACCGCTCGGTGTCGGCGTTCGCGCCGATCGTCAATCCCAGCGAGGTGCCCTGGGGCCAAAAGGCCTTCTGCGGCTATCTCGGCGACGACCGCGAGGCCTGGAAGCAATACGACGCCTGCGAGCTGATCCGGGCGGGTGGCTCGAAGCTGCCGCTGCTGATCGACCAGGGCGACGCCGACAACTTCCTCGACGAGCAGCTGCAACCGGAACGGCTGCAACAGGCCTGCGACGAGCACGACCACCCGCTGACGCTGCGCCTGCAGCCGGGCTATGACCACAGCTACTACTTCATCGCCACCTTCATCGGCGAGCACGTGCAGTACCACGCGGAGCGGCTGCACGCCTGAGTGGCGGGACCCGGCGTGCGGCTGATGGCGGCCGCCGGCGCGGCCGTGCTGCTCGCGCTCGCGTCCGTGCCGGTCAGGGCCGACGAGATCGGCCCGATCCTGATCACCGCGCCGCGGCTCGAGCGCAACCTGCTCGACACGCCGGCCGCGGTCGACCGCGTCGGCGAGCGCGAGATCCGGCAGGGCCGTGCCGGACTGACTCTGGACGAGTCGCTGCAGCAGGTCCCCGGCCTGTTCTTCCAGAACCAGTACAACTTCGCCCAGGGCCTGCGCATCTCCACCCGCGGCTTCGGCGCCCGCGCGCCATTCGGCATCCGCGGCATCCACCTGCGCGTCGACGGCTTCCCAGAAACCCTGCCCGACGGCCAGTCGCAGACCGACGGCATCGCGCTCGAGTCGGCCCGGCGCATCGAGGTGATCCGCGGTCCGGCCGCCGTCGCCTACGGCAACGCCGCCGGCGGCGTGATCGATGTCACCACCGCCGACGGCCGAGGCATGGCCTACAGCCCGGTCGTCTCCGTCGACGCCGGCAGTCACGGCCTCCGCAGCGCGGATGTCACCGCCGGTGGCAGCGAGGGCAACTGGGCGCACCACCTCGGCGCCTCGGCCCTGCGCATCGACGGCTACCGCGAGCAGAGCTTCACCGAGCGTCGCCGCTTCAACGCCAGGCTCACCCGCAGCCTCGACCACGCGCGCGAACTGCAGGCCGTGCTCACCGTGCTCGACAACCCGGTGGCCGAGGACCCCGGCGGCCTGACCGCGGCGGAGCTGGCCGCCGACCGCACGGCGGCGGCGCCGAACGCGGTCGCGCTCGATGCCGGCCAGCAGGCCGAGCAGCAGCGCCTAGGCCTGCGCTGGCGCGACAACGACGTCGCCGGCGGCGCGCTGACCCTGAGCGGCTTCTACAGCCGCCGCGACTTCGAACAGCAGCTGCCCTTCCCCGGCAGCAGCCTGCTCGGCTTCGACCGCGACTGGTACGGCCTGGGCGCCGAGTACGCGCGCGGCCTCGACGTCGCGGGCCTGCCGTTGCGCGCCATGGTCGGCGCGGATCTCGGCCGCCAGCTCGACGACCGCTTTCGCTTCGAGGTCGACGGCAACGGCGACGTCCAGTCCCAAACCGCCGACGAACGCCAGCAGGCGACCGCGCTTGGCCTGTTCGCCCAGGGCGACCTCGGCGTCACCGAGCGGCTCGACCTCAGCGCCGGCCTGCGGCTCGACCGCGTCCGCTTCGAGATCGACGACCACCTCGTGTCCGACGGCGACGATTCCGGCTCGCGGAGCTTCGACGAAGCCAGCGTCGCCCTCGGCGGCCTCTACACCCTCGCCCCGGG
>JAWWAE010000138.1:0-6218 GCA_033721835.1 Halofilum sp. (in: g-proteobacteria) | reverse complement strand
AGCGCCCGCTGCCGACCGTCGTCGTACGCGAGCCAGACCAGCACCTGCGGCCGGTAGGGGCCCCAGACCGTGATCTCGCGCTCGCGCAGCGCCCGCTCGACCTGTGCCTGACCGAACATCACCTCCAGCCGGTAGGCGGGTGGCGGTTCCTCGCCGCCCTCCGCCGCGGCCGCCCCGGTCCCTGCCCGCTCCCCGGCCGCGGCCTCGGCGTCCGGTCCGGGCTCCAGCCGCTCGTATCGATACTGCTGGACGAAGCGCGCCGGGTTCTCGAACAGCGGTTCCAGCGCCGGATCGGACAGGACCCTGGCGCTGCCGGCGACCTTGACCACGACCTGCTCGAGCGCCCTGCGGAAGCCCTCCGTGCGCGCCTCGCGGCCCTTGTCGACGACCTCGACCTCGGCCCTGTACAGATCCTCGACGCGCACCGCACCGGCCGGCAGCGCCAGCAACAGCAGCGCGACCAGGGCGCTCATGCAAAGGGAGAGTCGACGCATGGCGGGGTCCACGTGTCCGGTGTTCATGGAGGCCGTGTACAATAGCATTTTTGCCCGCGCCAGCTCCCACAGGGATGCGATTTCGATGGCCGAGACGCCCCCTTCCCGGTCGCCCATGACCTACCGCGACGCCGGCGTCGACATCGACGCGGGCGAGGCGCTGGTGGAGCGTATCGGGGCCGATGTCGCCACCACCCAGCGGCCGGAGGTGCTGGGCGGGCTCGGCGGTTTCGGGGGCCTGTTCGCGCTCGACACCGAACGCTACCGCGAGCCGGTGCTCGTCGCCGGCACCGACGGCGTCGGCACCAAGCTGCTGCTCGCCCGACAGCTCGGACGCCATGACGCGATCGGCGTCGACCTGGTCGCCATGTGCGTCAACGACGTGATCGTCTGCGGCGCCGAGCCGCTGTTCTTCCTGGACTACTACGCCACCTCGCGACTCGACGTCGAGGTCGCCGAGACGGTGATTCGCGGCATCGCCACCGGTTGCCGCGAGTCCGGCTGTGCCCTGATCGGCGGCGAGACCGCCGAGATGCCGGGCATGTACGAGCCGGGCGACTACGACCTGGCCGGCTTCTGCGTCGGCGTGGTCGAGCGCGACCGACTGCTGCGCGGCGACCGGGTGGCGCCGGGCGACGTCGTGCTCGGGCTCGCGTCGTCCGGTCCGCACTCGAACGGCTACTCGCTGGTGCGGCGCGTGCTCGAGCACAGCGGCGACGACCCGGATGGCGCCTGCGGCGACGTGACGCTCGCCGAGGCCCTGCTGGCCCCGACCCGGATCTATGTGCGGCCGCTGCTGGACCTGCTCGACCGGCACCCGGTCCATGCAATGGCGCACATCACCGGTGGCGGGCTGGTCGAGAACCTGCCGCGCGTGCTGCCCGCCGGCACCCGCGCCCGGCTCGACGCGCGGCGCTGGCAACGGCCCCCGGTATTCGACTGGTTGCAGTCGCGGGGCGCGATCGACACGCGGGAAATGCTCCGCACCTTCAACTGCGGCATCGGCATGTGTGTGGTGGTGCCGGAGCAGCAGGCCGAGGCGGCAGCGGTGGCGCTGACCCGCGCCGGCGAGACCGTGGGCCGGATCGGCGTGATCGAGGGCTCCGGCGAGCCCGAACCGGAGGTCGTCGTCGAGGGCTGGGCATGACCTCTGCGCCCGGCGTGGTGGTGCTGGTCTCCGGCCGCGGCAGCAATCTGCAGGCCCTGCTCGATGCCCATCAGCGCGGCGAATTGCCGGTCCGGTTCCGCGCCGTCATCAGCAATCGGCCCGGGGCGCCTGCACTGGAACGGGCCGCCGCGGCCGGCATCGCCACCGAGACGGTCGACCACCGCGGATTCGAGGACCAGGGCGCGTTCGACCGGGCGCTGATGACGGCCATCGATCGGCACGCCCCCGACCTGATCGTGCTGGCCGGATTCATGCGGATCCTCGGCGACGGCTTCATCGCGCACTACCGGGACCGCCTGCTCAACATCCACCCGTCGCTGCTGCCGGAGTTCCGGGGCCTGCACACGCACCGGCGCGCCATCGAGGCGGGCGTCAGGGAACACGGCGCGACGGTGCACTTCGTGACCGCGGAACTCGACGGCGGTCCCGCGGTCCTGCAGGCCAGGGTGCCGGTCCATCCCGAGGATGACGCCGAGCGCCTCGCCGAACGGGTGCGCGCGCGCGAGCACCGCATCTACCCGCTGGCGGTGCGCTGGTTCGCGGAGGGCCGGCTGCGCTTCGACGGTACCACGGTATTCTTCGACGGCGAGCCGCTCGAACAGCCCCTGGTCGATCCACCGGAGAGTCGCGATGCACTGGTCACGTAGCCCCGCCGTCGGCCTGCTGCTGTTCGCGGCGACCGCCGTCGCCGGGGGTGGTGGGCTGCCGACGCCCCTGCAGCCATTCACGGCCGACTACCTGCTAACCGATGGCTCGACCCGCGTCGGCCGGGCAAGCATCGCCCTCGAGCCGGCGCCGGAGGGCTGGCGCTACCGCAGCCGTGTCAGGCCCGAGGGGCTGTTCGCCCTGTTCGCCGGCAAGGTCGAGGACCAGACCCTGCTCGAGGTGGACGGCGACGAGCTGCGCCCGCTGCGGTTCCGGCACCGTGAAGACGAGGGCAGCCTGACCGTCGACTTCGACTGGGCCGCCGGCAAGGCCCGCGTCACCGGGAGGCGCGAGGCGACCCTGCCGCTGGAACCGGGTACGCACGATCAGTTCTCGGCCATGCTGGCCGTGGCCCGTGCCTTCGCTGCCGGCAGGGAGCGGCTGCGACTGCCTTCGATCGACGACGACGGCGAGACCCAGCCACTGGTGTTCGAGCATGCCGGCACGACCACGGTCGAGGTACCGCTCGGCACCTACGAGACCGTCCACGTGCGCCGCATCCGCCGCAACAGCAGCCGCGAGACCGAGACCTGGCTGGCGCCGGCGCTCGACTGGGTGCCGGTCCGGATCGAGCAGCGGAAGGACGGCAAGCTGGTCGCCCGCATGGATCTGATCGGCCTCAACGGCGAACAGGCCGAGCTGGACACGCAGTCCGCCGGCGGCAAGCAGGAGGGCTTCAAGCTCGGCACCGACCGCTGACCGCGGGACGACATTGGAACCGCGAATGGACGCGAATGAACGCGAATACTCGCGCGTTGCGGTGTGGGACGCGTCAGGGCTTCGCTGACCTGCGGTTCACCGCGGGCCGCGATGGTTGGAACCACAAAATGGACACAAAATAGACACAAGATGAAGCGCCACCGCAGGATGGCTCAATGCCTGTGGCGACGACTCATTTTGTGTCCATCTCGTGTCCATTTTGTGGTTCTTCCCTTGCCGATCCGTCGGAAACCTCCCGCCAGCAAAGCTCCGACAGGCTCCACACGGCGACGCGTCCGAATTCGCGTTCATTCGCGTCCATTCGCGGTTCGAATCAACTCCCGGCCACGGTCATGCGCTCGATCAGCACCGAGGGAGCGCGGATGTTGGCGCGGGTGTCGAGGTCGTTGCCGAGCGCGATGATGCCGGCGAACATCCGTTGCAGCGTGCCGGCGATCGTGACCTCCTGCACCGGCATGGCGATGGCGCCATCCTCGACCCAGTAGCCGGCGGCGCCGCGCGAGTAGTCGCCGGTGACGTTGTTCACGCCCATGCCCATCATCTCGGTCACGATCAGCCCACGGTCCATGCGCCGCACCAGTTCCTCGAACGACTCGGTGCCCGGCTCGAGGGTGAGGTTGTGTACGCCGCCGGCATTGGCCGTGGTCTCCATGCCCAGCCGGCGCGCCGAGTAGCTGTCGAGCACGTAACCCTGCAACACGCCGGCGCTGACCAGGTCGCGCGGACGAGTGGCCACGCCCTCCTGATCGAAAGCGCAGGAGCCAAGCCCGCGCGCCAGGTGCGGCTGCTCGTGGATGCGCACGAATTCCGGGAACAGCTGCCGGCCGAGCGCGCCGACGAGAAAGCTCGACTCGCGATAGAGCGCGCTGCCACGCACCGCCCCGACCAGGTGCCCGACCAGCGAGCGTGCCATTTCGGGCGTGAACAGGACCGGGCATTCGGTGGTCGCGATCTGGCGCGCGCCCAGGCGGGCTACCGTGCGCTCGGCCGCGCGGCGGCCGACCGCCTCGGGACCCTCCATGTCCCCCGGGGCCCGCGCGCCGGTGTACCAGTAATCGCGCTGCATGCCATCGCCGCTGCCCGCGATCACGGCGCAGCCGATGCCGTGGCGGGTGCCACGGTTGCTGGCGAGGAAGCCGTGGCTGTTGCCGTAGGCGCTGACCGCTGCGTGGCTGTCGACGCTGGCCCCCTCGGAATTGCTGATGCGCCGGTCGGCGCGGGCAGCATCCTCGCACGCGCGGGCGCGCTCGATCGCGTCCTCGGCGGTCAGGCCCCAGGGGTGGTCGAGATCGAGATCGGGGAACTCGCGTGCCAGCAGCCGCTCGTCCGCGAGCCCGGCACAGGGGTCCTCCGCCGTGAAGCGGGCGATGCGGCAGGCCGCCTGCACCGCGGAGCGGATCGCCTCGGGGCGGAAATCCGTGGTGGCGGCGGAGCCGGTGCGCTGGCCGAGGAACACCGTGACCGAGAGGCTGCGGTCGCGCAGGTGCTCCAGCGTCTCGACCTCGCCCAGGCGCACGCTCACCGACAACCCCTCGGCCACGCTGGCGCCGGCCTCCGCTCCGCTCGCACCCTCGGCAGCGGCGATCTCCAGCGCCTGCTGCACCAGCCGCTCCAGTTCCGCGCCCGCGGGCAATGACGCACGCGATTCCTGCTGGCTAACCACGGCCGACGTCATGATCATCCGCTCCTCGTGCCACCGACGGTCAGGGCATCCACCTTCAGGGTCGGCTGGCCGACGCCGACCGGCACGCTCTGCCCCTCCTTGCCGCAGACCCCGATGCCGGTGTCGAGCCGGAGATCGTTGCCCACCATCGACACGCCGAGAAGTGCGCTCGGGCCGTTGCCGATCAGGGTCGCCCCCTTGACCGGCTGCGCGATGCGGCCGTTCTCGATCAGGTAGGCCTCGGAGGCGGAGAACACGAACTTGCCCGAGGTGATGTCGACCTGGCCACCGCCGAAGTTGACCGCGTACAGGCCGCGCTCGACCGAGGCGATGATCTCGCCGGGATCATGCGTGCCGGCGCGCATGTAGGTGTTGGTCATGCGCGGCATCGGCAGGTGCGCGTAGGACTCGCGGCGACCGTTGCCGGTCGGCCGCTGCCCCATCAGCCGCGCGTTCATCCGGTCCTGCATGTAGCCGGTGAGGATGCCGTCCTCGATCAGCGTATTGCAGCCGCTGGGGGTGCCCTCGTCATCGACGGTCAGCGAACCGCGGCGCTCGAACAGCGTGCCGTCGTCGACCACGGTACAGCCCGGCGCGGCGACCCGCTCGCCGACGCGGCCGGAGAAGGCCGAGGTCCCCTTGCGGTTGAAGTCGCCCTCGAGCCCGTGGCCGACCGCCTCGTGCAGCAGGACCCCGGGCCAGCCGGGGCCGAGTACCACCGGCATGGTGCCGGCCGGCGCGTCCTCGGCCTCGAGGTTCACCAGCGCCTGGCGCACCGCCTCGCGGGCGTATTCGCGTGCGCGGCCCTCGGCGACCAGGCGCGAGTAGTCGAAGCGGCCGCCACCACCGGCGCCGCCCTGCTCGCGGCGGCCGTCGCGCTCGGCGATGACGCTGACGTTCAGCCGTACCAAGGGCCGCACGTCGGCGGCCAGCGTGCCGTCGGCGGCCGCAACCAGGATCACCTCGTGCACGCCGGAGAGGCTGGCGACCACCTGCGTCACCGCGGGGTCGGCCGCGCGCGCCTCGCGATCGCAGGCCTGCAGCAGCTCGATCTTGGCGGCGTCGTCGATCGACGCCAGCGGGTCGTCCTCCCCATAGAGCGCCGGTGCCTCGGTGCCGCGCCAGGCGGCCACCGAGCCGCTCTGGCCGGCGCGGGCGATGGCGCGCGCGGCCTTCGCCGACTGCTCGAGTGCCGGCAGCGCGATCTCGTCGGAATAGGCGAAACCGGTGCGCTCGCCCGCCATCGCACGCACGCCGACGCCGCGATCGACGTCGAAACTGCCCTCGCGCACGATCCCGTCCTCGAGCACCCACGACTCGCGGCGGGCCGACTGGAAGTAGAGATCGGCCGCGTCGACGGCGTGCCCCAACAGCCCGTCGAGTACGCGTTCGAGCGAGCGTGGCTCCAGCCCGGCCGGCGCCAGCAGGCGCTCGGTCGCCAGTTCCATCGAGCGGTCGGTCATGCGGT
>JAWWAE010000137.1:0-6343 GCA_033721835.1 Halofilum sp. (in: g-proteobacteria) | reverse complement strand
GCGCGTCGGCGACCAGCTTGCCCTCGACGACCTTGCCGAGCATGTAGGCCAGCGAATTGGTCGCCAGCACCAGAATCAGCACGGCCGTGACCGCGCTGCAGGTCAGCAGGTTCTCGCGCAGCACGTAACGGTCGACGATGGACGGATTCATGCAGGCAGCGTGGGCAGGCCGTGGCGGCGACAGGCATCGATTCTGCCCGCTGGCCGGGGTGGTGGCAAAAGGCGTCCAGGGCGCCGCGCGATTCGGAGGGTCGATCCCGCAGACGGCGCCCACCGGGCTCGAATCGCGAGCACGCTCGCTCCTGCCCCCCAGTTGATGTATTGCCACATGCATCGCTCGCTGCGCTCGCCCCCTCTCCCTGTCCCTCTCCCGGCGGGAGAGGGGATCGTTCATGCACGCGCGCTGCAACAATCAGCCCCTCTCCCCTCGGGAGAGGGGTTGGGGTGAGGGGCGCGGCGCAAGCCGCGAAACCCGGTGGCGAGGCAATCCCCGAACGGTTCGCGCCCGAATACCGTTCCTGCAATCCGTCGAGGAGTCGTGGGAGCGGCTTCAGCCGCGAACCGCGGCGGAATCGCATTACCCGATTTCCAGCTCGAACCTGCTCGCGGTCGGAGACCATTACGGCGCCCTGACCCCCGGCTGCCGGTGGCCCTGTGCGGGCCAGGGGCAGTAGAATCCCGGGGCACTCGCGCCGGCGCGCCGGCGCCTTCCCGCCCATCACCGAGAGCGAGTCCCGTTCATGGAATTCAGCGTCACCAGCTCGAACCCCGCCAACAGGAAGACCGATGCCGTCATCGTCGGCATCTTCGACAAGCGCAAGCTCACCCCGGCCGCACAAACGATCGACGAGGCCAGCGACGGCCATCTGCGCTCGATCCTCGCCAGCGGCGACCTGGACGGCAAGAGCGGCAGCTCACTGCTGCTGCACGGGGTGCCGGGGGTGAAGGCGAAGCGGGTGCTGCTGGTCGGCTGCGGCAAGCGCGCCGAGTTCGACCTGAGGGCGTTGCGGCGTGCCAGCGAGACCGCGGCCAAGGCGCTCAAGCGTGGTGGCAGCGCCCGCGCGGTCAGCGGCCTCGCGGGCATCGAGGTCAAGGGCACCGGCGTGCGCGAGCGCGCGCGGGCGGTCGTCGAGGCCATGGCGGCGGCGTCCTACCGCTTCGACGACTACCGCAGCGAGTCCAGTGACAACGGCAAGGGGCTGTCGCAACTCGAACTCGCCGTTGCCACGCGCCGCGACAGCGACGAGGCTCAGGCGGGCATCGACGAGGCCAGCGGGATCGCGGCCGGCGTGCAGCTCGCACGCGACCTCGCGAACCATCCCGCCAATGTCTGCACGCCGGGTTACCTCGCCGAGCAGGCGCGCGCACTGGCGAAGGAGTTCAAGCACATCAAGACCACCGTGCTCGATCGGGACGCCCTCGAGGAGCACGGGATGGGCGGCATGCTCGCGGTCAGCCGCGGCAGCCGCCAGGGCGCACACCTGATCACCATGGAGTATCGCGGCGGCAGCAAGGATGCCAAGCCGCTGGTGCTGGTCGGCAAGGGCGTGACCTTCGACACCGGCGGCATCTCGATCAAGCCGGCGCAGACGATGGACGAGATGAAGTACGACATGGGCGGGGCCGCCAGCGTGTTCGGCGTCATGCGCGCCTGCGCCGAACTGGGCCTGAAGGCCAACGTGATCGGCGTGGTGCCGACAGTGGAGAACATGCCCGACGGCGACGCCTACCGCCCCGGCGACATCATCACCATGCTCTCGGGACAGACGGTCGAGGTACTGAACACCGATGCCGAGGGCCGCCTGATCCTGGCCGATGCACTGACCTACTCGAAGAAGTTCGAGCCGGACACGGTGATCGACATGGCCACGCTCACCGGCGCCTGCATCATCGCGCTGGGCGCACACGCCTCGGCCCTGCTGACGAAGAACGACACCCTCGCCCGACAGCTGCAGGCGGCCGGCGACAGCAGCGGCGACCGCTGCTGGCGGCTGCCGCTGTGGGACGACTACCAGGAGCAGCTGAAGAGCCCGTTCGCGGACTTCGCCAACGTCGGCGGCCGTGCCGCCGGCACCATCACCGCGGCCTGCTTCCTTGCGCGCTTCACGAAGGACTACAAGCGCTGGGCGCACCTCGACATCGCCGGCACCGCCTGGATCAGCGGCAACGAGAAGTGCGCCACCGGCCGCCCCGTGCCGCTGCTGATGCAGTACCTGCTCGAGCACCACGTCGAGAACCGGTGACGCATGGCCAACCCCCGCGTCGACTTCTACGTGCTCGACGATGCCGACGAGGACCGACGGCAGGTCTACCTCTGCCGCGTGGTCGAAAAGGCGACGCGGCAGGGGCACAGTGTCTGGATCCACGCCCCGGTCACGGCCACCGCGCTCGACGAGCGGCTGTGGACCTTCAGTCAGGGCAGCTTCGTCGCCCACGAGCTGGCCGGACCCGACGCCGACGCCGAGTGCCCGGTACTGATCGGCGACCGCGGGGAGCCGGACGCCGCGCGCGACGTCCTGGTCAACGACAGCGGCGAGGTGCCGCCGTTCCTGGAAAGCTTCGGGCGCGTCGCCGAGGTGATCAACGCCGACCCGGAGAGCCGTCGGCGGGGCCGCGAGCGCTTCCGCCAGTACCGCGAACGCGGCTACGAGCTGCAACACCACGAGGTGGGCTGAGATGGCCGAAGACAAGGGGATCCCGACCCTGACCGAGGTCGTCCGCCGCGGCGACGGCCAGCCGAACCAGTCGAAACCGCAACAGCAGGCACGCGCGACCGGGCTCAGCGACGAGGAGATCGAGCAGATCGCCAACCGCGTGATGGAACGCTACCGCGAGGCCCTCGAAAAGACGATTGCCCGAGCGATCCGCCGCGCGCTGGAGCGCAAGGAAGGGAAGAAGGGTTAGGGAACCGCGAATCAACGCGAATGAACGCGAATAGGAGGACCGGGTCGCAAGGATGACGTAGGTGCGCTTTTGCGAAGCAAACGCGTACGCCCGCCTCGCAACGAATCGTACGCGTTCGCCTGCGGCGAAAGCGCACCTGCGGGTTCAGTTATTCGCGTTCATTCGCGTTCATTCGCGGTTCCATCCCCTGCCACCCGCCGGATGTAACTTGCCAGCTGGTCGACGCCGTCGGTCAGGGCGGCGGGGCCCGGCTGGAGGATGTCGCAGGACTTGATCTCGTACAGGTGGCCGTTGCGCACGGCCGGGATGGCGTCCCAGCCGGGGCGCGCGGCGAGCCTCTCGGGGCGGAAGCGCTTGCCGCACCAGGAGCCGATGATCAGCTCGGGGGCGCGCGCGATCACCTCGGCGGGGTCCTCGATGATGCGGCCCCTGGCGTCGCCCCGCGCTGCCCGCTCGGCGAAGCAGTCCTCGCCGCCGGCGATCGCGATCAGCTCGCTCACCCAGCCGATGCCGCTGATCGGCGGGTCGTCCCATTCCTCGAAGTAGACCCGGGGGCGCCGCGGCAGCGCGGCGGCGGCCGCGCGGGCGCGCTCGATGCCGGCCTCCAGCTCTGCCGCCAGCTCGGCGGCCCTGGCGCCGGCCCCGACCAGCGCGCCGAGACGCCGGACCATGGCCAGGATGCCGGCCACCGTGCGCTGGTTGAACACGTGGACCTCGGTGCCGGCGCGGATCAGCTCGGCGGCGATGTCGGCCTGCAGGTCGGAGAAGCCGAGCACCAGGTCGGGCTCCAGGCCCAGGATGCGCTCGATCTTCGCGCTGGTGAAGGCGGACACCCGCGGCTTCTCGCGGCGCGCCTCCGGCGGGCGCACGGTAAAGCCGGAGATGCCGACGATGCGCGCCGACTCGCCGAGCCGGTAGAGGGTCTCGGTCGTCTCCTCGGTCAGGCAGACGATGCGGCGGGGAAACGGATCCATCGGGCCACTCCGGGTGCCGGGAGCGCCAGCCTACACGGCCGCGGGCGGTCGGTTCAGCGGTTCTGCTGTGCTATCTTTGCCGCTTTGCCCGCACCCGCCAACCGACCCGAACGCCGACCCATGACGACGCTCGAGAAGACCTACGATCCCCACGCCATCGAACGCCGCTGGTACGAGACCTGGGAGAGCAACGGCTACTTCGCGCCCCGGGGCGACGGCACACCCTACTGCATCATGATCCCGCCGCCGAACGTGACCGGCACGCTGCACATGGGGCACGCGTTCCAGGACACGATCATGGACACGCTGATCCGCTATCACCGCATGTGCGGCGAGCAGACGCTGTGGCAGCCGGGCTCGGATCACGCGGGTATCGCCACCCAGATGGTGGTCGAGCGCCAGCTCGAGGCCGAGGGCACCAGCCGCCACGACCTCGGCCGCGAGCGCTTCATCGAGCGCGTCTGGCAATGGAAGGAGGAATCGGGCAACCAGATCGCGGGACAGCTGCGGCGGCTCGGCGCCTCGCCGGACTGGACGCGCGAGCGCTTCACCATGGACGACGGGCTGTCGCGCGCGGTGACCGAGACCTTCGTCCGGCTCTACGACGAGGGCCTGATCTACCGCGGCGAGCGCCTGGTCAACTGGGACCCGGTGCTGCACACGGCGGTGTCCGACCTGGAGGTGCTGTCGCAGGAGGAGCAGGGCCACATCTGGCACCTGCGGTATCCGCTGGCCGACGGCGACGGCCACCTGGTGGTCGCCACCACCCGCCCCGAGACGATGCTCGGCGACACCGCCGTGGCGGTGCATCCGGATGACGAGCGCTATCGCCACCTGGTCGGCGGCCATGTCGATCTGCCGCTGTGCGATCGCCGCATCCCGATCATCGCCGACGAGTACGTCGATCCCGAATTCGGCAGCGGTTGCGTCAAGATCACGCCGGCGCACGATTTCAACGACTACGCCGTCGGCGAGCGCCACGACCTGCCGCGGATCAACATCTTCGACCCGGACGCCACGGTCAACGACAACGCGCCGGAGGCCTACCGCGGTCTCGACCGCTTCGATGCGCGCGAGCGCGTGGTGGCCGACCTCGAGGCACGGGGGCTGCTGCAGGCGACCGAGAAACACAAGCTCACGATCCCGCGCGGCGACCGCACGGGCGTGGTCATCGAGCCCTACCTGACCCAGCAGTGGTTCGTGCGCACGAAACCCCTGGCCGAGCCGGCCATCGAGGCGGTGCGCGACGGCCGCATCCGCTTCGTGCCGGGCAACTGGGACAAGACCTACTTCAACTGGATGGAGGACATCCAGGACTGGTGCATCTCGCGCCAGATCTGGTGGGGGCACCGGGTGCCGGCCTGGTACGACGCCGACGGCAACCTGTACGTGGCGCGCTCCGAGGACGAGGCGCGCAGCCGGCACGGACTGCCCGCCGACCTGGAGCTGACCCAGGAGACCGATGTCCTCGACACCTGGTACTCGTCGGCGCTGTGGCCGTTCTCGACGCTCGGCTGGCCCGAGAAGACGGCGGCGCTGCAGACCTTCTACCCGACCTCGGTGCTGGTGACCGGCTTCGACATCATCTTCTTCTGGGTCGCACGCATGATCATGTTCGGCCTCAAGTTCATGGACGACGTGCCCTTCCACGAGGTCTACATCCACGGCCTGGTGCGCGACTCCGAGGGCCAGAAGATGTCCAAGTCGAAGGGCAACGTGCTCGACCCGATCGACCTGATCGACGGCATCGACGCCGAGGCCCTGGTCGCCAAGCGCACCCAGGCCCTGATGCAGCCGCGCCTGCGCGAGTCGATCGCCAGGATGACGCGGGAGCATTTCCCCGAAGGGATCCCGGCCTTCGGGACCGACGCGCTGCGCTTCACGTTCCTGTCGCTGGCCTCCACCGGCCGCGACATCCGCTTCGACCTCGGCCGCGTCGAGGGCTACCGCAACTTCTGCAACAAGCTCTGGAACGCGACCCGCTACGTGCTGATGAACACCGAGGGCGAGGACACGGGGCTCGGCAACGAGGAGGTGGAGCTGGGCGTCGCCGACCGCTGGATCGTCTCGCGGCTGCAGCAGACCGAGCGCGCAGTCCACGAGCACCTCGCCGCCTACCGCTTCGACCTGGCCGCGCAGGCGCTGTACGAGTTCACCTGGGACGAGTACTGCGACTGGTACCTGGAGCTGGCCAAGACGGTGCTCACCGCCGACGACGCGACCCCGGCCCGCCATCGCGGCACCCGCCGCACGCTGCTGCGCGTGCTCGAGACCCTGCTGCGGCTGCTGCACCCGCTGATGCCGTTCATCACCGAGGAACTGTGGCAGCGGGTCGCCCCGCTGGCCGGGCGCGAGGGCGAGACCATCATGCTCGCGCCCTATCCGCAGCCGGAGGAGGAGCAGATCGATGCCGAGGCGCTGGCCGAGATCGAGTGGCTGCAGCGCGTGGTGCTCGAGGTGCGGCG
>JAWWAE010000136.1:0-6386 GCA_033721835.1 Halofilum sp. (in: g-proteobacteria) | reverse complement strand
GCGCGCCTCGAGAGCCTCGACACCGGCCGCCCGATCCAGGAGACCCCCGAGGCCGACGTCGAGTCCGGCGCCGCCTGCCTCGAGTTCTTCGGCGGCATCGCCGCCGGCATCAACGGCGAATACGGCGACCTCACGCGGGCCTTCTTCTACACCCGCCGCGAGCCGCTCGGCGTGTGTGCCGGCATCGGCGCCTGGAACTATCCCCTGCAGATCGCCTGCTGGAAGTCTGCGCCCGCACTGGCGGCCGGCAACTCGATGATCTTCAAGCCCGCGGAGCTGACCCCCCTGACCGCGCTGGAGCTGGCCGCGATCTATCGCGAGGCGGGCCTGCCCGGCGGCGTGTTCAACGTCGTCCAGGGGTTCGCCGCGACCGGCCAGGCGCTGACCGATCACCCGGGCATCGCCAAGGTCTCGCTCACCGGCGAGGCCGGCACCGGCAAGAAGGTCATGGCCGCCGCCGCCGGCACCCTGAAGCAGGTGACCATGGAACTGGGCGGCAAGTCGCCGCTGATCGTGTTCGCCGACGCCGACCTGGACGAGGCCGTCTCGGCGGCGATGATGGCCAACTTCTACAGCCAGGGCGAGATCTGCACCAACGGCACCCGCGTGTTCGTCGAGGCCTCGATCGAGCAGGAGTTCCTCGAGCGGCTCAAGGCCCGCACCGAGAAACTGAAACTCGGCGATCCGCTGGACCCCGACACCCAGGTCGGGCCGCTCATCTCGCGCGAGCACATGGAGGTCGTGCTCGACTACATCGACGTCGGCCGCCAGGAGGGTGCACGGCTGGTCTGCGGCGGCGAGCGCGCGACCGACGGCGCGCTCGAGCACGGTGCCTGGGTGCGGCCGACCGTGTTCGCCGACTGCCGCGACGACTACCGGATCGTGCGCGAGGAGATCTTCGGCCCGGTCATGTCGGTGCTGACCTTCGACGACGAGGCCGAGGCCCTGCGGCGTGCCAACGATACCGAGTACGGTCTCGCCGCCGGCGTGTTCACGCGCGACCTCGCCCGCGGCCACCGGGTGGCCGCCGCGCTCGAGGCCGGCGTGGTGTGGATTAACAACTACAACGTGACCCCGATCGAGATGCCGTTCGGCGGCGTCAAGCAGTCGGGGCTCGGCCGCGAGAACGGCTGGGCGGCAATCGACTTCTACACCCAGCGCAAGTCCGTCTACGTCGAGTTGCAGGGCGTGGACAGTGCCTACGATTGAAGCCATCGGAAAGCGACCGGAATGAGTGCCGAAGAACACGAACGGACCTGGGACTACATCATCGTCGGCGCCGGTTCCGCCGGCTGCGTGCTGGCACGCCGGCTGACCGAGGACCCGGACGTGCGTGTGCTGCTGCTGGAGGCCGGCGGCCGTGCACCCGCCTGGGACTGGCGCATCCACATGCCGGCCGCGTTCGCCTACCCGATGAATTCCACGACCTACAACTGGGACTATCACACGGTGCCCCAGCCGAACCTCGGCGACCGCCGCATGCACACGCCGCGCGGACGCGTGCTGGGCGGCAGTTCCGCCATCAACGGCATGGCCTATGTCCGCGGCCACCCGCGCGACTACGACCGCTGGGCGGAGGACCCGGGACTGCAGCACTGGTCCTACCGCCACTGCCTGCCCTACTTCCGCCGCGCGGAGATGCGCGACCTCGGCCCCGATGACTACCATGGCGGCGACGGACCGCAGTACGTCACCACCGGCCGCGGCTGGTCGCCGCTGTATGAGGCCTTCATCGAGGCCGGCCAGCAGGCGGGTTATCCCTACACCGCCGACATGAACGGGTACCAGCAGGAGGGCTTCGGCCCGATGCAGATGACCGTGCGTGACGGCGTCCGCTGGAGCACGTGGAAGGGTTATCTGCAACCGGTGCTCGAGCGCGAGAACCTCGACATCGTTACCCGTGCGCTCACGCACCGGGTCACATTCGAGGGCAACCGCGCCAGCGGCATCGAGTACTCGCGGCACGGCCAGGTCCGGCACGCCCGCGCCACGCGCCGGGTGATCCTCGCCGCCGGCTCGATCGGGTCACCGCAGCTGCTGATGCTGTCGGGTATCGGCCCCGCCGACCACCTGCGCGAGCACGGGATCGACGTCCGGGCCGACCTGCCCGGCGTCGGCGCCAACCTGCAGGATCACCTCGAGCTGTACGTCCAGCAGCGCTGCAAGCAACCGGTGTCGCTGTATCCGGCGGTCAAGCCGCTGAACAAGGTGCGCATCGGCATGCAGTGGTTCCTGCTGCATACCGGCCACGGCGCGACCAACCATTTCGAGGCCGGTGGCTTCATCCGCTCGCGCCCCGGGGTCGAGCACCCCGACCTGCAGTACCACTTCCTGCCGATGGCCGTGCGCTACGATGGCAAGAGCCCGATCAGCGATCACGGATTCCAGGCGCATGTCGGCCCGATGCGCTCGAAGTCGCGCGGTACCGTGCGGCTCGCCTCGAACGATCCCTCGAAGCACCCGGTCATCGACCCGCAGTACATGAGTCATCCCGAGGACTGGGAGGAGATGCGCGCCTCGATCCGGCTCACCCGGGAGATCTTCGAGCAGGAGGCCCTGGCGCCCTATGCCGCCGGGGAACTCGCACCGGGCCCGGACGCCCGCAGCGACAAGGAACTGGATCGATTCATCGCCCAGGCGGCGGAAAGCGCCTATCATCCATCCTGCACCTGCGCGATGGGCTCCGACCGGGAGGCGGTGGTCGACGGCGACACGGCGGTCCACGGCGTCGAGGGCCTGAACGTGGTCGACTCGTCGATCATGCCGTCCATCGCCTCGGGCAACCTGAACGCACCGACGATCATGGTCGCGGAAAAGGCCGCCGACCTGATCGCCGGGAACGAACCGCTGCCACCATCCGACGCGCCGGTATGGATACACCCGGAGTGGCAGGACAAGCAGCGCTGACACGAGATCGCCGCAGCGGTGACCGTGACGGCGGCTGCTGGAACGAATGCCTGGCCCGCGGCAATTCCGCCGCAAGGGCCGGCGGCGGGCATGAGCTTGGCCATGCCCCCTGCATCCCGATGCCGGAGCGCGTCGGGATGCCGGCACTCGATGTGCCGACAGGGACCCGGACTCGATCCGGGTCTCGTTGACCCCGATCGAATGCTCGATCAGGGTGAGTTGCAGGAGCGCGCGAGCGGCATGCGCCGCGCGACCGATCGGCCGCCCGCGGGCGGCCACGAGAACCCAGTTCACAAGAGAGGGGAATGCACCATGAAACGCATATTGACCAGTGCCCTGGCAGCGCTTGCGCTGACGATCGGGGCGACCGTCCACGCGGCCGAGAGCGCCGAGTGCGGCACCGTACGCTTCGGCCAGGTGAACTGGACCGGCGTCTCGGCCAAGACCGAGACCGCCGCCTGGCTGCTGGAGCAGATGGGCTACGAGACCGACATCATCACGGCCTCGGTGCCGATCATGTTCCAGTCGCTCGCAACCGACGATCGCGATGCCTTCCTCGGCCTGTGGCTGCCCACACAGCGCAGCATGGTCCAGGACCGCATGAGCAAGGGTGAGATCGACATCATCACCAAGAACCTGGAAGGCGCCAAGTACACCGTGGGCGTGAACCAGGCCGCCTGGGACGCCGGAGTCAAGCACTTCAAGGATCTCAAGAACCACATCGACAAGTTCGATGGCGAGATCCTCGGCATCGAAGCCGGCAATGACGGCAATATCATCATCAAGAAGATGATCGAAGACAACGCCTACGGCATGGGCGAGTTCGAGCTCAAGCCGTCGAGCGAGGCCGGCATGCTGACCGAGGTCCAGCGCCGGATCCGTCGTGACAAGTGGGCCGCCTGGCTCGCCTGGGCCCCGCACCCGATGAACCTCAACATCGACCTGCAGTTCCTGAACGGTGGCGAGGACTACTGGGGCCCGAACCAGGGCGGTGCGACGGTCTACACGCTGTCGCGCGAGGGCTATGCCTGGCAGTGCCCGAACGTCGGCCAATTCCTCGAGAACTACACGTTCACCGTCGAGGAGCAGTCGCAGATGGCGGGCTATGTCATCAACGAGGGCATGGACTACGCCGAGGCCGGCCGCAAGCTGATCCAGGAGAAGCCGGACCTGCTGAACCGCTGGTTCGGCGGTGGCGGCACCTACCAGACCGGCCCGATCAAGACCCGCGACGGCAAGAAGAACGCGCTGGACGCGGTCAAGTCCGCGCTCTGATCGCAGCCGCGTTCACGGCCTGAAGCACCGGGGCCCGCCATTCTGGCGGGCCCTTTTTTTGGAACCGCGAATGAACGCGAATGAACGCGAATGGGCGCGTCGTGCGGTGAGGCGCGTCAGAGCTTCGCTGGAAGGGAAGAGCCAACGGATCGGCGGGCAGGGAACCACAAAATGAACACAAAATAGACACAAAATGGCAAGAGCGCCGGCAAGAATCAGAGCGTCCGCCCATGAATCATTTTGTTTTTATCTTGTGTTCATTTTGTGGTTATTAACCGGACTGGCAGGTTAGGCCGGCGTTGCAGCGCAGCTACGAAATGCGCCTGCACTGTTGTGTAATTCGCGTTCATTCGCGTTCATTCGCGGTTCGATTCCCTTCGAATCACTGGAGAATCGGTTCAGCTGTTGCGCAGGGTCAGGCGTTCGATGCCGTGTTCGAAGAACTCGCCGGCGTACTTCTCTTCCAGCGGCTGCGCGAGGCGGTCGTATTCCTCGCCGGACATGGCCTCGATGTCGCTCTTGCCGGGCATGCGGGCGATGTCGCGCTCGGCGAGGCGGACGATCAGTTCCTCCCAGAAGACCAGGTCGTCGTATTCGTCGAGCAGGCGCCAGGCCTCGGTATTCTCCTCGAACTGCTCGGTGGGTCGATACTGGTTGCGGTCCTCGTCGATCTCGACCATGTTCCCGAGTCCGAACTCGTCCGCGAGCGACAGGAACTTCTGGATCAGCATGCGGTAGGGCTCGGCCCCGACCGGTTCCTCGCGGCGATGACCATGGATCACCCAGTCCGCGGACATGAGCAGGTCCAGCAGCAGCCGGTATTCACGTTGAGTGAGGTTCACATTCATTCGTTCAGGACATTCGCTGCTGTACCGGGGCTGCAGCCCGCCGGCCACGGATGCCGGGCAACCGCGACGCCGGCCTCACCCGCCCCCGGCCTTCGGGCTGGAGCTGCCGCCACCCTGCTGGGTCGAGGGCCCTTCCCATTTCTCGGCGAACCGGAGCGGCTTCGGTGCCCGATCGGCAACCACCTTGTCCCCGCGGCCAAAATTGCCGTTTTTCGACACCACGGTCGCAACGGAGAACTTCTCGGCCGTCTTGCCGACCCGCAGCTTCGCCACCTCCGTCTCCATCGCACCGAGCGAGATGCCGGTCTCCGGGTCGATCAGCTCCTCCCCGACGGCCTTCACGGTCAGTGAGTCGCCGACATTCAGCGAATCCTCGCCGATGTTGACGTATACGGTGCTGCCGCTTGCCTTGACCACCTTGCCGGCCGCCGGCTGCGCACCGACCTCCTTCACCAGCTCGAACACGGCCTTGTTGATGCAAGCGATCACCGCCCGCCCGATCGGGGTCTTGGAGAAGCTCTCGAAGGCACCGCCGGCCGCACCGCCGCCGCCCCAACCGACCGCACCGAAGCCGAAGCTGGACTCGCCGACGACGGCCTTCACCTGCTTGGTGAAAATCACCTCGCCGGTCTCGGCGTCGAACATGCGGATGTTCATCGCCACGAGCGAGCTCTTCTTGCCCAGCTTGATGCCGCCGAGCAGGCCGTCGGTAAGGCCGCCGAGGCCAATGTTGCTGCCCTCGAAATCCGGTGCGTACTCGGTCACCACGGCCTGCACCAGGGTCTCCGCCCCCAGCACCTTGCCGATCTTCGCCGCCGAGGGCGCGGAGACGCGACCGCTGGCACCGAAATCCTGTTCCTGCAGGACCTTGCTGACCTTCTGCCGCTCCATCACCCGGAAGCGGCCGCTGCGAAACAGCGAATCGGTCAACAGCGCATCGATGCCGTTGACCGGCACACCCTGGCTGGTGACCTTGGCGCTGACGCCCTGGCCACGGTAATTCACGTCGATCGTCTTCTGGTTGGTGTTGTTCTCGACCTTGAGCACGGCGAGCCGCTTCTTCGGCCCGACGTAATTGCCCCATTCCACGTTCACGAGCGCCGCGGAGTCGATGTCGTCGAGTCGTTCGGGCCAGGGCGAACGCCCCTCGTCCGTGACCGAGTACGCGACGTAATCGGCCGTTGCTGCGGACGCCGCGATCAGCGCGCCGACCGCCATGACGGCCGTCAGAGCTCTCCTGAACAACATGGCTTCCCCCCTCGGATGCCGGTCTGCATCCCAACCTGTTGTGCTGGTACCACCGGATTGTAGCGCCCGGGCCGCAGCGGCGCAGCGCTCGCAGTGGCCCGGTTCAGT
>JAWWAE010000135.1:0-6432 GCA_033721835.1 Halofilum sp. (in: g-proteobacteria) | reverse complement strand
CGGCCTGTACACACGCGGGCGCAGTCGTGCACCCTGTGCTCACCCTGTCGTCATTGACGGCCTCCGGATCGGCCCTTGAAATCGCCGGCCGTAGGCCGCAACCATTAGGTACACGCACTGAACATCGATCCGCAACGGATCGATCGATCTTTGCAAGCCCAAACCATGGGAGTTTCCATGAAACGCATTACAGCATTCGGCATGGCGCTTGCGTTCGCCCTTACCACGGCGGGCACGGCGCAGGCCGAGGACAACGGAAAAGTGGAGATCGGTTATTTCAACTGGTCGGACGCTTTGTTCACGTCCCACGTAGCCGAGTACATCATCGAGAACAAGATGGACAAGCCGGTCGAGATGACCAAGGCCGACCCGGCCGCGGTCTATCAGGCGGTGCAGTCGGGTGACCTCGACTTCCACACCGACGCCTGGCTGCCGGACACCCACGAGGACTATTACAACAAGGTCGCAAAAGACACCGTCAGCCTGGGTCCCGTCTACAGCCGCGCACGGCTCGGCTGGGTCGTCCCGAACTATGTCCCGAAGGGCGAGCTCGACTCGATCGAGGACCTGCAGTCCGAGGCGGTGCAGGAGAAGCTCGATGGCAAGATCATCGGCATCGGGCCAGGCGCCGGCCTCACTCGCCTGTCGAAGAAGGCGATGGACGAGTACGGGCTGAAGGATGCCGGCTACAACCTCGTGATCTCCTCGGGCAGCGGCATGACCGCGGCGCTCAAGCGCGCCATCAACAACGAGGAGTGGATCGTGGTGACCGGCTGGAGCCCGCACTGGAAGTTCGGCCGCTGGGATCTGCGCTACATCGAGGATCCCAAGGGCGTTCTCGGCGGCATCGAGCGCGCGGACATCATCGCGCGTGAGGGCTTCTACCGCGAGTTCCCGGACGTGTACGAGATGCTCGACCGCATGACCATCCCGCTGGACGACGTTCAGGCGGGCATGGACGTCGGCGAGCGCAAGTCCTACGACGTCGCGGCGAAGCAGTACGTCGAGAACCACCCGAAGCTGGTGAACTTCTGGGTCACCGGCAACATGTAACGGCCATCGCCGTCATGTAGCGACACGGGGCCGGCCGCGAAAGCGGCCGGCCCTTTTTTGTGCGCGGACATCGGTCAGGTTTTGCACCGCGGAAGAATCGTTGGCTGCGAATTGACGGCCATCGTTCCCGCGCTTGCGGAACCGAGACACCAGTCAGGCCGCCAGCCCGGCTGCCGGCGTGGGGCAGCCGGCCAGCCGGTCGCTCGATCCATGCCGGTCTTCGGCCCCCGTTTGGTACAACCGCTACGGGCAGTTCCGCGACAGCCCGCTCATTCCACCGTGTCCGGCTCGATTTCCCGCTCCCGGCGTGCAATGTAGTCGCGCAGCTGCTCGTCGATGCCGGGATCCAGCGCCGGCTGCTCGTACTCGTTCAACTGCTTCCTGGCGTACTTCAGTGCGCGCTCGGTGATCTCCATCTCCCCGTCGGCCACCCATTGCTCGAAGTTGTTGTTGTCGAAAAGCTTCGGGATGAAGAACGCGCGCTCGAAGTTCTTCCGCGTGTATTCGGTACCGAGGAAATGGCCGCCGGGGCCTACCTCGTCGATGCAGGCGAAGGCCTCCTCGAAGTCGTCCCACTCCGGGCCGCGGCCGAGCTTGTGCGCCATGGCGCACTGCTCGGCGTCGACCACGAACTTGGCGGTCGACACATGCATGCCGGCCTCGTTCCACCCGGCCGCGTGCCAGATGTAGTTGGCGCCGGCGAGCACGGTCGCCTCCAGCGTGGTCGCGGACTCGTAGCCGGCCTGGGCATCGAAGGTCTTGGCGCCGCCGAGCGAGCCCGAGGTCCGCCAGGGCACGTCGTAGTGGCGCGCCATCTGCCCGACCAGGAAATTCAGGTGCGAGATCTCGGGCGTACCCGCCATCGGCGCCCCGGACTGCATCGACACCGTCGACAGGTAGTGACCGTAGATGGCCGGCGCCCCGGGACGGATGATCTGGGTATAGGCCAGCGCGGCCGTCGCCTCGGCGTTGAGCTGCGCCACCGAGGCCAGCGTGTGCGCCGGGGTGTTGGCACCGCCGAGCACGAACGGCGAGCACAGCACCGGCTGGTTGTGGCGGCTGAATGCGCGCATGGCCCCGAGCATCGACTGGTCCCAGACCAGCGGCGAGTTGCCGTTGATGTTGCCGGTCACCACGGCGTTCCGGTCGACGAAGTCCTCGCCGAACAGGATCTTCACCATCTCCATGACGTCCTCGGCCCGCTGGCCGGTGGTCGACATGCCCATGAAGGTCTTGTCCGAGTGGGCCATGGACGAGTAGGTGATCCACAGGTGCCGGTGACCGACCGGGACGTCCATCGGCTCGCAGATCACGTGCGCGCTGGAATGCAGGCCCGGCGACATGTGCGCGAGCCGGTGGAAGTCGTTCAGGTCGGCGATCGATCCGTAGCGGCGCCTGTCCTCCAGGTCGCGGATGAACGGCGCGCCGGTCATCGGCACGAAGATGGTCGCGTCGCGGCCGAGCTCGACCGACTTGTCGGGATCGCGCGCGTGCAGCCGGATCCGCCCGGGCACCGTCTTCAGCCGCTGCTCGATCAGCTCGCGCGGGATGCGCACGCGCTCGCCGTCGACCTCGGCGCCGGACTTGCGCCAGTCCTCGAGCGCGACCGGGTCGCGGAAATCGATGCCGGTGGTCTCGAGGATCCGCATCGAGGCATCGTGGATGCGTTCCACGCCCTCGGCGTCGATCACCTCGACCGCGGGCACGTTGCGCTGCAGCCAGGGCAGCATCGGCTCGCGTCGCTGGGTCCGCGCGGCCCGGCGGGCGCTGCGCCCGCCGCCACGGCGGCGCGTGGCCTCGGCATGGTCGTTCATCGGCAGTCTCCAACCGCTCCGACGGGCGCCCGCCCCGGGCCCGTCCATATCCCGTATACACGTTGTATACTAAATCCGCAACGGCCCCGCCGGGAAGCCCCCGCGCCCGTCCGGGGGCGATCTGCCGGCGGCGTCTGGAGGAACCGCGAATGGACGCGACTGAACGCGAACGGGCGCGTCGTGAATTGGAGCCCGTCGAAGCTTCGCTGGAGGCGTGTCCCCGCCGGGAGCCTGGAAGAACCACGAATGAACACGAATGGACACGAATATGGATTCGAGGCGGCAAGAATGACGTAGGTGCGCTTTTGCGAAGCAAACGCGTACGCCCGCCTCGCAACCAAACGTACGCGTTCGCCTGCGGCGAAAGCGCACCTATGGTTCCTCTATTCGTGTTTATTCGTGTCCATTCGTGGTTCGCCTTTTTCCATTCTCGATCCTGCGACGAAGTTCCAGCGAAGCTCTGACGCGACGGGTCCCCTGACGCGCCGATATTCGCGTTCATTCGCGTCCATTACTCGGCGCATCCCTGCGCCTCGCCCCTGCGGGGCTGGCGTGAAGATTCGCTCCCGGCGAATCTTTCGCGGTTCCCTCCCCCACCCGGGCGGCGACCGGGAATTGTCAACGGGACCGGCCTTAGCTACCGTGACGGCTCGTCGCGCTGGCGGCTGGTCCCGCGGCCGCGGGCAGGCGCTGCCGGCTTCGGCGCACGCGAGTGGAGTCGCCCCGCCGCGACCATCCGGTCTTTCAAACCGACCATGAAGGAGCAGCCGGTGAGGGCCGCTGTCTGCCACGAGTTCGGTGCGCCGCTGCGCATCGAGGACATCGAGATCGACCCGCCGCAGGCCGGCGAGGTCCGCATCGACGTCCGCGCCTGCGGCATCTGCCACAGCGACATCCACTACATCGACGGGGCCTGGGGCGGAGAGCTGCCGACGGTGTTCGGCCACGAGGCCGCCGGCCTGGTCGAGCAGGTCGGCCCCGGGGTCACCGGCGTCCAGCCGGGCGACCGGGTGATCGCCACCCTGATGCGCTGCTGCGGCGAGTGCTACTACTGCACCCACGACTCCGCGTATCTCTGCGCCGGCGGGTTCGCGCTGGACGACCAGCACCGGCTGCACGGCACCGATGGCGGCGTAGTTCGCCAGGGCCTGCAGACCGGCGCCTTCGCCGAGCAGATCGTGGTCGACCAGTCGCAGGTGGCCGTGATCCCGGACGACGTGGCGTTCGAGTCGGCCGCCCTGCTCGGCTGTGGCGTGCTCACCGGCTGGGGGGCGGTGGTCAACACCGCCGCCATGCCCGCCGGCGGCAGCTGCGCGGTGCTCGGCACCGGCGGCGTCGGCATCAACACCCTGCAGAGCGCGGCGCTGGCGGGTGCCGAGACCGTGATCGCGATCGACTCCTCGCCGGGGAAGCTTTCCATCGCGGCGGACTTCGGTGCCACCGCCGCGCTCGACCCCACCGACGTCGATATCGATGCACGGGTCCATGCGCTCACCGACGGTCGCGGTGTCGACTTCGCCTTCGTCACCGTCGGCAGCAGCAAGGCGATCACGCAGGCCCTGCGCCTCATCCGGCCCGGCGGCACCGTGGTGCTGGTCGGGATGCCGGCCGCCGGCGACTTCCTGCAGCTGGACGCCAGCGACCTGGCCGGCCGCGGCCACCGCATCCTCGGCAGCAAGATGGGCTCCTCGGTCGTGAAGCGCGACATCCCGCGCCTGATCGAGCTCTACCGGGCCGGCCGCTTCAAGCTCGACGAACTGGTCTCGGGGCGCTACCCGCTCGAGCGGATCAACGAGGCGATCGAGTCCGTGAAGGGCTCGTCCGTGCTGCGCAACGTCATCGTGTTCTGAACCGGCCACCCCTCGCGGCACGCCGCCACAACCGGGACGAGAGGTCATGAAGATCGTCAACGTGGAAACGATCGTCGTCGGCAACCCGCCGCCGCACTTCGGCGGCCGCTACTTCATGTTCGTGAAGCTCACCGCCGACGACGGCAGCGAGGGCATCGGCGAGGTCTACAACGCCACCTTCGGGCCGGCCACGGTCGAGCGCATGGTGCAGGACGTCGCCGAGCGGCACGTGGTCGATGCCGACCCGTTCCACATCGAGCGCCTGTGGCACGCGGTCTACGGCCGCGGCTACTCGCTGCGCCCGGACATCTCCCTGATGGGCGTCCTGAGCGGCATCGAGATGGCCTGCTGGGACCTGGTCGGCAAGGCGGTCGACAAGCCGGTGTACGAGCTGCTCGGCGGGCGCATCCACGAGCGGCTGCGGACCTACACCTACCTCTACCCCGAACCGGGCGACGCGGCCGACGTCTATCACGACCCGGAGCTGGCCGCGGCACGCGCGGCCGAGTACGTGCAGCAGGGTTTCACGGCGATCAAGTTCGACCCGGCCGGTCCGTACAGCGTGTACGACGGGCGCCAGCCCTCGCTCGAGGCGCTGGACCGCTGCGAGGCCTACACGGCCGCGGTGCGCGAGGCCGTGGGGTCGCGCGCCGATCTGCTGTTCGGCACCCACGGGCAGTTCACGCCCGCCGGCGCGATCCGGCTGGCCCGGCGGATCGAGCCGTTCGATCCGCTCTGGTTCGAGGAGCCGACCCCGCCGGGCAACCCGGCGGCGATGGCGCGCGTGGCGGCCGCGACCACGATCCCGGTCGCCACCGGCGAGCGCCTGACCACCAAGGAGGAATTCGCGCGCGTGCTCGAGGCCGAGGCCGCCGCCATCCTGCAGCCGGCGCTCGGCCGCATGGGCGGCCTGCTCGAGGCGAAGAAGGTCGCGTCGATGGCCGAGGCGGCCTACGTCCAGATCGCGCCGCACCTGTACGCCGGCCCGATCGAGGCCGCGGCCAACATCCAGCTCTGCGCCTGCACGCCCAACTTCCTGATCGTCGAGGGCATCCGCGACTGGGGCGGCTTTCATGCCGAGCTGCTGCACCAGCCGCCGCAGTGGCAGGACGGCCACGTCATCCCCCCGACCGCCCCGGGTCTCGGCGTCGAGCTGAACGAGGAAGTGGCGCGCGCCCACCCCTACACCGACAGCGCGCTGCACCTCGAGATGCGCGAGGAGCCGGTCGAGTGAACCGCGGCCCCCGCGGGGAAAATGAGCGAACCGCGAATGGACGCGAATGAACGCGAATAATGACGCGTCAGCAGATCGAGCGTGGCAGAGCTTCGCTGACAGGAATGTTCGTTGTGATGAATAGAAAAGCGATAACCAGAAAATGGACTGAAATGAACGAAAAATAGTCTTTCGCTGACACACCACAACTGTCCATGGTGTGTACCCATTTTTAGTCCATCTTTAGTTCATTTTTTGGTTATGCCTTTTCCCTCCGGCGGCGAGAATCTGCCTGCGAAACGCTGACACGCTCCACATCTCGACGCGCCTATACGCGTTCATTCGCGTCCATTCGCGGTTCCCTCCTCCAGCAACCCCGCGAACACCTCCTCGAAGCGGGCATTCTCCTCCGGGGTGCCGACGGTGACGCGCAGGCAGTCGGCGAGCTGGGGGTGGCTGCCGTCGAGGCACTTGATGAGGATGCCCTCGGCGCGCAGGGCGT
>JAWWAE010000134.1:0-6475 GCA_033721835.1 Halofilum sp. (in: g-proteobacteria) | reverse complement strand
CGCGGCCGCGCTGCGGCATGCGGAGATCTCGGTGCCGGTCGAGGAGCTGCCGGAGCCCGCTGACGGCGAGTGGTACTGGCACGAGCTGATCGGGCTGCGGGTCGAGACGAGCGACGGCACCGTGCTCGGGCGGGTGGACCACCTGCTCGAGACCGGCGCGAACGACGTACTGGTGGTGCGCAACGGACGCGAGCGCCTGATCCCGTGGATCCCGGACGAGGTGATCCGGGCCATCGATCCGGAGGACGGCCGGATGGTGGTCGAGTGGGATCCCGAATTCTGAGGTCCGACCACGGGCCATCCTGGCCCGGGTCGGACACGGGGCATGAAGATGCGATCTCCATGCCCCTCCATCTCGCCGACCTCTGGTCGTCGAGATGGCGGCACATCCGTGTGCCGCGGATTTCCCCGGGCGCGTCGGGAAATCCGGAGCAAGGAGTTGCCGGGCGATGCGAATCGATGTCGTCACGCTGTTCCCGGAGCAGGTCCGCACGGTAGCGGGCTTCGGGGTGACGGGCCGGGCGCTGGAGCGCGGCCTGTACTCGCTGCATACCTGGGATCCGCGCGACGAGACGCGCGACGCGCACCGCACGGTCGACGACCGGCCGTTCGGTGGCGGCCCGGGCATGCTGATGCAGGTGCAGCCGCTGCGCGCGGCCCTGCGCCGGGCCCAGGCCGAGGCGCCGCACGGCGCGCGCCGGATCCATCTGGGACCGCAGGGCCGACCGCTCGATCAGCGGGCGTTGCGGGAGATGGCGAAGGCGCCGGGACTGATCCTGCTCTGCGGGCGCTACGAGGGCGTCGACGAGCGGGTGCTCGAGTCCGACATCGACGAGGAGTGGTCGCTCGGAGACTTCGTCCTCTCGGGCGGCGAGCTGGCGGCGATGGTCGTGATCGACGGCGTGGTCCGGCTGCTGCCGGGCGCGGTCGGTGACGAGCAGTCGGTGGACGACGACTCGTTCGCCGATGGCCTGCTGGAGGGACCGCAATACACGCGGCCCGAGGAGATCGACGGCCAGCGGGTACCGGCGGTGCTGCTGTCCGGGGACCACCGCGCGATTGCGCGCTGGCGCCGCAAGCAGGCGCTGGGACGCACCTGGCTGCGGCGGCCCGATCTGCTCGCCGGGCGCGAGC
Source organism: Halofilum sp. (in: g-proteobacteria) (assembly GCA_033721835.1). Classification (GTDB taxonomy): domain Bacteria; phylum Pseudomonadota; class Gammaproteobacteria; order XJ16; family Halofilaceae; genus Halofilum. The sequence goes on along the minus strand of JAWWAE010000134.1, from coordinate 5,341 downwards.
TGGGGCCGGCCGACCGCCGGCTGCTGGAAGAATTCATCGCCGAGCATCGCGGCACGGCCGCGGCGGCGCAGTGAGAAACGACGGGAGCGAGTGATGGGCAACATCATCGAAGAGCTCGAGGCCGAGCAGATCAAGCAGGACGTGCCGGCGTTCGGTGCCGGTGACACCGTGACGGTGTCGGTCCGGGTGAAGGAGGGCAACCGCGAGCGCCTGCAGGCGTTCGAGGGTGTTGTCATCGGCAAGCGCAACCGCGGCATCAATTCCTCGTTCACCGTGCGCAAGATCGCGCACGGCGAGGGCGTGGAGCGGGTGTTCCAGACCCACAGCCCCCAGATCGCGGACATCAAGGTCAAGCGGCGCGGCAAGGTGCACCAGGCCAAGCTCTACCACCTGCGCGGCCTGACCGGCAAGGCGGCCCGCATCAAGGAAAAGCTGCCGAAGCGGTGACCGGTTGTCACTTGCGCCGCGCGGGACCCGCACGGTACAAGTCCGGCATGACGTTTCGTGACTCAATGAACGGGCGGTGCGCGCGGGCGTACCGCCCGTTTCTCGTTTTTGTGCTGCTGCTGGTGACGCTGCCGCTGCGCGCCGCCGACCTGCCGCTGGTGCGGCTGCAGGAGATCGCCGCGGCCGGCGCGCCCGGGCTGGCACTGAAGCGGCTCGATGCCGGCCAGCCGGACGCCGCCGACGATCCGCGGCGCTGGGTCGAGTGGGAGCGCGCGCGGATCTCGATCCTGGTCGAGGCCGGGGCCTGGGAGCGCGCCGCCGTCCGCCTGGCCGACTTGCCGCCGGCGACGCCGGAACCGTTCCGCCGCTGGGCGCTGGAGCAACGGGCCGCGTTCCGCATCGAGCTCGGAGAGGCGGAGCGCGCACGGGCCCTGCTGCGCGAGCTGGTCTGGGGCGCGGGCCCGGGCGCCGACAGCGGCGAGCTGCGCCGCTGGCGCCAGCTCGTGATCCGCAGCTACCTGGTCGACGGCCGCACCGGCGACGCCGTGACCGCCCTGCGGCGTTTCGACCAGGACTACCCCGACGCCCCGCCCGAGTGGGCGGTGCTGCGTACCCGGGTGCTGCTGCGCGCGGGCCGCGCCGCCGAGGCGGTCAGCCGGCTGCCGGCCGAGACCAGCGGCGAACTGCGGGTGCTGGGCCTGCTGGCGCGGGTCCGGGCCGCCGAGCTGGCTGCCGGGGCGGCCTGGGAAGAGGCGGTAGGGCTCGCGCAGTCCGGCGATCGCTCGCTGGCCGAGCGCGGCCGGCTTTGGGTCGTCGCCGCCGAGGCGGCCGCCGCGCAGTCGTCGCCCGAGCGGCGCGCGCTGGCCCTGGAGCGGGCCGCGTCGCTGGCGCAGCAACTGTCCCCCTCCGACGTCCTGTTCGCGGTCGACGGTGACGCCCTGTGGTCGGCCTGGATCGACTACGGCCTGCTGGCCGGCAACCGGCGCGAGCTGCTGATCGGCGACGACCCGCGCTGGTTCGAGGCGGCCGAGGCGTCGCTGCCGCAGCATCCGGTGCGGGCCCGCTCGCTGCTCGCGGTGGTGGCCCAGCGCGGGGGCGCCGACAGCCGGCCGCGCGCCCATGCGCGGCTGCTGGAACTGCTGGCGGCGGACAAGCCGGGCATGGCCGCGGCGCGCCACGCCTACCTGCGGGCCGGCCGCTATGCGAGCGTCGACTCGATCCCGGAGAACGTGCGCTACCGGCTGGTCGATGACGCGCTGGCCCGCAACGACGTCACCGAGGCGACGCGCCTGCTGGCGACGCTGAGCGAGGCCCCGTCCGGCGTCGAACCCTTCTCGTGGCAGCTGCTGCGGGCGCGGGTGCTGGTGCTCGGCGGGCGCATCGACGACGGGGTCGATACCCTGCACCGGGTGCTCGACGAGCACGCCGAGCTGCCGGGCCAGCGGCTCGACCGTTTCCTGCAGGTGGTGTTCGACCTGCAGGGGGCGGAGGAGCACGAGGCCGCGATGGAGTTGCTGGAGCGCGTGGGCCTGCGCGACCTGCCGCCGCAACGGCGCCGCGAGCTGCTCTACTGGCAGGCGGAGTCGCGCGAGGCGCAGGAGCGCTACCAGGAGGCCGCCCAACTGTTCCTGCGCTCGGCGACCCTGACCGATCCGCGCGGCGGCGACCCCTGGGGCCAGACCGCGCTCTACCAGGCCGCGGAGGTACTGGCGCAGATCGGCCTGGTCGGCGACGCGCGCCGCATCTACCGGCGGCTGCTGCGGGTGACCGAGGAGGACGCGCGGCGCTCGACCCTGCGTCACCGGCTGCAGCAGCTGCGGCTGCGAGAGCCGGACCCGGAGGACGTGCCGGCGCCCGCCGAGGAGGCGCCGTGAGCGAGGCCCCCTACGACGCCGTCTGGAACGGGCCGCTGGGCCGGATCGGCGTGCGCGTCAGCGACGACTACGTCACCGACATCGACTGGCTCGCCGCCGGGCCGGCGCGCACCTCGACCCATCCACTGGCGGCCGAGACGGTGCGCCAGCTCGCGGCCTGGTTCGACGATCCGGGCCGTTTCCGCTTCTCGCTGCCGCTGTCGCCGGCGCCGACGCCCTTCCAGCGCCGCTTCCGCGAGCGGCTGTGCGCGGTCCCGCCGGGCGAGGTCCGCACCTACGGCGCCCTCGCCGCCGAGCTCAACAGCGCCCCGCGCGCCGTCGGCGGCGCCTGCCGCGCCAACCCGCTGCCGCTGGTCGTGCCCTGCCACCGGGTGGTGGCCGCCGACGGCATCGGCGGCTATGGCGGTGATTGGGGCGCCGGCCCCGCGGTCGACTTCAAGCAGCGGCTGCTGGACCTCGAGCGCAGGGCGCTGGGGCTGTAGGCAGGCGGCTCGCGCCGTGGATGGTTGTGGGTCCGGGTTGCGCACTCCCTCCCTGGAGTGCGCCCTGCGGGGCTGCGCTGCGCGCAGACCCAATCTGCTCCCGGCAGATTGGTCAGCCGGACGTCTTCTCGGAGGTTGTAGGTCGGACTTCAGTCCGACAGCCGCATGCCGCTGGCCACGCTTCCGGTCACGGTCCGGAGCGCCTCCCGGCCACCCCGCGCGTCAGGGCGAGACCCGAGTCGAAGGGGAACACCGAAAACACCGAACGCACCGAACACACCGAAAGGGCGGTGGATTGGCGGGCGGTGAGCGGTTACGCCTTGACGTCGGCAGCCACCCTGTAGGAGCGAGCCATGCTCGCGAACCACGCTTGGAAACGCCGTGCCCGATTGGTTCGCGACCATGGATCGCTCCTACCCGGTTCGTTGCGGCCCCGCATCCACCTCGCTCCGCGTCAGCGGAGCGAAGCCGGGGCCAGCATCCGTCGACGTGCCTGCCGGGATGCTCGGGAAGGCGTCACCCGCCAAATGGATGTCCGGCTAAAGCCGGACCCACAATCCTCGGTGGGCCGCGGTCCCGGCGACCGGGCCCGGCCTCGGTCGGGGGTTGAAATCGCGCCGCGAGACCCCATAGCCAACCGACGAAGCAATAACGACGCGGAGACGCCGGCATGTCCACCGAGCAAGCCCAGCCCGAGACCCATTCGTTCCAGGCCGAGGTCAACCAGCTGCTGAAGCTGGTCATCAACTCGCTGTACTCCAATCGTGACATCTTCCTGCGCGAGCTGATCTCGAACGCCTCGGACGCCTGCGACAAGCTGCGGTTCGAGGCCCTGACCGACTCGGATCTGGAGGGCGAGGCCGGCGACATCGCGATCGACGTCGACTACGACGCCGACGCGGGCACCGTCACCGTCAGCGACGTCGGCATCGGCATGACGCGTGACGACGTGATCAACAATATCGGCACGATCGCGAAATCGGGCACGCAGCAGTTCCTCGAGCAGCTCACCGGCGACCAGAAGAAGGATGCCCAGCTGATCGGCCAGTTCGGGGTCGGTTTCTACTCGGCGTTCGTGGTGGCCTCGCGCGTGGACCTCGTGACGCGCCGTGCCGGCGAGCCGGCGGACAGCGCCGTCAAGTGGTCCTCCGACGGCAGCGGCACCTACACGCTCGAGCCGGCGACGCGCGAGCGGGCCGGTACCGACGTGATCCTGCATCTCAGCGAGGACAATGCCGAGTTCGCGGATGATCAGCGCCTGCGCGCGATCATCCACAAGTACTCCGACCACATCTCGTTCCCGATCCGCATGCCCGGGCTCGACGACGAGGGCAAGCGGACCGGCGAGTTCGAGACCGTGAACCGCGCCTCCGCGTTGTGGAAGCGCCCGAAGAAGGACATCTCCGACGAGGAGTACCGCGAGTTCTACAAGCACATCGCCCACGACTTCCAGGATCCGCTGCTGTGGACCCACAACCACGTCGAGGGCAAGTACGAGTACACGACCCTGTTCTACATCCCGCAGCGCGCGCCGTTCGACCTCTGGGAGTCCGAGCGCAAGCCGCACGGCGTCAAGCTCTACGTCCAGCGGGTGTTCATCATGGACGACGCCGAGCACCTGCTGCCGCGGTACCTGCGGTTCGTGCGCGGCCTGGTGGATTCGAACGACCTGCCGCTCAACGTCTCGCGCGAGCTGCTGCAGTCGAATCGCGTCATCGACAACATCCGCAATGCCTCGGTCAAGAAGATTCTCGATCGCCTGGAGGAAACCGCCGAGAAGGAACCCGAGACGTATGCCACCTTCTGGAAGGAGTTCGGCCAGGTCCTGAAGGAGGGCGCGGTCGAGGATTTCGGCAATCGCCAGCGGCTGCTGGGCCTGCTGCGGTTTGCGTCCACGCACAACGATGGCCCGCAGCAGGAAGTGAGTCTCGCCGATTACGTGGCCCGCATGCCGGAGGGTCAGGAGAAGATCTGGTACATCACGGCGGACAGCTACGCCGCCGCCAGCAAGAGCCCGCACCTTGAGGTGTTCCGCAAGCGCGGCATCGAGGTGCTGCTGTTGCACGATCGGGTGGACGAGTGGCTGGTCGCGCATGCCCCCGAGTTCGAGGGCAAGCCATTCGCCTCGGTGGCCAAGGGCGACCTCGACCTCGATGGCGAGGACGAGGAGACGAAGGACGAGCAGGAGAGCGCCGGCTCGGATCTGGCGGGCCGCATCCGCAAGGTGCTGGACGACCGCGTCTCGGACGTGCGCGTCTCGAAGCGGCTGACCGATTCACCGGCGTGCCTGGTGCTGGGCGAACACGACGTCGCGCTGCACATGCAGCACCTGCTGAAGCAGGCGGGCCATGCGCTGCCCGAAAGCCGGCCAACGCTCGAGATCAACCCCGCCCACCCGCTGCTGGTGCGCATGGACAAGCTCGACGACGAGCAGCGCTTCGCCGACTGGAGCGCTCTTCTGCTCGAGCAGGCGGTGCTGGCCGAGGGTGGCCAGCTCGAGGACCCGGCGGCCTTCGTCCAGCGCATGAACACGCTGCT
>JAWWAE010000133.1:0-6585 GCA_033721835.1 Halofilum sp. (in: g-proteobacteria) | reverse complement strand
GTGTTCCAGTACACCGGGGTCCGGCGCTCGATCTCCGCTCCCGGCGGTTCCTGGGTCTCGGTACCGCTGATCACGGACTGGTACTTCTGGCCGTCGATCTCGACGATCACCGGCACCGGCGACGGCGGGAAGCCGCCACCGGCCGCCTCGCTGTAGCGGTCATCGGTCTGCAGACCCTCCACGTTGTTGTTCTCGAGGATCGCCGCCCCGGTCAGGAAGTCGATCTCGTAGAAGCGCGCGATACCCAGGCTCTGCCCGCAGGTCGCGCTGTCATCCGGTGGCTCGTTGGTGTTGAAGAACACCGCCCCGCCCAGGGTGACGGCGCTGGAGACCACCTTCTCGCCCGTGCCGGTGCCGCCAGCGACCAGCGAGACGTACCAGCCCCGGGAGCTGTCGAGCGCACTCTGGGCCGTGCTCTGCTGGGTCTCGTCCCCGACCTGGATCAGGTTGTCGGTGGCGTTGAACATGTCGCCTTCCTCGATCGGCTTCCAGCTCGGCGACACGTCCAGCCCGGTCGTGGTGTCCTTGAACATGTAGAAGCGGTTCGTGACCGAGGTCCTGAACGGGTCGGCGCGGTTGCCGGAGCCGATCAGCACCGCGTCGAAGCCCTTGTCGGTGAACACGACGTCGGGCGGGAACAGGAACTTGCGCTCCTCAAGCCCGGCGGCCTCGCCGATCGTGGCCAGCTTGTTGATATCCCAGTCCGTCGGCATGCCGCTGATGTCCACGCGCCAGACCTGGCCGCCGGTGTCGCCCACGTACACGCGGTCGGCGAAGCCGTTGCCGTCGCTGTCGACCACGGTGACGTCGGACGGGATCGACCAGTCCATGTCGGCCACGGTCTCGTCCGGCGTGTCCGTCGCCCCGGCGCTGGCCGACCACAGGAGGCTGCCGTCCTCGGCGTCGACCACGTAGATCGCCCGGCCCATCGTCGTGGCGGCCGTCGCGCCCGGGTCCTCCGCGGCGGGATCGTAGCCGCCGCCGAAGATCAGGACCTCGTCCGTGATCGTGGTGCCGGTGCCGTCCACGTAGCGGATCTCGTGGACGTCGGGCTGCGACCAGGTCTGGCCCAGCTCGGCGAAGCCGGCGGTCGAGTCCGAGATCTTCCACATGAACTCCGGGTTCTCGGGGTCGCTGACGTTGAGGGCATAGAGCAGTCGCCCACCGCGCCGCATCCCGACGTAGAGGTAGACGCGATCGCCGTCGCCGGTCTCGATGACCCCATCACCGTCGTTGTCCTCCTGGAAGACGCCGATGCCGCCGTCGGCAAAGTATTCCTTGCCGCTGTCACGGTCGCGCAGGGCCTTCAGCCGACCGAAGAATTCCTCGGGGATGAAGCCCCAGATCTCCTCGCCGGCGCCGGTGTTGGTCTTGCCACCGCGGATCGCGTGGAAGATGCCGTCGTTGCTGCCGTAGAAGGCATAGACCTCGCTCTCCCCGTCCGCGTCCCGGTCGCCGTAGTTGATTACGGCGGGACGCGAGTGCAGCACGTCGCCATGCACCGACGGCCGCGGCGTCTTGGTCGTCTTGGTATCCGGATCCGTCGTATCCGTGGTGTTGTTGTTCGCACCGTGCATCCAGTCCACCAGCTCCTGGGCCTCGGTGGCACTGGCCGTGCCCAGGCTGGTCTGGTCGACCGCGGCGTTGCTGGTGTCGAAGTCGTCCATCGCGCAGCCGCGGCCGGAGGTGCCCGAGAGCACCGTGCAGGCGCCACTGGTGCGGGTGTACAGCGGGCGGCCGGAGGTGCCGGCGGCGTAGAGATCGCGGAGCTGCTGGTGCGTACCGCCCTTCTCGACCACGGCCCCGTCGGGCAGATCGGAACCGGTCGGCGGCTCGCCGCGGGGATCGAAATCCCAGTAGCTGGAGCTGTGGGTCCAGAAGCTCTCGGCGTCGTGCACCAGGAAGCCGGTGGTCGAGCTCTGCGCCGGGTCGCCGTTGGCATCGGCCAGGAACAGCGTGTTGGTCGCCTCGTCGACCGCGAGCTGGTAGAGCTTCAGGTTGCCCGGCCAGCGCGTCTGGTCGGTGGCGCTGGGCCGGAACACGCCCATGTAGACCTGGTTCAGGTTGGTGCCGCGCACGTTCACGCTCACCGGCAGGGTCGAGGCCGCGAACACGCTGTCGACCGCGAACAGCTCGTCGAGTATGGCCTGCAGCGCCGCCGCGACGTCACTCTCGGTTTTCGCCGTGAAGTAACGGCCGTCGCCCCACTTGGCGATACTCTTCATCCAGGACCGGGCGGCTTGCTCCGGCGGCGTCAACTTCTTGTCGGTATCGTAAACGTCGATCACGTAGGTGCGAACATTGCGCTGGAAGTCGCCGCGCACCGTGTCCGGCACGATGTCCGAACCGGCCATGAAGCGGGCATACTCGTCCGACCAGTTCGACTCGTAATTGCTCGGATCGACCTCGATCGGGTCGCCGGCGAGCACGCCGCCGCGCGCAGCCAGCTTGTTCTCGGCGTCGGTATCCTCGCCGCTGTCGGGCTCGCCGTTGCCGATCATGATGACGTAGTTCTTGCCGCAGGTATTGGTCTCGACCGGGATCTTGTAGGTGCCCGACTCGATCGCGTCGGGATCGTGATCGCCGTCCTGCGTGCCCGCGACCGGCGCCTCCCCGGCGAAGTAGGCGATCGCCTCGTTGAACGACAGCCCGTAGGGCGCATTGTTGGTCCCCGGCAGGTTCTCGTTGCCGCTGCCGTCGTAGAGCAGGGCCTCGAGTTCGCTCTGGTAGGTGCTGTCCAATGGCGCGATCGCCTTCATGACCTTGCCGCCCTTGGGGCTGTTGCCCTTGGCGAACACGCCGAAGCCGACATTGATCTTGATCGGGTCGGTCGTGCTGCCCACGGTGCCGGCGATATCGGGATCGTCGGCGAACACGGCCTTCAGGGCGGCGTGTTCCATCTCTCTCTTGGTGAGGGTTCCGCCGGCCTTGGCATTCCAGTTGGCGGAATTGTCGATCATCACGTAGACGTTCGGGGGGGAGGACTTGCCGTCCGCCGTGGTGAACAGGTCGATGTCCGCGGCCTGCACGGGCGCCAGCACCAGCAGCGTCAGCGCGCAGGCGAGGCCGGTGACCCGGATCTTGCTGAGCATGAGTTTCATGGTAACTACCCCCTGGTACGCATCACGGGCAACTGTCGGCCGTCATGCGAATCTTGACTCCGTTGTTGATCGACGCGGTGGCGCCGTCATTGGCCGTCACCTGTGCGGTGAACTGCCAGGTATTGTCCTCCGGCGCCAGTTTCCACTTCGCCGAATAACCGGTCGCGATCTGCGAGTGGACACATGTCGGTTGGCTGATCGCGACATTGTGACCCTTCCCCTGCGCGTCGTTGACGACAATCGTCTCGGCCGCGGGGCTGGTGAACTTCGTGATGTCACTCAACACCACGTTGGTGCCTTCCTGCGCGATCGACAGCGCCTCCTGCGAGGAACGCATGTTCTCGGCGATGCGCAGGTTGACGGTGCCCATCTGGATCGAGGCCACGGCCAATAGCGTGACCACCACCAGCATCAGGAGACTGACCGCCAGTACCGCACCGCGCTGTCTAAACCTGGATTGCATCGCTCACTCCCGCCGCAGGGCGATATTGGTGGCCCGCGTCGTCATCGAGTAGGCGCGGCGTCGAAAGCCGTCGTTCAGCGGTCCCACGTCCGTCTCGAGACCGAGATCATAGGTCTTGGTATCGGTATGGCCCGCCAGCGTGCCGATGCTGCGGGCGACCAGGTGCACCTTCAGCGCGACGACATCGGCGAACTCGGCGACCGTGGGAGTCGTCTCGTAGGCATCGCCGGTGCCGGCGGCCGTCTCGTTCGGGCTGCCGTCACCGCTGCGGTCGATGCCGTACTCGATCTCGAAGTACTCGATGCCGTCGACCAGCTCCTGCTCCTGGAATGCAAGGCTGCCGCCGGCCGGGCCGATCATGAGCCGCTTCAGGGTCGGGACGTTGTCGGCGTTCGGGCCGATGAAATAGATCTCGACATGGAACTTGCGGATGTTCGCGGTGCTGCCGTCACGTTTGTCCAGCGTAAAGCTGCCCGGACTGCTCGCGTCCTCGCTGCCCGTGGCCTGCGCGAGGACATGGCTGTCGGCGCGGGTCTGCAGATACAGGTCGTTGTTGGTGAGACTCGCGATGTCGGTCGGGCTGGTCGAGACCCTCCGGATCACCAGGATGTCGGTGCCGTCACGGTGCTGGGCATCGCTCAGGCAGCTGATCGGCGGCACGCCGGTCGGGTTGTCGTAGCCCTGGATCGGCAGCGGCATCGCGTCCTCGATGTCGCCCAGGGCCGTGCTGCACGGATCGGGCAGGGCCCCGGGGGGCGAAGCCAGCTGGTAGTACTCGCCGTAGTAGCCCGCGTGGCGCAGCGAGTCGCCGAGGAACTCGATCGCGTAGCGGCCATTCTCCACCTGGCGACCGACCTGCTCGAGCTCGCGCTGGGTCCGGCTCGAACTGATGCTGATGGTGATCACGCCGCCGAGCAGCAACAGGCCGATCACGGCCGCGATCATCAGCTCCGTCAGCGAGAAGCCGGTTTGCCGCTTGCGCATGCTCATTCTCGATGTCCCGTTGTTTCTCATGCCTGCCCCGTTACAGGTCCGGCAGCGTCACGCGCTGGCTGACCACGCGACGCAGGGCGTCATTGCCATACAGGTTCTGCCCGCAGGTGCTGACGGCAGGCGCGACGGTCTCGGTTTCGCCCTGCCATGCCACGCTGACGGTGTAGACCTCGTTCACGGTGTCGTAGCTGACGCAGCCCCGCGCGCCGGTCATGGCACCGGCACTGGCACCGCCCTGCGCCTCGGCGCTGCCCTCCAGCAGGTCGTCCCATTCATTGAGATCGCTGTCGGCCCTCGCCCGCGTGCTGATCGAACCCCAGCCCGCGCAGGCCGCCGGCTCGCTGCCGGTCCCGACATAGGCCTCTCCACCCGTGCCCACGGTCTCGTAGCAGCGCGCAGCCTCCGGGTTGGAGCGCAACCGCGCAGCCATGTCCTCGAGCAGGATCAGCGCCTGCACACGCTGGAACGCCTCCAGCTCGACGCGCTGGGCGCGCAACTGGAGCCCGGCCAGGCCGAGCAGCCCCACCGCCAGGATCAGCAGCGTGATCAGTACTTCCAGCATGCCGAAGCCACGTTGATTCATGAGCAATTACCGTCGTATTCCAGTGTCGGGCGCCCCGTCAGCGTCACGCTGATCGACCGCTTCCGGACCTCCGCGCTCCCGGCCGCATCGCACACCTCGAACGTCGCGCCCGCCGCCACGCGGCCATCGTTCTGGTAGGTGACACTGGTGGCGGCGGTCGTCACGGCGAGGCCGTTCAATGGCTGCTGGAACCGCAGGCAATTGGCCTGGTCGGCCTGGCACTGGGCGTAGGTCTTGCCGTTCTGGGTCGTCACGACCCAGCCATTGACCCAGTCCGTGGCGGCTCCACCGTTGGGATAGATGTAGACGTTGCCGTTGCGCTTCAGTGCCTCGCTGCGCGCGTACAGCAGCGAGGTGAACAGCTCCTGCGAGCCCGTCTTCACGCGCGTCGAGAGGATGTAGTCCTGCAGGCTGGGGATCCCCAGCCCGACGATGATGCCGAGGACCACGATCGTGATCATCAGCTCGATCAGCGTGAATCCGCTTGCTGGCCGGCGCGGGCACATCGTCATCACCACTCGTCTGCCGGCGTCTTGTTGCCGGCGCTGTCCAGGGTGAGCGTGCTCTCGCCGGCCTGGGTCGTGCCGGCAATGGGAGTCGCGGTGATGGTGTAGGTCGGCGGCGTGGCGGTGTTGTCGGCCGCCAGCGTGATGTTGTAGAAATCCGCCGCCTCGTCCGCGACCGTGTAATTGATCTCGCCGGCTCCGGTGCCGATCGCGGAGGGATAGTCCCGCGCATCGAGCCGGTACTGCTCGACCCGGCTCGCGAGGTCGAGCATCGCCTGCTGGGCCGCGGAGCGATTCGCGCGCTGCTGGTACGAGATGTAGCTCGGTACCGCGATCGTCGCGAGGATCCCGATGATGACCACCGTGATCATCAGCTCGATCAACGTAAAACCGCGTGGACGATGCATGCGTGCTCCTTCGGCATTTTTCCTGTATGGGGAGTCTATGCGGTCCGCTGCAAGCTGGAAGGTCACAGCCGACGAACGGTGGGCGCGCCCGGATGCGCGGTCGGGAATTGCTGTAGAGGCCCCGGCCGACCGGTGCAGGCGGCGTTTCGGGGGTGCCGAAGGGGCCGCGCCTCCCGGCTAGTGGGCCTCGGCCCAGTTGCGGCCGGTGCCGGTTTCGACCTTGAGCGGAACGTCGAGCTCGGCGGCGGCGCCCATCAGCTCGACCAGGTGCTCGCTGACGCTGTCGAGGTCGGCCGTCCTGACCTCCAGGATCAGCTCGTCGTGCACCTGCATGGTCAGTCGGGCATCGATGCCGTCGCGCTGCAGCCAGTGGTCGACCGCCAGCATCGCCCGCTTGATGATGTCCGCGGCCGTGCCCTGCATCGGGGCATTGATCGCCGTGCGCTCGGCATACTGCCGACGCTGTGGGTTGCGCGATTCGATCTCCGGCAGGTAGAGGCGGCGGCCGAACACGGTCTCGACGTAGCCCTGC
>JAWWAE010000132.1:0-6594 GCA_033721835.1 Halofilum sp. (in: g-proteobacteria) | reverse complement strand
TGGTCCGATCGCCCTCGCTGTTCTCGATCACCCGGGTCTTGTCGCCTTCCATCACGGCGACGCACGAGTTCGTGGTGCCGAGGTCGATTCCGATCATCTTGCCCATGATTTGCAATCCTCCATCACGGATATTCTGAATTCGCTGTGATGCCGTCTATCTGGGGACGGCGTCGGCGCCCTTCAAGCGCGCCCGCGCTACTTGGCGACCATGACCAGGGCCGGCCGCAGGAGTCGATCATTCAGCCGGTACCCCTTCTGCATCACGGAAATGACCGTGTTGCTCTCGCTGCCCTCGACCTCCTGCATCGACATGGCCTGGTGCAGCTCCGGATCGAACTTCTGCCCCACCGGATCGATCTCCTCGATGTGGAACTTCTCGAACAGCTGGGTCAGCATGCGGTGGGTGAGCTCGGTACCCTCGCGGATCTTCTCCAGGTCGGCCTCCTCCTGGCGCGCGGCCTCGAGCCCCAGTTCGAGGCTGTCGCGGACCGCGAGCAGCTCGCTGGCGAAATTCTCGACCGCGTAGCGCCTTGCCGCCTCGGCGTCGCGCTCGGCACGCTTGCGCGCGTTCTCCTTCTCGGCCTCGGTCCGCAGCAGCCGGTCCCAGTATTCTTTCGCCTTCGCCTCGGTCTCCTCGAGCCGGGCCCGCAGCCGCGCGACCTCGTCGTCGTGCTCGACCGCCTGCCCGGACTCGGCCTGCTGCTGCTCCGGCGTGGCGCCCTCGTCCGTGCCGGCATCCCCGGCCGGTGCAGGTTCCCGCCCGGCTTGCGGCTCCTCGGCGACCGTCTCGGTACGCTCGCGTTCGGGCTGCTCGACCGACTGTTCCTTCGACATACTGCGACTCCGCGTGGAACTGTGGGTTGCGTCGGGTTCTGCTCCGACAACTGCAAGGCCCTGTTTCTCCGGGAAAAATCCCGGACTCTGGGCCGCAACCATCTGTGCTGACGGCCGCGGGCGGGCCTCGCCCGGCCCGCGTTCTGGCCTGTGTATGGGGATCAGTTGCGCGAATTCAAGGCCGCGCCGAGCAGTCTCGAGGTCACGTCGACCACCGAGATGACCCGGTCATAGGCCATCCGGCTGGGCCCGATCACGCCCAGGACCCCGACCACCTCGCCATCCTGGCTGTAGGGCGAGGTGACGATGCTGAGATCGTCCATGACCTCGTAACCGGACTCGCGGCCGATGTAGATCTGCAGCCCGTCTGCCGTGGCGGAGCGCTCGAGCAGGTCGTACAGGTCGCGCTTCTGGCGGAAGGTGTCGAACAGGGCCCGCAGCTTGTCGACGTCGGACAGCTCCTCGAAGTGCACCAGGTTGGTCTCGCCCGCCAGGACGAATGGCGTCTCCGGCTCGCGCTCCTCGTCGGCGAAGGCCTTGCCGGCCATTTCCACGAGTACGTCCATCATGCGGTGGACATCCTTGCGGGTCGCCTCCAGCTCGCGCTGCAGGTCGCGGCGGATGGTGCCGAGGTTGCGGCCGGCGAACTTCTGGTTGAGGTAGTTGGTCGCGACCTCGAGCTCGGAGTGCTCGTAGTCCCGGTCGGTGTGAATCACGCGGTTCTGCACCTCGTGGTCGTTGATCACGAGGATCACGAGCACGCGCCGGTCGCCCAGCGGCAGGAACTCGATGTAGCGCAGCACGGTGACGTCACGCCGGGGCAGCGTCACCACCCCGGCCATCCGGGTAAAGCCGGACAGGAAGCTGGAGACCGACTCGACCAGGTTCTTCGGCTCGGCATCGGCGTCCAGCTCGAGCTGCTGCTGCAGCTCCTGGGGCGTGAGCTGGTCGACCGGGTGCATCTGCAGCAGCTTGTCGACGAACAGGCGATAGCCCTGCTCGGTGGGGATGCGGCCGGCCGAGGTGTGCGGGGCCCGCAGGTAGCCCTGCTCCTCCAGGTCGTACATCACGTTGCGCATGGTCGCCGCGCTGAGGCCGAGCCCCGAGACGCGCGACAGGGTGCGCGAACTGACCGGCTGGCCGCCGATGATGTACTGCTCGACCAGCGTACGCAGCACATGCTCGGCCCGTTCCGACAGTTGCTGATCGGGCGGGACCTGATTTTGCTGCCTGGACATGTCCCCGATTCTAACGAAGCTGCCGCCGGCTGGCACTCCCGGGGCCCGAGTGACAGGGCCGCTATGGCCTGCACCCGCCCGTGCGCAGTAGAATCGCCGCGCAGGTTCCCCTGCGCGCATGATTCTCGTCCCATGAGCGATACTCTGCATCCCGTCCGGCGGCGCCCGACCGCGGGCGTCCGGGTTGGCGACGTCACCATCGGCGGCGGCGCCCCGGTGGTCGTGCAATCGATGACCAACACCGATACCGCGGACGTCCAGGCGACGGTGACCCAGGTGGCCGACCTCGCGCGGGCCGGCTCGGAGCTGGTGCGGATCACCGTGAACAACGACGAGGCGGCCGCAGCCGTGCCGGCGATCCGCGAGCAGCTCGATGCCCTCGGCATCGACACGCCGCTGGTCGGCGACTTTCATTTCAACGGCCACAAGCTGCTGGCGAAGCACCCCGCCTGCGCCGAGGCGCTGGGCAAGTACCGCATCAATCCGGGCAACGTCGGCAAGGGCAGCCGCCGTGACGAGCAGTTCGCGCAGATGATCGAGTTCGCCTGCCGCTACGGGAAACCCGTGCGGATCGGCGTCAACTGGGGCTCGCTCGACCAGGACCTGCTGGCACGCATGCTCGACGACAACCAGCGCCGCGCCGAGCCGCGCGACCTGACCCTGATCAACCGTGAGGCGGTGGTGGAATCGGCGATCTCCAGCGCGCAGCGGGCCGAGGCGCTGGGGCTGCCGAAGGACCGGATCGTGCTGTCGTGCAAGATGAGCGGCGTCCAGGATCTGATCGCGGTCTACCGCGAGCTGGCCGCGCGCGGCGACTATGCACTGCACCTGGGCCTGACCGAGGCCGGCACCGGCACCAAGGGCGTGGTCGCCTCGACCGCGGCACTGGCGGTGCTGCTGCAGGAGGGCATCGGCGACACCATCCGCATCTCGCTGACGCCGGAGCCCGGGGGCGACCGCGCCCGCGAGGTGATCGTGGCGCAGGAGATTCTACAGACCATGGGCCTGCGGGCCTTCACGCCGATGGTCGTGGCCTGTCCCGGTTGCGGCCGCACCACCAGCACCTACTTCCAGCAGCTGGCCGAGGACATCCAGGGCCACCTGCGCCGGCGCATGCCGGAGTGGAAGGATGCCCATCCCGGGGTCGAGGAGATGAGGGTCGCGGTGATGGGCTGTGTGGTCAACGGGCCCGGCGAGAGCCGCCACGCCAACATCGGCATCAGCCTGCCCGGCACCGGCGAGCGGCCGGTGGCCCCGGTGTACGTCGACGGCGAGAAGACCGTGACCCTGAAGGGCGACCACATCGCCGAGGAATTCCAGCAGATCGTCGAGGACTACGTCGCCCGCACCTATCGCGCGGACGACGTCGGCGCTTGAAGGGCCCTGGCGACGCCCTGGTCATCGGCGCCGGCCTGGCCGGCTGCAGCGTTGCCGCTGCGCTCGCCCGCCGCGGCTTCCGCGTGGGCGTGATCGGCGGCGCCGAGCCCGCCGCCTCCGCCATCCCCGTTGCCGTGCTCGCGCCGCCGCCGGTGCCGGGCAACGATCCGGTGACGGCCCTGCGCCGGCGCGGGGCACGGGTCACCGCGGCCTGGTGCAATCGCCTCGAGGCCGCGACCGGCGACTGTGGCCGGCTGGGCCGGGGCGTGCTGTTGCTGCCGCACCGCGAACGCGACCGCGCCCGTTTCGCGCGCCTGCCGCGACGCGGGGCCGGGCCGGTTCGGGTCGATCCGGCCGCGGCCGCCGAGCTCGGCGGCATCGAGGTCGGTGACGACTGCGTCCACCACCCCGGCGGGGGCTGGTTCGACCCGGCCGGTCTCTGTCGGGCGCTGCTGTCGCGAGCGGGTATCCCAGCGCCACTCGCGGCACGGGTCGCCGGCCTCGAATACCGGGCCGGACGCTGGAGCGCCCGTGATGCACAGGGCGGCGAGCTGGCACGGGCGCCGCTGGTGGTGGTGGCGGCCGGCATCGGCAGCGCCCGGCTGCTGCCCGGCCTGCCGCTGGTCCCGGCCCGCGGTCAGGCCACGGCGATCGCGGCCACCGGGCCGGTCGCGGGGCTGCGGCTGGCGGTCTCGGGCGGCGGCTATGCCGTGCCCGGCCCCGATGGCCGCGCCTGGCTGGGCGCCACGCTGCAGCGCGGGACTGCCGATGCCGCCCCGCGCAGCGACGACGACACCCGCAACCGGGCGCTCGCGGCGCGACTCTGGCCCGGGGTCGGCATGCCGCCCACGGAGGGTGCCTTCGCTGCCGTCCGCGCCACCACCCGTGACCGCCTGCCGCTGGTCGGCCCCGTCGCCCCGGGGCTGTGGTGCGCGACCGGGCACGGCACCCAGGGGCTGGCCACCGCCCCGCTGTCGGCACTGCTGCTCGCCGACGCGATTGCGCGCGGCGGCCCATCGCCGCTGCTGCGGCGACTCGACCCGTATCGCGCCGCCGCCGGCGGCCGCGGCGCGGCCCTTGCCCACCCCTGGCGGCGTGCCAGCGGTGCCCCGGTGACACCGGCGGCCCACTGGGAGATACCCGCGTGAATGCCGACCAGATGATCCTGCTGGCGCTGCTGGGCGCGGTGCTGGTGCTGCTCGCCTGGGGTCGCTGGCGCTACGACGTCGTTGCCTTCGCCGCGCTGCTGGCCGCGGTGCTGCTCGGGCTGGTACCGGCCGGCGAGAGCTTTGCCGGCTTCGGCCATCCGGCGACCGTGACCGTCGCGCTGGTGCTGATCATCAGCCGCGCCTTCCAGGTGGCCGGTACCACCGACCTGCTGCTGAAGCTGATCGAGCCGGTGGCGCGCATGCCGCGGCTGCAGACCGGGGCGCTGTCCGGCATCGGCTCGGCGCTGTCCGCGTTCATGAACAACGTCGGCACGCTGGGGCTGCTGATGCCGGTGGCGATGCAGGCCGCCCAGCGGGCCAAGATCAGCGCCAGCACCCTGCTGATGCCACTGTCCTTCGCCTGCATCCTGGGCGGCCTGATCACCCTGATCGGCACCCCGCCGAACATCATCGTTGCCGCCTACCGCCAGGAGACGCTCGGTGAGTCCTTCGGCATGTTCGACTTCAGCCCGGTCGGGCTCGCGGTCGCCGTGGTCGGCGTCGTCTTCGTGACCGTGGCCGCGCACTGGCTGGTGCCGGTCCGGCGCACGGCCAGCGACGACGAGGACCTGTTCGAGATCGACAACTACATCACCGAGCTCGAGGTGCCCGAGGACAGCGAGGCCGTCGACCAGACGCCGGCCGAGATCGAGAAGGCGGCGGAAGAGGCCGAGATCCGCATCGTCGACCTGGTCCGCGGCGATCGCCGGCTGCCGACCGTCCGCCGCGGCGAGCGCGTGCGCGCCGGAGACATCCTGGTGGTGGAGGCCGACCCGGACACGCTCGACCGCTTCGTCGAGCAGTTCGACCTGGAGCTGATCGACACCCGCGGCGGCCGCAAGGCGCTGGCGGAGGGTGATGACGTCGGCCTGCTGGAGGCCGTGGTGACGCCCCACTCCATGCTCGAGGGCCGCACGGTCGAGTCGCTGGGCCTGCCCGGGCGCCACGGCGTGCACCTGATCGCGGTCTCGCGCCAGGGCAAACCGCACCATGGCCGCCTGCGTTCGTTCCGCTTCCACGCCGGCGACGTCGTGCTGCTGCACGGCGAGACCGAGCGCCTGGCCGATGCGGCCGGGCGGTTCGGCTGCCTGCCTCTGCGCGAGCGCTCGATCCGGTTCGGGCGCCGCATCCCGGCCCTGCTGCCGGCCGGCCTGTTTGCGGCGGCGATCGGCGCGGCCGTGGCCGGCCTGGTGTCGATGCCGGTCGCGCTCGCCCTGGCGGCGCTGGCGATGGTGCTGACCGGGGTACTGCCATTGCGCGAGGTCTATGCCGCGATCGACTGGCCGGTGATCGTGCTGCTGGGGGCGCTGATCCCGGTCGGTGGCGCGCTGGAGACCACGGGCACGACGGACCTGCTGGTGGACGCGCTGTCGGTGTACACCGCGCAGTGGCCACTCATGGCCCTGATCGCGCTGATCCTGGTCGTGACCATGACCCTGTCCGACCTGCTCAACAACGCCGCGACGGCGGTGATCATGGCGCCGCTGGCGCTGGCAATGGCCGAGCGTACGGGCGGCAATCCCGATGCCTTCCTGATGGCGGTCGCGGTCGGCGCCTCCTGCGCCTTCCTGACGCCGGTCGGGCACCAGAACAACGCCCTGGTCATGGGACCCGGCGGCTACCGCTTCGGTGATTACTGGCGGCTGGGACTGCCGCTGGAGATCCTGATCGTGTGTGTGGCGGTGCCGATGATTGCTTGGGTGTGGGGTGGGTGAGCCTCCCGTTCGCGGCTAAAGTCGCTCCCACGAACGCTTCCCGCCCGCATCGGGGGATTGTGGGAGCGGCTTCAGCCGCGAATTCTGCTTGGGAAGGCCTGACCTGGTTGGTTCGTTGGGAAGGGGCGCTGCTGCGGGGGCCACTAGGTGGAGGAATTCCGGCGACGAGGGCGTTGCGGGAGGATTGACTCGGGCCATCCCTGGCCCTCGCCCCTGCGGGGC
>JAWWAE010000131.1:0-6648 GCA_033721835.1 Halofilum sp. (in: g-proteobacteria) | reverse complement strand
GAAGTAATGGGGCCGTGGCAGCGCCACACCCGGGCCGACGACGCGACGACCCGGGTCGACGGCGAGATCCTGGAGGTGATCGCGTCCCGTTGAGCGCGCAGCCGAGGGCCGCCATGCCCTCTCTCCCGGACCGGATGCGGCGCCGGGGAGGGGCGGGGACGCCCGCGCCGCTGCTCGGCGCCCCTCATCTCGTCCTCCGCCCGCAGGGAGAAGGGGTCATCCCTGCGGCGTCGGACCGCGACCCGCGGGCGGCCGCTTCAGCCGGCCGCCGCCTCCGACTCCAGCCGCTTGATCTTCGGCCGCCGGCGGCGCCGGGTCTTGGCCGGCACCATGTTCCGCATCGCCTCCATCTTGCCGAAGCACAGCAGCTTGTCGTTGCCCTCGAGCACGCGCTCATTCTTCGGGTTCGGGATCACCTTGTTGCCCCGGTACAGCGTCAGCACGTTGATGTCCTGCTCGCGCAGCCCGGTATCGGTGATCGTGCGGCCGACGAAGTTCGAGCCCTCGGGCACGTAGATCTCGCTCACGCCATAGCCCTTGCTGACGGTCAGCCGCTGGCGGATGTCCAGCTCCGGGAAGTCCACCTGCGCCGCCATGTAGTCGATCACCGCCCCGGCGACGTCGAGCTGGGTGCAGGTCTCGATGCCCTCCAGCCCCGGCGACGAATTGACCTCCATGATCTGCGGGCCCGACTTGCCCTCGAGCATGTCCACACCGGCCACGCGCAGGCCCATGATCTGGGTCGCGCGTACCGCGGTCTCGACATACTCCTCCGGCAGGTCGACCTTCTCCGCCTTGCCGCCGCGGTGCACGTTGCTGCGGAACTCCTGCCCCTGCGCCACGCGCCGCATCGCGGCCACCACCCGGTCGCCGACGACAAAGGCGCGGATGTCCTTGCCCTTGCTCTCCGCGACGAACTTCTGGATCAGCACGTTCTGCTTCTGGCTCTGCAGCAGCTCGACGATCGACTCCGCTGCCTTCACCGACTCCGCCAGCAGCACGCCGATACCCTGGGTGCCCTCGATCAGCTTGATGATCACGGGCGCACCGCCGACCCGTTCGATCGCCGGCAGCACGTCCGCCTTGTCGCGCACGAAGGTCGTCTGCGGGATGCCGACGTGGTGTCGGCTGAGCAGCTGCAGGCTGCGGAGCTTGTCGCGCGAATTGAGGATGCCGTGCGCGGGATTGGCGCAGAACACGTCCATCTGCTGGAACTGCCGCACCACCGCTGTCCCGTAGTAGGTGATCGACGCACCGATCCGTGGCAGCACGGCGTCGTAGTCGCTCAGTGGCTTCTGCCGGTAGTACAGGTCGGGCTGACCGCGCTGCAGGT
The DNA here is from genome assembly GCA_033721835.1 of Halofilum sp. (in: g-proteobacteria). Taxonomy (GTDB): domain Bacteria; phylum Pseudomonadota; class Gammaproteobacteria; order XJ16; family Halofilaceae; genus Halofilum. The sequence continues at coordinate 5,315 of JAWWAE010000131.1, read as the reverse complement.
CGATCGCGAACTTGAGCGTGTTCAGCACCTTCACGTCGCAGCCACGCTGCAGCGCGGCCTCCTTGAGCCGGCGCGTGCTGTAGGACTTGGGGCCGCAGGACAGGATGGCAAGCTTCATGGTTCCGCACCTTTAGGGGAATTTGCGACCAGTGTAACGGATTGCCCAGGCGCGAATCGCTCGAAAGGCGGCCGCTATGGAGCTTGCCGCTGCAAGTCCCTGATTACCGTGCTAACCGACCCGCTCGAACAGGTAGGGCCAGAACACGAGCAGGCCAATGAGCACGGCGCCGAGGGCGGCGATCAGCACGGCCGCCGCGGCGACGTCCTTGGCCTGCCGCACCAGCGGGTGGTAGTCGGGATGCAGGGCATCGGCGAGCCGCTCGAGCGCGGTGTTGAGCCCCTCCGCGATCCAAACGACGATGATCGCGAGCACGATCCACGACCAATCGGTGCGATCGAGTCCAAGCCCGAGCCCGGCGACCACGACCACCAGTGTCACACCGAGGTGAATGCGGGCATTGGCCTGCGTGCGCAGCATGATGCCGACCCCGCGCAGGGCAACCTGCATGCTGAAGAGGCGTTCCCGTAGTGACTGCATCCCGATCAAGCCATGTTGCAGACAGTCCCGGCCGAACGGGCGGGCTCAGCGCTTTGCCGCAGTCGGAGCGGAGTCGTCTGCAGCCGCGAACGTGGCCTCGTCCCGGATACCGACGCGATTGCCGTCGGGGTCGTGGATGTCGATCGTGTGGCCCCAGTCGTTGGCGACGATCTCGGCATCGATCCCGTGGGCCTGGACCGTCTCCAGCGCCGCATGGATGTCCGCGACATTGAAGCGGAGTTTCGCCGGCGACTCCTGCGCCGTCTTGCCGGCGGGCTGCGCGAGCCCACCGGTTTCCACCATCAGGTAGGCACCACCGTAGTCGAAACAGGTGAGCCGGAATCCCTCCTCCTCGCGCCGGAACAGGACCTCGAGGCCGAACAGGTCCCGGTAGAACGCGACACAGGCCTCGTAGCGCTCGGTGTTCAAGATGACGCCGGTGCGCACAATGTCCATGCTGCCTCCCGGAGTTGGCGGGTCGGTTCGAGGCGCGTCGCGTGGCGGGCTCGCCCCGGATGATTTGTTCGCCGCGACCGCATCAGGCCCCTCCCCGGAGTTTTGCCGCGAGCCACGGCGCGGCCGCCGTGACGGCCAGCACCAGCGGCCAGAGATTGCCGTCCCGGAACGTGTAGGCCGCCAGTATGGCCTCGGTCGGCAGGCCACGGAGCAGGCCGAACGCAAACTCGAACACGAGCGTCAGCCCCAGCCAGCCGAGGCCGACCACGAGCAGTTGCCGGTTGCCGCCCGCGCGCAGCCAGGGCAGGCAGATCCAGGCCACGCCCAGGATCAGGCCCGACAGGAGCAGGCCGCTGGCGACCAGTCCGGGCCGGCCCCCCAGCGCCGGCACCAGCACGGCCTCGCGCAGGAGGCCGTTGCCAACGGCGAGCACCAGGATGCCGAACCATACGCAGAAAGCCCTTGCGGCAATCCCGATCACGGCCAGGCTCGCAACGGCTACACCGGCATGGTGTAGCACACGGCCGTGCCGTCGAGCACGACCGTCCCGTCCGCCAGCAGTACTCGGGTCGCCAGTTCGGTGATCGGCTTGTCCCGCCTCACCTTCGTCACCTCGACCACGCCGGTGATGAGGTCGCCCGGACGCACCGGCGCCCTGAAGCCCCAGTTTACCTGCAGGAATACCGTGCCCGGCCCGGGCAACTCCTCCGCGACGACCGCGTTCAGGATCGCGCTGGTAACCCCGCCCTGCACCACGATGCCGCCGAACGGCGTGGCCCGGGCGGTAGCCTCGTCGTAGTGCAGCGGGTTGCGGTCACCGCTGATCTCGGTGAACAGCTCGATATCGCGCGCCAGGACCTCGCGCGAGCGCCGCGCGGTCTGCCCGACCTCGGGTGCGCCGCGGGGCCAGGTCTCGGTCACTTCCGGCATGGCGATCCCCCATTTGCTGCTGCGGGCCGATATCGATTGCTGCATGACCGCGCACGGATCGTGTTGCGGTTCGGCTCGCCGCGTGGCTAGCCAAGGATAGCGGGATTCCTCTGCCAGGTGGTCCAGGTCAGGGCCGCCGCGAAGCCGACCCAGGCCAGATACGGCAACAGCAGGAGGGCCGCAGCCACGCTGTACCTGCGGAACTGGATGGCGGTGAGCGCTATGAGGCTTGCCAGCAGCAGCACCTCTGCAAAGGCCCATGCGCCCTTGTTCCAGACGAAGAACAGCCAGCTCCAGAGCGCGTTCGCCGCGAGCTGCACGACGAACAGCGCCAGCGCCTGCCACGAGTCGCGCAGGCGGGACCCGCGCCACACCAGCCAGACCGACATGGCCATGAGCACGTACAGCACCGACCAAACGGGGCCGAACAGCCAGCCCGGCGGGGCCCAGGCCGGCCGTGATAGTTGCGCGTAGAAAGAACCGGCCTCCGTGGAGGCGGCGGCCCCGATCGCCGCGGCGGCAAGGGTCAGCAGCAGCCAGCCGATGAGGCCGGCGGCCTGGTTCGTTGCAGATCTGGAATCGAGTGAGTTCGTCATGAGGCCCGAGTGTGCGCGTCAGCGACGCATTGCCCGTCATGTGTGCAATGTGTCCAGCGGCAGAACCTTGTTGCACGTGGCGGTGTTCAAGCTCGATGCACACCAGCTCGCCCTTCCTGGCGTGCTGTGTATCGTGACTTGCTCGATATTCCTGCAAGGATTCGACGCTCAAGCCTCGGCGGGGTCGGTCGGCAATTCCCGGGGCGGTACACCAATCCAGTCACGTCCGGGCCGGTATAATCGAACAGTAATTTGCAAAAGAATTCCGGTTACTGTCCAAAGAGCGCACGCGCAATCTGATCAGAATGGAGACGGATATTTCAAGGTGAGGCGTCGAAAATCAGTTAGAATCGAACCCTCAAACGCAAAACGATTTTGCGCGATCGATTCACAATCGAGTTGCGTCCAATTCATTTGCTTTGACCATTCATTATATACCGACCCATATCCGAGTGGCATTTACATGAAAACATTTGCAGGTGTATTGCTGGCAGTATTCATGCACGCGCTCCTCGTTCAAACGGCATTTGCGCAGAACGGAAAAACAGCGTTGGTGCCCTTGCCCTCGGTCGACGACTTCACGAGGGGTGAAGATGGCTGGAGCTTCGGGCTGGGCCTGAGTGTCGAATACGAATCTGCCTACGAAGGATCGGATGAATTCGGCTTCGAAGTCGATCCCGCCGGCGCGGTGCAATGGCGTAGAGGGAATGACATCTTCTTCTGGGCGGGTGAGGCGCTCGGGTGGCGTGGTCTTCGTTCTGACACATGGCTGTTCGAGGCCGCCGTGGCCTTTGATGAGGGTCGTGAAGAAAGTGATTCCGATGACGGTCGGTTGGATGGACTCGGCGATGCAGATGAGAGTACTGAACTCGTGCTGCAAGCGCGTCGTGCTTTCGATACCGATTGGCGTTATTGGCTGGATGGTCGGCTTGTAACCGGTGATAACGGAACTCTTGGTCTCTTTGGCGTGGGGCGCCGCTTCGGCGAGCGGAAGGACGGAACGGGTTCCGAGGTTTCCATCGCTCTGGTTTTCCACGATAGCGATTATGCCAACAAGGATTTTGGCGTGGATGCGGAGCAGTCAGCTGCATCGGGACTGAGTGAGACCAACCTGAGCGGAGGATTTCGCTCGATCGGGTTCAATTACAATTATCGTGCTTATCTCGACGAGAATTGGCAGCTTGTCGGCGAGGCGGTCTATGAACGCTATAGTAGCGACATTGAGGATAGCCCGATCGCACGCAGCAACTATGAAGCCGAAGTAGGCCTCGGAGTCATTTACGTATTCTAGACGGCCTGACAGGGTCCGGCGTCAGGTCCTGCAATGCAACAGACCCGATCCGTCAGCCTGACCTGCAGGGGATCGATCCGGCGCAGGAAGATTGTGGATCCGGCTTCAGCCGGACGACTCTCGCGTCGGAGATCGATGAAACCCGGGAATGTGCTCGCTGCACTCGCTCCTGATTTGCACGTCTGCGTCACGCGCAAGACGGGCTGAAGCCTGACCTACGGAAAGTTCAGCCGCGCATGCGCTCGGCCTGCGGGTCCAGCAGCGGATCGATGGTGACCGTCGCCGGGCGGCGGTCGCCGAGGATCTCGATCTCGAATTGTTCGCCGTCCCGGCGCAGCTCGGTCGGCACGAAGCCGAGCGCGATCGATTGCTGGACGTAGTGGCCGTAGCCGCCGCTGGTGACGTAGCCGACGATCTCGTCGTCGCGCCAGATGGGCTCGTCGCCCCAGACGTCGGCGTCGTCGGCGTCGACCGCCAGGGTGGCGAGGTGGCGCGATGGCGGGTTGTCGCGCGCCTCGATGGCCGGGTCGCGGCCGATGAAGTCGCCCTTGTCGAAGGCGACGAAGCGCTCGAGGCCGGTCTCGGCCGGTGTGTACTCGGGCTTGTACTCGCGCAGCCAGGCGCCGAACGACTTCTCCAGCCGCAGCGACATCATCGCGCGCATGCCGAACGGGCGCAGGCCGAGGTCCTCGCCGGCGGCCTCCAGGGTCTCGAACAGCGCGACCTGGTAGTCGTGCGGGACCAGGATCTCGAAGCCGAGGTCGCCGGTGAAGCTGACGCGGCCGACGGTCGCCGGGCAGGGGCCGACGTGCATGCGCCGGATCGACAGGAACGGGAAGGCCTCCCTCGAGACATCGCCGTCGGCGACCCGCTCCAGCAGCCGGCGCGCGTTCGGGCCGGCGATCTGGAAGCCGACCAGCTCCTGCGACACGTTGCGCACGTTCACGCCCGACTCCGGCAGGTGCTGCAGGAACCAGCGCATGTGGTAGGCCTGTGCGTTGTACGAGGCGGTCAGGTGGAAGTGCTCGGGTCCGAGGCGGGCGATGGTGAAGTCGCCGATCAGGCGGCCGGACGGGGCCAGCATCGGCGACAGCAGCATGCGGCCCGCGCGCGGCATCCGGTTGGCCATGATCCAGCCGAGCCACTCCTCGGCCATCGGTCCGGTGACCTCGTACTTGCCGAAATTGTGGATCTCGTTGATGCCGACCGCCTCGCGCACGGCACGGCACTCGGCGGCGACCGTCTCGAAGGCGTTGGAGCGGCGGAAGGTCGGGGTCTCGTACAGCGGCTCGCCCTCGGGCGCGAAGTAGTTCACGTGCTCCATGCCGTAGCCCTGGCCGAACACCGCCCGCCGCGCCTTCCACAGGCCGTAGGCGGGGGTGGTGTGCAGCGGCCGGCCGACCGGCAGCTCCTCGTTCGGGTAGGAGACGGCGAAGCGGCGTTG
>JAWWAE010000130.1:0-6692 GCA_033721835.1 Halofilum sp. (in: g-proteobacteria) | reverse complement strand
GCAGGTCACGGCCCCAGTTGACCCCGGTCAGGTGCTGTTCGTCGCGGTTCGCTCCGCAGACGAAGTCCGCCAGCGGCACGGCCGCGTAATCGGCGATCACCGGCACCGCGAGCCCGACCGGGCCGAGCGAGCCGGCGCCGGCGCCGGCCAGCTCGCGGATGCGCTCGTCGCTCGCCAGCGCCAGCGGCGTCTTCACCGCCTCGAGCCGTTCGGCCTTGATCGCGTTCAGCTGGTGATCGCCGCGCAGGACCAGCGCCACCAGCCCGCCGTCGCTGCCCTCGACCAGCAGGGTCTTGACGCAGCGCTCCAGCGGCACGTCCAGGCACTGCACCAGCTCGTCCATGGTGTGCACGTCGGGCGTGTCGACCGTGGTGCACTCGGCCTCCGGCTCCGGCCGCTCGTCGGGCGGCGGCAGCGTGGCCGCCAGTTCGACGTTGGCCGCGTAGTCGCCGCGGTCGGAGAAGGCGATCGCGTCCTCGCCGCTCGCGGCGAGCACGTGGAACTCCATCGAGCGCGAGCCGCCGATGGCGCCGGAGTCGGCCTCGACGGCGCGGTAGCTCAGCCCCAGGCGATCGAAGATCCGCTGGTAGGCGTCGTACATGCGGTCGTAGCTCGCCTGCATGGCCTCGGGCGAGACGTCGAACGAGTAGGCATCCTTCATGATGAACTCGCGCGAGCGCATGACGCCGAAGCGCGGCCGGATCTCGTCGCGGAACTTGGTCTGGATCTGGTACAGGTTCACCGGCAACTGGCGGTAGCTGCGGATCTCGCGCCGGGCGATGTCGGTGATGACCTCCTCGTGGGTCGGGCCGAAGCAGAAGTCGCGCTGGTGGCGGTCCCGCAGGCGCAGCAGCTCGGGGCCGTATTCCACCCAGCGGCCGGACTCCTGCCACAGCTCGGCGGGCTGCACGGCGGGCAGCAGCACCTCCAGCGCCCCGGCGGCGTTCATCTCCTCGCGGATGATGGCCTCGATCCGCCGCAGCACGCGCAGGCCCAGCGGCATCCAGCTGTAGATACCGGCCGCGAGCCGACGGATCATCCCGGCACGCAGCATCAGCTGGTGGCTGACGATCTCGGCGTCGGCCGGCGTCTCCTTGAGCGTGTTCAGGTAGAAATTCGAGGCGCGCATGTCCGCGTCGCTCCGGCGGGTCGCAGGGGAAAGCGGCGATTGTAGGCGTGCGGCGGCAGGGCGTACAGGTGGTGGATTGCCGCTGTGCCCCTAGCAGTCCCGATCGATGCGCTGTGCGATCTCGGCCCGCTTGCGGGTGCGGGCGTCGCCCGACAGCGGCGCCAGCGTGCCGTCGTCCTGGCGGATCCGCACCTCGCTGTCGCTGGCGAGCAGCTCCACCTGCTCGCGCAGCTGCCTGCAGTAGGCCTCCATGGTCTGCGGGCCCTCGTCGTCCTCGGCTTCCGCGGTATCCGTGTCCGGCTCCGCGCCCGCGGTGTCGTTGCCCTCGGTCGTCCCGGTCGGCACCCCGATGCTGGGCTCGATGATCTGGGCCTCGCCCTGGGGCGGGGGATGCTGCGTGTAGTGGGTGACACCGTCCTCGTCGACCCACTTGTAGGTGCGGGTGGCGTGGACGGGCGCGGCGCACAGCGCCAGTGCGACCAGGACGACGGCAGGGATGCGGGCGGGCGCGAACATCGGCGACCTCGTCGGCGGTGGACGCCGGCGATTATGCCACAGCGGCCCGGCGGTCGCCGTGCCGCCGGGGTCGGCGGTCGATGCTATGATCGGGCCGGATTTGTCGCAGGGAATCAACGCGCTGACATGCTGCAAGTGATCCAGGGCTGGTACCGCCGGAACTTCTCCGACCCGCAGGCGGTGATCCTCGCGCTGGTGCTGATCGTCGGCTTCTCGATCGTGCTGCTGGTCGGGGACATCCTCGCGCCGGTGCTGATCGCGCTGATCTTCGCCTACATGCTGGAAAGCGTGGTCCAGACCATGCAGCGTTGGCACATCCCGCGCCTGCTGGCGGTCAGCCTGGTGCTGCTGGCGTTCGTCGTACTCGCCGCCATCATGCTGTTCGGGCTGGTGCCGCTGCTGTCGCGCCAGGTCGCCTCGCTGCTGCGCGAGTTCCCGGCCATGGTGACCACCGGGCAGGCGGCGCTCATGAAGCTGCCGCAGATGAACCCGGCCCTGTTCACCGAGGAACAGATCCGCAACCTGATCGACGCCATGCATGCCGAGCTCGCCGACTTCGGCAAGGCGGTGCTGTCGGTGTCGCTGGCGCAGGCGGTCAGCGTGTTCACGTTCATTGTCTACGTCGTGCTGATCCCGCTGCTGGTGTTCTTCCTGCTCAAGGACAAGGACCGGCTGGTCAGCTGGTCGCAGCATTTTCTTCCCCACGGCAGCGAGCTGACGTTCCAGGTCTGGCACGAGGTCGATGCCAAGATCGGCAACTACATCCGCGGCAAGGCGATCGAGATCGCGATCGTCTGGTTCGTCAGCTACGCCACCTTTGCCCTGATGGGCCTGAACTACAGCCTGCTGTTGTCGTTCCTGGTCGGCCTGTCGGTGATCATCCCCTATGTCGGCGCCATCGCCGTGACCTTCCCGATCGCGCTCATCGCCTACTTCCAGTGGGGGTTCGCACCCGAGACCGGCTGGGTGATGGTGGCCTATCTCGTGATCCAGATGCTCGACGGCAACGTGCTGGTGCCGATCCTGTTCTCGGAGGTGGTCAACCTGCACCCGGTCGCGATCATCGTCGCCGTGCTGTTCTTCGGCGGCCTGTGGGGCGTGTGGGGCGTCTTCTTCGCCATTCCGCTCGCGACCCTGGTGCAGGCGGTGCTGAACGCCTGGCCCCGGGTGCAGCCGCCGGACGAGGACGATTCCGCCACGCCGTCCACGGAAGGCAGCGCGTAGCGGTCAGGTGACGGTTGGTCGGGGTAACCACCGAAAACACCGAAGGGCACCGAAGACACCGAAAAAGCAAACAATGGCGTCGGTCGGCCGGCTTTTCGCTCTGGAAACCACTGCTGGTTCGGTTCCGGCCTTGTACAGAGCCTGCCCGGCCGCCTGTCGACGGCTCGCCGCCTGTTGCTCCGCAAGGGCCCGCCTACGAGTCTTCGATCCCTTTCGGTGAGTTCGGCGTCTTCGGTGTTTTCGGTGGTCCCCCGGTCGACGCTGCCGCAGTGCAGGTACTCTAGCCGAGCAGGAACAGGGCGCCGAGGCCGAGGAAGACGGTGAAGCCGGTGACGTCGGTGACCGTGGTCAGGACCACGCCGCCGGCCAGGGCCGCGTCGATGCGCAGCCGGCGCATGACGATCGGGATCAGGACCCCCGCGAGGGCGGCAATCGCCAGGTTGGCGATCAGCGCCACCCCGATGATGGCGGCGATGCCCGGGTTGCGGAACCAGAGCAGCGCCGCCGCGGCGACGACGGCGGCCCACAGCAAGCCGTTGGCGAGCGCCACCGCCAGCTCCTTGTTCAGCAGCGGCCGCGTGTTGCGCGGCGTGATCTGGCCCAGCGCCTGGCCGCGGATCACCATGGTCAGGGTCTGGGTGCCGGCGATGCCGCCCATGCTGGCGACGATCGGCATCAGGATCGCCAGCGCCACCACCTCCTGCAGCGTCGCCTCGAAGCGCCCGATCACCCAGGCGGCGAGGAACGCGGTCGCGAGGTTGACCCCGAGCCAGATCGCGCGCCGCCCGGCCGCCTGGCGCACCGGTGCGAACAGGTCCTCGTCCTCGGTCAGGCCGACGCGACTCATGACGGAATGCTCGGCATCCTCGCGGATCACGTCGACAACGTCGTCGATCGTGATGCGCCCCAGCACGCGACCGGAGTCGTCGACCACCGCCTGCGAGATCAGGTCGTGGTCCTCGAAGCGGCGCGCGACCTCGGCCGCCGGGATGTCGGGCGGCATCGGCTCGGCCTCCCGGTCCATCACGGCCGAGACCGTGCTGCCCGGGTCGGTCGTGAGCAGGACGTCGATCGGCAGGATGCCAAGGTAGCGGCCGTAGCGGTTGACCACGATCAGCTGGTCGAGGTGCCCCGGCAGCTCGCCGCGCGAGCGCAGGTAGCGCAGGACCACTTCCAGCGTCACGTCGGCCCGTACCGTGACCGCATCGAGGTCCATCAGGCCGCCGGCACTGTCCTCCGGCCACGACAGCACCTGCTCCAGCTGCCGGCGGTTCTGCTTGTCCATGCCGGCCAGGACGCCCTGGACCACCGTCTCCGGCAGCGACTGGACGAAGTCGGCCAGGTCGTCGATGTCGAGCTGCTCGGTCGCCGCCAGCAGCTCGGTGTGGTCCATGTCCTCGACCAGGGTGTCGCGGACGTCGTCGCCCACCTCGAGCAGGATCTCGCCGTGCATCTCGGCCGGCACCTGCGCCCACAGCAGCATGCGCTGCGGCCGGGGCAGCGACTCGAGCAGGTCGGCGATCTCCGCCGGGTGGAGCGCGTGCAGCATGCGCTCGACCTGACGCGCCGTTCCGCTCTCGAGCAGATCCTCGATCACGGCAACGCGGTCGGCGGAACTCTCGGCGGCTGCGGCCTCGGCCATGGCGATCTCCCGTGCGGGCGGGCAAACGCGGGCAGTTTAGCAGCCGCGGGTGGGCGGGTTGCCGCTCCTCGCGGAGAACACCGATGCCGGCGAGTGCGGCAACAGCCGCACGGGGTGGGGAGGCCGGCTTTTTCGCAGCAACGGCCGGCATGCCGCCGGCGTGTCCAGTCAGGCTGAAGCCTGACCCACAAGCTCCGGAAGGGCGCCGCAATCGCATTGTGGGTCCGGCTTCAGCCGGACAAGCTTCGTTCGCGGGAGCGACGGTCGGGCAGAGGCCCGATCCCAATGCGTCGGCAGGCGGCCTACTGACCCTCGCCGAAGTAGTCGTTGACCAGGTCGGTGAGCTGGCGGGCGGCCTCGTCCTCGTCCTCGCCGTCGATGATCAGTGACAGCTCGGTACCCTGGCTGGCGGCCAGCATCATCACGCCCATGATGCTCTTGCCGTTGACCTGCCTGCCGTCGCGCTCGAGCTGGATGTCGCTGGCGAAGGTCGAGGCGAGGCTGACGAACTTGGCCGCGGCGCGGGCGTGCAGGCCCAGGCGGTTGATGATGCGGATCTGCCCCGTGTACACGCGCGGCTCCTTCAGTCGCCCTCGGGTTGAACGTCGCTGTCGATCACGCCGATGCGCGCCCCCTCGGCCGCCTTGCGGGCAATGCTGTCCAGGTCGAGCCGCACGTAGCTGTAGATGCGGAGCATCATCGGCAGGTTGAGGCCGGAGAGCACCCGGACATGGTGATCCGGCGCGACCCGGCGGGCGATGTGGTACGGCGTGGAGCCGTAGAGGTCGGCGACGATCAGCACCCCGTCGCCGACGTCCATGGCATTGATCGATTCCACGACCTCGCTCTCGATCCGGCCGGGATCGTCATCTGAGCCCACAACGAAGTGGCGGATGGAGAAGGCGGGCGGGCCGAGGATCTCTTCGGCAGTATCGGCAATCTGCTCGCCGATCCGATTGTGCGTGATGGTGATCAGACCGATGGTCATCGCCAGCGTTTGCCTGCAGTCCCGGCCACCATACCCGTTGTGTAACATAAACGAATTTGTGCTGCTAGCGCACTGTTTATTCTCGAAATAGGGCGCTGGTCACAATTCCCGATGGCGAACGGATACCTTCCATTCGCCGGCACGGAAATGGTCCGCCAGTCGGTCCGCCAGATACACGGAGCGATGCTGACCGCCGGTGCAGCCGAGCGAGACCGTGAGGTAGGACCGGCCCTCGCGCTCGAACGCAGGGATCCATCGCTCGAGCAGGTCGCGGATGGAATCGTGCATGGCCGCGACATCCTCGTGACGCTCGAGATAGGCGGCGACCTCCGGGTCCTGCCCCGTCAGCAGTCGCAGGTGCGGTTCCCAGTGCGGGTTGGGCAGGCAACGCAGATCGAAGGTGAAGTCGGTGTCTGCCGGCACGCCGTTCTTGAAACCGAATGACTGGAACAGCAACGACAGCCCGGCCTGCTCGTCCTTGAGCAGTCGCTCGCGCAGGCGCGAGCGGAGCTCGTGCAGGGTCAGGTTCGAAGTCTCGATCGCCAGGTCCGCCTGCTCACTCACGGTCGCGAGCAGGCTGCGCTCGGCCTCGATGGCCTCGGCCAGCGGCATGCCCTTCTGCGACAGCGGGTGCTTGCGCCGCGTTTCCGAGAAGCGCTTGAGCAGTGTGTTGTGGTCCGTGTGCAGGAACAGGATTTCGAGCGTGATCCGCGGGTTGGCGCGCAGTCGCTCGACCGTCTCGGGGAATCCGTCGAGGACCCCGGAATCGCTGCGGGCATCGACGCCCACCGCGACCCGCTCGTACAGCGGCAGCGCGCTGTCGGCGAGCTGGTCGACCAGAGGCAACAGCAGCGGCGGTGGCAGGTTGTCGATGCAGTAGAAGCCCTCGTCCTCGAGCGTATGCAGGGCGACGCTCTTGCCGGAGCCGGACAGGCCGCTGACGATCACGAGCCTCATTCGGATTCGCGCCCCATCGCCTGCTCCTGGCGCTGCATCAGTTCCTCGACGGCATGATAGCCATGATGGGACAGAAGGAAGTTGCGCACCGCGGCCTCGACCATGACCGCGAGATTGCGCCCGGGTGCGACCGGCAGGGTCATCGTCGTCACCGGCACGCCCAGTACCTCGCGCTCGGAAAAGTTGTCGTGCAGCCGGTCGAGCTGCTCACTCAGGGCGGTCGTCAAGGGTTCCAG
>JAWWAE010000129.1:0-6705 GCA_033721835.1 Halofilum sp. (in: g-proteobacteria) | reverse complement strand
CCGCGGCCCGGCGACCAACCCGCAGCAGCGGTCAGCCGCTGCCGCGGCCCGTCCCCTCCCTCGACGGGCCGGCCCGGCCTGTCCGGGCCCGTGTCCCGGCACCGTCACGGTGTCGGGGCCTTTCTCCATGCAATGGGCCGACCCGCGCGGGGTTCGAACTCAGGCCGCGTCGGCGAGCCACTCGTCGAGCAGGCCCTGCAGGTCCTCGACGCCCTCGCCACGCGTCGCCGAGAAGCATTGCAGGCTGGCCTCGATGCCGGCGTCCTCGAGCTCCTGCCGGGCGCGCTCCAGTGCCTGGCGGGCGGGACCCCGGCCCAGCTTGTCGGACTTGGTGAGCAGGACGTGCAGGGCGAGGGGCCGCTCGCCGAGCTGTTCCAGCAGCGTCCAGTCGAGCCGGGTCAGGCCGCGGCGGGCGTCGACGACCAGCACCAGCCCGCGCAGCGCCTGCCGTCGCGCGAGATAGTCGCCGAGCAGGCGGGTCCACCCGCGCCGCACGGCCTCCGGGACCTGCGCGTAGCCGTAGCCCGGGAGATCGACCAGCCGCACGTCCCCGCCCAGGGCGAACAGATTGATCAGCTGCGTGCGCCCGGGCGTGCGGCTGGTCCGGGCCAGCCCGCGACGGCCGGTCAGCGCGTTCAGGGCGCTGGACTTGCCCGCGTTGGAACGCCCGGCGAACGCGACCTCGATGCCCTGGTCGGGCGGCAGTTGTTGCGCGCGGGCGAAGCTGCCGGCGAACTCCGCCCGCTGGTAGTTGTGGCCGTGGGTCATGGAAGCGCCGCCGTGGCCGGCCCGCGTGTGTTCCCGCGGAGTGCTCTGGTATAGTTGCCTGCGCCGGGAAGAAACGGGTCCGGGCGGCGGCTATTCTACGGAGTCTGGCGACCATGAAGAAGGTATCGAGGGGGCTCAAGACAAGTGCGTTTGCCGCCGTCCTGCTGGCAACCGCAACGACCGCTGCCGCCGCCGAGGGTGGCAACGGGTTGACGGCCGGGGGCGATGCCGAATCGGGCCAGGCCCTGTCCCAGACCTGCGTCGCCTGTCACGGCTCCGATGGCAACAGCCCGCAGGGCATGTGGCCGAACCTCGCCGGTCAGCACGCCGCCTACCTGTATCAGCAGCTCAAGGACTTCAAGGCCGGCCAGGAGCGTCGCAACGCCCAGATGCTGGGCATGGTGTCCGGTCTCTCCGACCAGGACATGCGTGACCTGGCGGCCTACTATGCGCAGCAGCCGCACAAGGTAATGGGCGCGCAGGACGAGGCACGCGTGCAGCGCGGTCAGGAGATCTACCTGGGCGGCATCCCGAGCAAGGGCGTCGCCGCCTGCATCGCCTGCCACGGGCCGCGTGGTCGCGGCAATCCGGCCGCGGACTACCCGCGGGTCGGCGGCCAGTGGGCGCAGTACCTGCTGGGGCAGCTGCAGGCCTTCCGTGCGGGTCACGGCGTCGGGCCCGGCGAGCAGGTCGAGCCCAACCAGCGCGCCAATGACAACAACGCCATGATGCGCTCGCTGGCGCACCGCATGACAGACGAAGAGATGCGCGCGGTGGCCGAGTACATGGCGGGACTCCATTAGTCCCGGATTCCCCGGCGGTCCACCTGTTGCCGGAAATTCGTGCCGCGCGCGGGTCGGAACCAGTCCCAATCGCCCGGAGTGACAACCATGTCCCGAAGCGTCCGTGCGCTGCTGCCGCTGTGGCTGGCGCTGCTGCTGCTCCCCGCCGCGGCCCAGGGGCAGCGCTACGCCGTGATCGAGGGCGCGCGGGTCGGCGACGACCCCGACACGATCGAGGTCATCGAGTTCTTCTGGTACGGCTGTCCGCACTGCGAGCGCTTCCGTCCGCACATCGAGCAGTGGAAGCAGGCGGTTCCCGAGGGTGTCAGCTTTCGGCACCTGCCCGCGGTGCTGTCGCCGCGCTGGGAGGTCCACGCCAAGGCCTTCTTTGCCGCGCGTGCCATGGGGGTGCTGGACACGTTTCACGGTGCGATGTTCGATGCCATCCACCGCGACGGCCGCCGTCTGGACAACGCCACCGCGATTGGCGAGTTTGTGCAGTCGCTCGGGATTGACGGCGAGCAGTTCGTGGCGACGATGCAGTCGTTCGCGGTCGACAGCCGTATCCGGCGCGTGAAGAACCTGCAGCGAGCCTACGGCGTGAGCGGTACACCGACGGTGGTGATCGACGGTCGCTACCGCACCTCGGGCAACCTGGCCGGCAGCGTTGCCAACATGATCCCGGTGATCGATGAACGAATCGCGGCCCTCCGCAGCGGAGCCGACTGAAGCGCCGGAGACCGGCGCTCGCTTTCGCCTGCTGTCCTGCAACATCCAGGTCGGTATCCGGACCTCGACCTTCCGCGATTACGCCACCGGCGCGTGGAAGCACATCCTGCCCCACGGGGATCGCCTGCGGACCCTGGCGACACTCGCCGATGCCATGCGCGACTACGACCTCGTGGCGCTGCAGGAGACCGATGCCGGCAGCCTGCGGACCGGGTTCATCAGCCAGACCGAATACCTCGCCCGCCGGGCCGGTTACGCCTGGTGGGGCGAGCGCACCAACCGCCGGTTCGGCCGGCTCGCGAAGCACAGCATCGGGGCCATGGCGCGGATCCAGCCGACCGAGGTGATCCCCTTCGCCCTGCCGGGCCGGGTGCCGGGCCGCGGCGCACTTCTTCTCCGCTTCTTCGGCGACCGTCACGACGGGATCACCGTGGTGATCGTCCATCTCGCGCTCGGCCGTGCGACCCGCCGGCGGCAGCTGGCGCATGTAGCGGAACTGATCGAGGACTGTGGTCACGCCGTGGTGATGGGCGATTTCAACGCCCAGCATGGCGCGCCGGAGATGAAGCAGTTCTTCGAGCGCACGCACCTGGTGGAGCCGGTCGAGCGGGTGAATACCTGGCCTTCGTGGAACCCGTTGCAGAACTTCGACCACATCCTGACCACGCCCGAGCTGTCGGTGGGATCGATGCGGGTGCTGGACGAGGGGCCCTCCGATCACCTGCCGGTGGCGCTGGAGATCGAGCTGCCGTCGGGTTGCGATCGTGATGCCCCGGCCGCGGATCGGGCCGGCGTGTTCGACGACTGAGACCGCGCGGGCACGCGGGGAGGGCTCAGCGTTCCGGCTCCTCCAGGCTCAGGCCGCTGATGTCGATCTCCGGCGGCGACTGCGGCTTGTGCTCGCTCAGGTCGCCACCGTTGTCCGCGACCCCCAGCTCGCTGGTGTCGATGTCCGGCGCCGGGGTATCGGCCGGCGGTGCCAGCGGGGCGTCCGATTCGTCCACCTCGAGGCCCTCGAGGCTGGCGGGCACCTCGACGTCGAGCAGCGTCTGGTTGGGATCGCCGGCGGCCGCCAGCGAGGCCCGCCGCTGCCCCGTGCCGGACCCGGCCTGCTCCTGCGGCGCCGGCCTCGGCTGCGGGTCGGCCGCGGTCGGCTCCGGCGCCGCCGCCGGGGCCTCGCCGCTACCGCCACCCTGTGGGCCACGCAGCTCGCAGACCGCACCGGCCTTGCGGAAGGCCGCCTCGAACTTGCGCGCGGTGGCCTGGTCCAGATTCCGCTTCACCACGACCGGCTTGCCCGAGAACAGGGCCTCCACCTTCTCGGGCGGCATCTTGAACAGCGCCGCGAGCTGCTGCTTGACCGTCTCCTCGGGCCGATCGCCGACCAGCTCGCCGCGGAAGACCACCTGGTACTCGCCCTCAGCCATGTCCCGCCTCCGGGTTCGTGTCACCCGTGAAAAGTATGCGCGCCCGGGCGGGACGTCGCAAAACCCGGTTCACAGAATGGGAGAACCGCGAATGAACGCGAATGGACGCGAATACTGGCGAGTCAGGGCGTGCGGCCCGTCAGGGCTCCGCTGAAAGGTGATCCCAGGCGTGGGGGTAGGACAGGCGAACCGCGAATGAACGCGAAAAGAAGAATCCGTAGGTGCGCTTTCGCCGCAGGCGAACGCGTACGTTGCGTTGCAAGGCGGGCGTACGCGTTTGCTCCGCAAAAGCGCACCTACGTGATTCGCGGGACCCCGTCGTTGGATTCGTGTCCATTCGTGTTCAATCGTGGTTCTTCACAACCGTGCCGGTGGTAACGCGGCCCGGGCGAAGCCCTGACAAGCGTGCGTGACCTGACGCGCCAGTATTCGCGTCCATTCGCGTTCATTCGCGGTTCCTTGCTCCGCCTCCGGCCACCGGCACCGGGTCGTTGCGATGCACGCGCTCGTAGATCACGGGGATCAGCACCAGCGTGATCAGCGTCGAGAACAGCAGCCCGCCGATCACGGCGCGGCCGAGCGGGGCCTGGGTCTCGCCACCCTCGCCGGCGCCGATCGCGAGCGGCAGCAGGGCGAGGATGGTGGTGAGGGCGGTCATCAGGATCGGACGCAGCCGGCGCCGGCCGGCCTCGCCCAGGGCGGCATGGATGTCCATGCCCTCCGCCCGCAGGCGGTTCGCCTGGTCAACGATCAGGATCGCGTTGTTGACCACGATGCCGATGAGGATCACGCAGCCGATCAGCGACTGGGCATTGAGCGTCGTGCCCGTGACGAGCAGGGCGATCACCACACCGATCAGCGCCAGCGGGACCGAGCCCATGACGATGAGGGGATCCCGGAACGATTCATATAGACTCGCCATCACCATGTACACGAGCGCGATGGCCAGCAGGATCTGCAGGAACAGCGACGAGAACGCGGCCTGCTGTTCCTCGTAGTCGCCGGCGATGACGATGTCGTAATTGTCGGGAATGGGAATGTCGGCGAGTGCGGCGCGCACGTCGGCGACCACGGAGCCCATGTCGCGGCCGGCAAGATTCGCCCGGACCTCGATCAGCCGCTCCTGGTTCTTGCGGTCGATCACCACCGGGCCCTCGGCGCGCGCGAGTCGTGCCACGTTCCCGAGCCGGACCAGGCTGCCATCGGCGGCGGGCACGCGTAGCTCCAGCAGCGCGCGCGGCGGCAACGTCTGGTTGCCCGCGAACTGCACGCGGATATCGACCTCGTCGCCGGCATCGAGGTAGCGCGACGCGATGCGACCGGAGACGGCCGTCTCCACCGTCTCGGCGACGTCGGCGACGTTCACGCCCTGGTCGGCGGCGCGCTTCCGGTCCACCCGGATCAACTGCTGTGGCTCGCCCCCCTCGCGCGAGAGTCGAGTGTCGACGATGCCCTCCACGTCGCGGATACGCCGCTGGACCTCGCGCGCGAGCGTACCCAGGGTGTCGAACTCGAAGCCCCGCACCTCGATGGCGAGCGCCTCTTCCCCGGACGAGAGCGCGCGCAGGAAGAACGGGCGCCGTGCGCGTACGCGCACCTCGGCGCCCGCGATCGGCCCGATGGCCGCGCGCAGGTCGGCCGCCACCTCGGACGACGAGCGCTCGCGCTCGCCCCGTGGCGGCAGCGAGATCCGGATGTCGCCCTCCGCCGATTCGGCGGGGCGCCACGAACCCGAACCGATGCTGGTGACGGTGTTGACCCGTTCCGGGACGGCCTCGTGGACCACGGCCTGGGCCTGGCGCGTCGCCCGCTCGACGGTATGCAGGCGGGTCCCGGACGGCATCTCCACGTCCACCTGTACCTCGCCCTCGTCGGTGGTCGGCATGAACTCGGTCCCGAGCAGCGGCAGCGCGGCGACGGACAGGGCCACCGCGAGCACGGCCAGCCCGATCACGCTCCACGTGCGCCGCAGCGCCCGGTCGAGCAACGCCGTGTACCCGGACTCGAGGCGTTGCATGCCGCGCCCGATCCGGCCGCCGAGATTCCCCAGCGGTGCCGGGGCGGGGCGGCGCCGGCCACGCAGCAGCCGCGCCCCCAGCATCGGCACCAGCGACAGCGAGACCAGCAGCGCGCAGGTCAGGGCGAACGAGACCACGAACGCGAGCTGGCGGAACAGCTGACCGGCCAGCTCCTGCGCGAAGAACATCGGCACGAAGATCGCGAGCGTGGTCAGCGTGCCCGCCACCACCGGCGCCGCGACCTCGCCGGCGCCGCGTGTGGCCGACTCGTCCGCGCTCTCGCCGTTGCCCTCGTGGCGGCGCACGATGTTCTCCAGCACGACGATGGCGCTGTCGACCATCAATCCCACGCCGAGGGCGAGCCCGCCCAGCGTCATCAGGTTCAGCGTGAAGCCGCCGAAATAGACCAGCGCGAACGTCGTGATGACCGACACCGGGATCGCCGTCGCGATTACCAGGGTCGCCCGCAGGTTGCGCAGGAAGAACAACAGCACCGTGATCGCCAGTGCCGCCCCGGCCATCATCGACAGCGTCGCGTTGGCGATCGACCGCTTGATGTACTCGGAGGTGTCGAACAGGGCCCGCAGCTCGATCTGCGGGTACTCCGAATTCATGCGCGCGATCTCGGCCTTGAGGCGCTCGGCGACCTCGACCGTGTTGACGCCGGACTGCTTGCGCACGGCCATGCGGATGCCGGGCTCGTCGTTGATGCGGATGATGCGCGTGACCCGCTTCTGGGTATCGACGATCTCTGCGACCTGGCCGAGCGTCACCGGCGCACCCTCGCGCACCGCGATCACTTCCGCGCGCATCTCGCGCAGGCTCTCGTAGCGGCCGGGGACGCGTACGGTGAACTCGCTGTATCCCTGCTCGATGGAGCCGCCGGGCCGATTGAGGTTGGAGTCGCGCAACGTCTGCACGACCTCGGCCAGCGGGAGGTTCAGCGCCTGCACGCGCTCAGGCCGCAGTCGGACCTGGATT
>JAWWAE010000128.1:0-6810 GCA_033721835.1 Halofilum sp. (in: g-proteobacteria) | reverse complement strand
GGGACCCACCAGGAGTGGATCACGTCCGCCGAGGTGTGGTGAAAGCGGATCTTGGTGTTGGTCGGCAGCACCAGCGGATTGTCGACATCCAGCAGGTAGGTATCGGCCTTCTCCTCCTGATTGAGGATGGCCGTGCGCGGCGTGGCGAGATCGCTGTAGAAGCTGACCCCCTCGCCGAGGTATTCGTACTCCCACTTCCACTGGTAACCGGTCACCTTGACCGTGAGCTCGGCGTTGCTGGAGTCCTCCATGTTCACCAGCACACGCGCCGCCGGGATCGCCATGGCAATCAGGATGAGGAAGGGCACGATGGTCCACGCGATCTCGACCTTGGTGCTCTCGTGGAACTGGGCCGCCTGATGACCCCGCGACTTGCGGTGGTGGATCAGTGACCAGATGATCACCCCGAACACCACGATCCCGATCAGCACGCAGATCAGGAAGATCAGCATGTGCAGGTTGTAGACCTCGCGGCTGATGGGCGTGACGCCGACCGGCATGTTCAGCGCCCACTCGGCGCGGGCCGCACCGCTGTAGCCGAACGCCAGCCCCGCGGCGGCGGCTGCCCTGCAGATTGCTGCCCGCATACCTTCGTTCCCCCGCTCTGATGGATCCGTGTCCGGCGCCAGCCCGGCGCCGCGCCGGTTGCTGGGTGAGGATTGCCCCTGCCGGGGCAGAGATTTCGCCGGCCCGGCGGCACGGGATTCGCCGCTCTGCCGGCCGGCCGCGTGCGCCCGTCGCTGAATGCTAGCGCATGCCCCTGTCGCGCTCAATCACCACGCCGCTTGCGCAGCCCGCCGATGGCATCGAGCGGCACCGCGAATTCTCCCGCGTCGCCGCTGCCCGGTCGCGGAATGGCGGCGCCCCAGGCATGGCCGTAGACGACCTCCCATGACGCGAGCGGCCGACCGTCACCGCTGCGCGCCGGGTAGGCCGACTCCAGCCGCTGCATCACCCCCCTGCCGGTGAGCCCCCGTGGCCGCGCGGCCGCCGCATTGCCCGCCCCGATCGCCTTGATCGCGCGCATCAGCGCGCGCAGGTCATCGTAGTCACGCGACTGCCGATCCACGTCCATGACGGGATCGCGCAGGCCCGCGCCCAGCAGCGCATCGCCGACATCGTGCATGTCGGGGAAGCGATTCACGTGTTCGCCCTCGTCGACCGCGGCCCAGGCCGCGCGCAACTCGCTCAGCGTATCGGGCCCGAACGAGGAGAACATCAGCACGCCCTCGGGCCGCAGCACCCGGCGCAACTCGGCGAACAGGGCCGGCAGGTCATCGATCCACTGGAAGGTCAGGTTCGAGAACAGCAGGTCCACGCTGGCGTCGTCGAAGGGCAGCCGCCGGACGTCGGCGCAGACGGGTAGCGGACGCCCGCGCGGCCACCAGCCGCGGCGGAGTCGGCGCACCATCGCCGGCGCGAAGTCGACCCCGTAGACGGTTGCCCGGCGATACATCCGGACCAACGCGTGGGCGGCATGCCCGGGTCCGCAGCCGAGATCGACCACCCGTCGCGGGTCGATCCGCACCCCGGCCAGCCGCTCCAGCAGCTCGTCGGCGACTTCGCGCTGCAGCCCCGCGTGCCGCTCATAGCGAACCGCCGCCCGATCGAATGAGCGCCGGACCGCGCGCGGGTCGAGACGGTTGCTGCTCGGTTCGCTCACCTATTACTCCATCAACCGGGCCAACACGGCGTCGGCATGGGAAATGAACGGCGCATGCCCGGCGCCCTCCAGGACATGGACCGCAACCCCCGCGGCCGCCAGCCGCTCGCCGACGGCGGCCGGCACCAGCGGATCGGCGCCGCCGAGCAGCGCCCGGACCGGGCATGATAACGCGGCCAGCTCCGTGCGGAGGTCCGCCTGGCGCAGCAGCTCCAGTCCGCTTTGCAGCGTACCGGCGCTTGGCAACGTCGCGGCCGCGGCCTGCCGCCGGAGCACGCGCAGCGTCCGGCGTGCGTGCGCGCTCCCGGCCAGCTGGAAGCCGAGAAAGCGCCGATGGGCACCGGCGGGATCGTCGGTGACCGCCTCGATGAAGGCCGTCAACTCGGCCGGTTCGATCCCCGGCCAGCCCGGGGCCGCGGTGAAACGGGGGCTCGCGGCCAGCAGGTCGAGGCCGGCGACCGCGGCCGGTTCCCGCGCCGCCGCCGCCAATGCCACCAGGCCGCCGAGCGACCAGCCGAGCCAGTGGGCGGGCCGCGGTACCCGTGCGAGCACGGCCTGCGCCAGCCGCGCCGGATCGCTGCCGTCGGCGACCGGATCGCTGTCGCCCCAGCCGGGCAGGTCGACCGCGAGCACGCGGCGGCCGACCGCGAGGCGGCGCGCCAGCGGCTCCAGTACCCGCGCGTCGAAGCCCCAGCCATGCAGCAACACCCACGGCGGACCCGCTCCGCCGGCGCCGTGCTCGGCGATGTGCAGGCTCACGCGAGAGCCCCCGGCAGCATCGCCGCCGGACCGTTACAATCGCGCGGTGCCCGCCGACCGGAGCCCTTGACCATCGTGACCGTTCCTCCGCTGCTGGGTCTGCTCGTGATCGCCGCCGGCTACCTGCTGGGCTCGATCTCCGCCGCCATCCTGGTCTGCCGCGCGCTGGGCCGCACCGACCCCCGCACCACCGGTTCGCGCAACCCGGGCGCGACCAACGTGCTGCGGGTCGCCGGCCGCGACGCCGCCGCCCTCACGCTGGCCGGCGACCTGCTGAAGGGTGTGGCCGCGGTGCTGCTCGCACGGGCCCTGAGCCCGGAGCCGGTGCTGTGGGCGCTGGCCGGCGCGGCGGCCTTCCTGGGCCACCTCTACCCCGTGTTCTTCGGCTTCCGCGGTGGCAAGGGCGTAGCGACCGCGCTGGGGGTGCTGCTGGCCGCAACTCCGGTCGCGGGGGCCCTGACCGTCGCCACCTGGTTCGCGGCCTTCGGCCTGTTCCGGATCTCCTCGATCGGTGCGCTGGCGGCGTTCGCGCTGGCCCCCCTCTACGTGGGCTGGTCCACCGCTTCGCCGTGGCTGACCACGATCGCCGCCGCGATCTCCGTGCTGCTGTTCTGGCGCCACCGCTCCAACATCCGCAAGCTCATCGACCGCACGGAGGGCTGACCGCCGTCCCGGGCGGGGCCAGCTCGGTCAACGGCCAGCGCGGACGCGCCGCCACGGTTCTCGGCGAGGCCTCGCCCACGCGCAGCCGGCAGGCCCCGGCGTAGGCGATCATCGCCCCATTGTCGGTGCAGAACTCCAGCCGCGGGAAGTACAACTCCGTCGCCACCAGGCCCGCCAGCCGCTCGCGCAGCCGGCGGTTGGCGCCGACGCCGCCGGCGACCACCAGCCGCGCGCAGCCGGTCTGCTCCAGCGCCCGCCGGCACTTGATCGCGAGCGTGTCGACGACCGCCTCCTCGAAGCCGCGCGCGATGTCGGCGCGGACGCCGGGATCGTCTTCGGCCGCGGCCAGTGCCAGGCGGACCGCGGTCTTGAGGCCGCTGAAGCTGAAGTCGAGCCCGGGCCGATCGGTCATCGGCCGCGGGAATCGGTAGCGCCCCGGGTCGCCGTCGACCGCGAGCGCCGCCAGCGCCGGCCCGCCCGGGTAGCCGAGCCCGAGCAATTGCGCGGTCTTGTCGAAGGCCTCGCCCGCGGCATCGTCGACGCTCTCGCCGAGCAGCCGGTACGCCCCCGGGGCATCGACCGCGACCAGCTGCGTGTGCCCGCCCGAGACCAGCAACGCCACGAACGGGAACGCCGGCGGCTCGGGCTCCAGCATCGGCGCCAGCAGGTGCGCCTCCATGTGGTGCACCCCCAGCGCCGGCAGCCCGCGGGCCCAGGCGAGGCCCTGCGCGGTCGCCGCCCCCACCAGCAGCGCCCCCACCAGGCCCGGCCCGGCGGTGTAGGCCACCGCGTCCAGCTCGTCGCGGCCCAGCCCGGACTCGTCTAGCACCCGCTCGATCAGCGGCAGCAGCCGCCGCACGTGATCGCGCGAGGCCAGCTCCGGCACCACGCCGCCGTAATCGGCGTGCAGCGACGCCTGGCTGTGGAGGGCGTGCGCGCGCAGGCCGGCCGCGGTGTCGTACACCGCCACCCCGGTCTCGTCGCAGGAGGTCTCGATGCCCAGCACGCGCATGCCGCCAGTGTAGCGGTTCCGGCGCCCCCTCAGTGGCGCGGGCAGTAATCAGCAACGGGCGCGCCCGAGTACGGACCACCGAACGCGCCGACGACACCGAATTCACCGAAAAGGGCGGAGTCCAGGTGCCGCGTCAGCCGCCCGTCGCCGATTGCCGGGCCCGACTCGATCGCGGCCCGTTCGGTGCAGCCTGAGCCCGTTTCCGACTTTCTCGGTGCGTTCGGTGTCTTTCGGTGTTTTCGGTGGTTACCCGGTGACGCGGTCGCAAAGGGCGCGTTTCGCCCGGCCCCGCTACTGCGCGGCCGGGGCATTGCCACGCGGCGCGGGCGTGCTATCATTGCGCGCCTTTCGCGGGGGGCCCCCGCGAATGACCGTCACAAATCCGCAAGGGGTGATCCGGATCCATGCCATCGGTACGCGTACGCGACAACGAACCGTTCGAGGTGGCCCTGCGCCGCTTCAAGCGCTCGTGCGAGAAGGCCGGCGTTCTCACCGAGACGCGCCGCCGCGAGTTCTACGAGAAGCCCACCGCCGAGCGCAAGCGCAAGCGCGCCGCGGCGGTCAAGCGCTACCAGAAGAAGCTGGCGAAGGAACAGCAGCGCCGCACCCGACTGTACTGAGCCCGGGACGCCGTCCCGGACCCCGCCGATGACCGAGCCGTCGATCAAGCAGCGCCTGAGCGCCGACATCAAGGCGGCCATGAAGGCGGGCGAGAAGGAGCGGCTCGGCGCGTTGCGCATGATCCACGCCGCGATCCAGCAGCGCGAGGTCGACGAGCGCCGCGAGCTCGACGACACGGCCACGCTCGAGGTGCTCGACAAGAAGGCCAAGCAGCACCGGGAGTCGCTCGACCAGTACCGCGAGGCGGGTCGCGACGACCTCGCCGGGCGCGAGGAGGCCGAGCTGGCGATCATCGCCGAGTACCTGCCCGAGCCGCTGGACGACGCCGCCATCGATGCCCTGATCGACGAGGTCGTGGCCGAGACCGGCGCCGCCTCGATGAAGGACATGGGCAAGGTCATGTCGGCGCTGAAGCCGCGCGTCCAGGGCCGGGCCGACATGTCGGCCGTCTCTGCCCGCGTCAAGTCCCGCCTGGGCTGATTCCATCCCCGTGAGCAAGCCGGCGAACGACCGCCTGCTGCGCGCGCTGGCGCGCCAGCCGGTGGACCGCACACCGGTGTGGCTGATGCGCCAGGCCGGGCGCTACCTGCCCGAGTACCGCGCCGTGCGCGAGCGCGCCGGCGACTTCCTGACTCTCTGCCGCACCCCGGAGCTGGCGTGCGAGGTCACCCTGCAGCCGCTCGAGCGCTTCGATCTCGACGCCGCCATCATCTTCTCCGACATCCTCACGGTGCCGCACGCGATGGGCCTGGGCCTGCACTTCGTCGCCGGCGAGGGCCCCTGCTTCGAGCGCCCGCTGCGCAGCGAGCGCGACATCGAGCGCCTGGCGGTGCCCGATCCGGAGACCGAGCTCGGCTACGTCATGGAGGCCCTGCGGACGACCCGGGCGGCACTGGCCGACCGGGTGCCGCTGATCGGCTTCGCCGGCAGCCCGTGGACGCTGGCGACCTACATGATCGAGGGCGGCAGTACCCGCGACTTCACCCGGGTCAAGGCGATGCTCTACGAGCGCCCGGACCTGCTGCACCGGGTCCTTTCCGTGCTGGCCGAGGCGACCACCGCCTACCTGAATGCGCAGATCGCCGCCGGCGCCCAGGCGCTGCAGATCTTCGACACCTGGGGCGGGGTGCTGGAACCGGCCGCCTACCGGGCGTTCTCGCTGGCCTACATGGAGCGGATCATGGCCGGGCTCGAGCGCGGCGTCGGCGACGGGTCGGTGCCGGTGATCCTGTTCACCAAGCAGGGTGGCCAGTGGCTGGAGGACATCGCCGCCACCGGCTGCGACGCCATCGGCCTCGACTGGACTACCGACATCGGCGACGCCCGGCGCCGGGTCGGCGAGCGGGTCGCGCTGCAGGGCAATCTCGATCCCGCGATCCTGTTCTGCGACGACGCCACCGTGCGCCGCGAGACCCGGGCCGTGCTGGAGCGCTTCGGCGACGGTCCCGGCCACGTCTTCAACCTCGGCCATGGGGTGCAGCCCGGGGTCGATCCCGAACGGGTGGCGACCCTGGTCGCCGCGGTACGCGAGGCCGCCGGCTGACGGCCGGCGAGGCCGAACCCCGCCTCCATCGCGAGCAAGCTCGCTCCCACCGCTTTTCGGTCGTCCTTCCCGAGCAGTCCGGTTACCGAGTCGTTGGTTTCTACATCGACGGGTTCCGCTCGCCTTACGGCGAGCGGGTCCCTTTCTTGTGGCGACAAGAAAGGGACGAAAGAAGCGCGCCCCCGGCGCCGCCGGTCCGCCTGCCGGTGGAACCGGCTGGCGGACTCCCCTGCGCGCGGCCGGTCTCGACGGGGCCGGCCGACAGCACGTCCGTGTGCTGACGGCCGGTGGCCGCATCCCTGCGGCCACCGCTGCGCGGCCTTGTCCGCCGAGCCCGACCGTGCTCGGCGGCGTCGAAGGGGGCAGGCACCGCCAGCAGCTCGATCGGTTCATGAAGGCACCAGGCGTGCAGCCACCTGGCTACCAACCGGAAGTGTTCCCGCCGGAAAGGCCCTTCCCGCATGTGCCCTCGCGCCTTTGCCGCGCCGAGCATCGCAGCGGTGGGCGGAGAAGGCCCGACAGGGGGCCCGCCAGGGATGGCGGGCCCGC
>JAWWAE010000127.1:0-6863 GCA_033721835.1 Halofilum sp. (in: g-proteobacteria) | reverse complement strand
GAGCGCGGCGAGTCAGCCGGCGGTCGACTCGATCGACTGGCGCATTTTCTGGATGACCTGGGCGTAGTCCTTCTGGCCGAAGATGGCGGAGCCGGCGACGAAGGTGTCGGCGCCGGCGGCGGCGATTTCGCCGATGTTGTCGGTGTTGACGCCACCATCGACCTCGAGGCGGGCCTCGCTGCCGAGGTCGTCCAGCAGGGCGCGGGCCTCTCTCAGCTTGTTGAGTGCACGGGGGATGAATTTCTGACCGCCGAAGCCGGGGTTGACCGACATCAGCAGCACCATGTCGATCTTGTCGCTGACGTGGCGCAGCACGTCGAGTGACGTGGCCGGGTTGAACACGAGGCCGGCCTTGCAGCCGTGATCCCGGATCAGTGCCAGGGTGCGGTCGATGTGCTCCGAGGCCTCGGGGTGGAAGGTGATCCAGTCGGCGCCGGCCTGCGCGAAGTCGGGGACGATGCGGTCGACCGGCTTGATCATCAGGTGCACGTCGATCGGCGCGGTGACGCCGTGCTTGCGCAGGGCTTCGCAGACGAGCGGGCCGATGGTGAGGTTGGGGACGTAATGGTTGTCCATCACGTCGAAGTGGACCATGTCGGCACCGGCGGCGAGCACCGCATCGACCTCCTCGCCCAGGCGGGCGAAGTCGGCCGACAGGATCGAGGGGGCGATCAGCGGTGCGTGCGGACCGGGCATGCCGGCGACCTCCGTTACGGCGCCAGCGCGAGCCTACCGGATCGTCCGCGGCCGGGCCAGCCTGTGGGCCGCGCGCGGCGGGCGAACCTCAGAAGCGGAAGACCACGCCCGCCGAGAGCACCGGGTAGGTGTCGAAGTCGGACAGCTCGTCCTCGAGGTTCTGCTCCTCTTGCTGCTCTTGAGCTGGCGGCAATCCGGAGTTCGTGATCGTCACATTGGGCGAGCCCTGCGCGACGATACCCAGATCAATGCTCCACGAGATCGGCAGGAAGCCGCGGGTGGCGTTGCCCCAGCCGATGCCGGCGTAGGGCACGCTGCTGTCGAAGTCGATCCGGGCGTCCACGTTGGACCCACTGACCGTGCCACTGGCGTCGATCCGGTTGTCGTTGGAGAGCAGGCCGCCGGTGATGCGGAAGCCGCCACCCAGGGGGTGGAAGTCGAGCAGGGCGTGGGCACTGTCGAGCTCGAGCTCGGCCTGGTAGTCGCCATCATTGGTCGTGAAGTCGAAGTCGTAGCTGTAACGGTTGAGGCCGACGCGTACGTTGAACAAGGGCGTGAAGCCGTATGCGAGATCGACGCCGAGCCCGAGCGTGCCCGCCCGTGCCCCGATACCGAAATCCGCCGCGGCCGGTGTGGCCGTGGTCGCCAGCAGCAACGCGCCGATGCCGGTGAGGGTTCGTCCGAATGCCGTCTTCATTCCGCTGCGCCTCCAGCGCCGCGCGGGCCGAGCCCGCCATCAAAGGCGGATTATGGAGCAGCGACAAGGCCGCTGCCAGCGACGCGTTCACAATTGCCGGCGCCGACGTGGAGCCCCGGACGAGGCGCAGTAACCCCCGTGACGGGACAACGGCTGTCGGTCGTTGTCGCAACCGGGTGTACAGGCAGCACATTAATTGATGCGTGGCCGACCCGGGGCGTACCGTCGCGCAGGCCGGATCGCGCCGGCCGGGCGCGCTCGCCGGCGCGTGCCTTCAGGCGGGCCGCCCGCCGAGGTCGCGCAGCAACGCGCTCGCCTGCGCGAGCGCGGCCTCCGCGCTGTCGGCCAGCACGTTGACGTGGCCCATCTTGCGGCCCGGGCGGGGGCGGGTCTTGCCATAGAGGTGCAGCTTCGCCGCCGGCTCGGCGAACACGCGTGCCCAGTCGGGATCGCCGCCGTCCCAGAGGTCGCCCAGCAGGTTCACCATCGCCACCGGCGACAGCAGCGTGGTCGCCGCCGGGGCGAAGCCGCACAGCAGCCGTACCTGCTGCTCGAACTGGCTGCTGGCACAGGCATCCAGGGTGTAGTGGCCGGAGTTGTGCGGCCGCGGGGCGATCTCGTTGACCAGCACCTCGCCGGCGCCGGTGACGAACAGCTCGACGCCGAGGACGCCGCAGTAGTCGAGCGCCCCGGCGACCGCGGCGGCGATCTCGGTGGCGCGGCGCGCCAGCGCGTCGTCGACCGCGGCCGGCACCCGCGTGGTGGCGAGGATGCCGCCGACGTGCACGTTCTCGCCCGGCGGGTAGCACGCGATGGCGCCGTCGGCGGCACGGCAGACGATCACCGACAGTTCGCGCTCGAGTTCCAGCCGGCGTTCGAGGATGCAGGGCTCACCACCGAGGGCGTCGAAGGCCGCGGAGGCCTGGCCGGCGTCCGCCACATCGTGCTGGCCCTTGCCGTCGTAGCCGCCGCGCGCGCGCTTCATCAGCGCGGGCGTTCCGATCCGGGCCGCCGCCGGTTCGGCGTCGGCGGCGGCGCGGACCGGGGCCCAGTCGACGGTGGGGATCGCGGCGCGGTCGAGGAAGGCCTTTTCCTCGAGGCGGTCCTGGCAGGGGGCGACGGCCGCGGCATGCGGCCGCACGAGGCAGGACTCGGCGAGGCGCTCGAGCGCCGCGGCCGGCACGTTCTCGAACTCGGTGGAGACCGCCACGCAATCCGCGGCCAGCGCGTCCAGCGCCGTCGAATCGAGGTAGTCGGCCTGCAGGTGTCGATGGGCCAGCGCGCCGGCCGGGCTCTCCGGGTCGGGATCGAGCACGACCACCCGGTAGCCCATGATGCGGGCCGCGATGGTGAACATGCGCCCGAGCTGCCCGCCGCCGAGCATGCCCAGGGTCGCGCCGGGCAGGACCGGGCCGGCGGTCATTCCGCGGGCGGCAGGGTCAGGCCCAGCACCCGGTCACGCTGCTCGGCGCGGAAGCGGTCGAGCCGGGCACGCAGGTCGGGGTCGGTGGCCGCCAGCAGCGACACGGCGAACAGGCCGGCGTTGGCCGCCCCGGCCTCGCCGATGGCGAAGGTGGCGACCGGCACGCCCGCGGGCATCTGCACGATGGAGTAGAGCGAATCCTGTCCCGACAGGTGGCGCGAAGGTACGGGCACGCCCAGCACCGGCAACACGGTCTTCGCGGCCAGCATCCCGGGCAGGTGGGCGGCGCCGCCGGCGCCGGCGATGATGCAGCGCAGGCCGCGCTCGGCCGCCTGCTCGGCGTACTCGAACATCAGGTCGGGGGTGCGGTGGGCCGACACCACGCGCGCCTCGGTCGGCACCTCGAACTGCTCCAGGCGCTCGACCGCGCGCCGCAGCACCGGCCAGTCGCTGTCGCTGCCCATGACGACGCCGACGAGTGGTGCGGTCACCGGGACCTCCGGCTGCGTGCCGTGGAAAGCGGGGCATTCTCGCCGATTCGCCGTAGTGGCGCCACCCTGCCCGGGTCGCCGGCGGCGCGGGGAGACGGAAACTCCGGCCGGGGCGCCGGGGTCTGTTGCGAATGATTCGCAATCGGGAGTAGACTCGAAGGGTCGCCGCCGGGAGGCGGCGGCGCGGAGGATCCATGTACATCTGTATCTGCCAGGCCGTCACCGATCACGAGATCCGTCACGCGGTGCGCGGCGGCATCATCAGCTTCGAGGAGATGCGGCAACAGCTCGGCGTCGCGCTCTGCTGCGGTCGCTGCTGCGAGCGGGCCGAGCAGGTGTTCTACGCGGCCCTGCGCCAGACCTTCCCGCCGATGCCGCGGCGCGCCGTGCTGGTCGACAAGCAGGCCGCGGCCGCTGCCTGAGCCGCCGCCGCGCCGGAGCGGCTTGCACGCACATTCAGTTCCCGCCGACGTCCCGGTTCGGCAATCGCCTTCGTTCTCACCTGCAGTCCGATGTTGCCGCGACCTGTGGCCCGCGCGCCCATGCTTCAGTACCCTGAACGCAGACTGTGAATTCCGCCTCCGGAGATTCCCATGAAAGGCGACGCGAAGGTCATCGATTATCTCAACCAGGCGCTGAAGCACGAGCTGACAGCGATCAACCAGTTCTTCCTGCACGCGCGCATGCTCGAGGACTGGGGCCTGGAGCAGTACAACCAGAAGGAATACCAGGAATCGATCGAGGAGATGCAGCACGCGGACAAGCTGATCAAGCGCGTGCTGTTCCTCGAGGGCCTGCCCAACCTGCAGGATCTCGGCAAGCTGCTGATTGGCGAGTCGGTGTGGGAGATCCTGAACAACGACCGCGAGATCGAGCTCGGGGCGCTGAAGCTCTACCGCGAGGCCGTCGAGTACTGCGAGTCGGTGCAGGATTACGCCACGCGCGACCTGTTCTCCGGGCTGCTGGCCGAGGAGGAGGAACACCTCGACTGGCTCGATACCGAGATCGAGCTGTACCAGGCGCTCGGCAAGGAGAACTACCTGCAGCGCTGGGTGTGAGTGGCGCATTGCCGACCCTGCCGATGACCCGAACGGGCGCAGTGCGCGGTTCGATCGCGAGCCAGTCCGCTCCCACCTCCTTCGATCGGCGACATGCCGGATGGGGGCCGATCCCGATCCGGGCGTGATTCGCCGATCGGTCACCTGCCGGTCCATCCGTGGCGTGGACGTCGTGCAGCATAATCCGGACAATCGCCGTTCCCCTGCCGTGCCCGGAGCCGCGCCGTGACGTCCGCCCCCGACGCCCTGTTCCGTCCCCGGATCGAGTCGCTCGCGCACCTCCACAGCGGCAAGGTGCGTGACCTCTATGCGATCGACGCAGAGCGCATGCTGATCGTCGCCTCGGACCGGCTGTCGGCGTTCGACGTGGTGCTGCCGACGCCGATCCCCGGCAAGGGCCGGATGCTGACCGAGCTTTCCAACTTCTGGTTCGCGCGCATGGGCCACGTCATCCCCAATCATCTGCTCGACGTGGACCTGGCCACGGTGTTGACGGACCCGCGCGAGCGCGCCCAGGTCGAGGGCCGCGCGGTGGTCGCCCGGCGGTTGCGGCCGCTGCCGGTCGAGGCGATCGTGCGCGGCTACCTGATCGGCTCGGGCTGGCGCGATTACCAGGAGACCGGCGCGATCGGGGGCCTGCCCCTGCCGGCCGGGCTGCGGCTGGCCGACCGGCTCCCGGAACCCGTATTCACGCCGTCGACCAAGGCCGCGGCCGGCGGCCACGACGTCAACATCGGCTTCGACGAGGTGGCGCGCACGATCGGCAACGAACTGGCGGAGCAGGTGCGCGTGGTCAGCCTGCAGATCTACCGCGAGGCGGCCGAGTACGCGGCCGGCCGCGGCATCCTCATCGCCGACACCAAGTTCGAGTTCGGGCTCGACGCCGCGGGCGGACTGGTGCTGATCGACGAACTGCTGACGCCCGACTCCTCGCGCTTCTGGCCGGCGAGCGAATGGCGGCCGGGCGACAACCCGCCCTCGTTCGACAAGCAGTTCATCCGCGACTGGCTGGAGCGGCAGGACTGGGACAAGACCGCGCCCGGGCCGGAGATCCCGGACGCCATCGCGCGCGAGTCGGCCGCCCGCTACCGCGAGGCGCTCGACCGTCTCACCGGGACCGCCTAGGGTGGCGGCGGCCGCCGACGAGCGCCCGTTGCCGGTGATCGAGCCGGTCCCGGTCGAGGCCGAGCTGCGCGCGCTGCTCGCCGCCTGCGAACTGCCGGTGGACGACGTCCGCGCCGACCGGCGGCTGGAGTTTTTCGGCTGCCGCGAGGACGGTCGACTGGTCGCGGTCGTCGGGCTCGAGCCGGCGGGCGAGGCGTTCCTGCTGCGTTCGCTGGCCGTGACCGCGGAGGCGCGTGGGCGCGGGCTGGCCCGGCGCCTGGTCGCCTTCGCCGAGCACCTGGTCGCCGCCCGCGACGTGCGTTCCCTGTACCTGCTGACCACGACCGCGGCCGACTTCTTCCGCCGACTGGGCTACGTCGACCTCGAGCGCGAACGGGCCCCGCGCCCGGTCCGCGCCAGCGAGCAGTTCAGCCGCCTGTGCCCGGGCGACGCGGCGCTGCTGGCGAAGTCGCTGGACCCGGGCTGAACCGATGCGCGGCCTGTTCGTCACCGGCACCGACACCGGCGTGGGCAAGACCGTGGTCGGCTGCGCGCTGCTGGGCGTGCTGGCCGAGCGCGGCCTGCACCTCGCGGTGCGCAAGCCGGTCGAGTCCGGTTGCGAGGCGCGCGGCGACGGCCTGCACCCGGCCGACGGCGACGCCCTGCGGCAGGCGGCGGGGGCGCGCGAGCCGCTCGATGCCGTGACGCCGCTGCGGCTGCGGCACGCGCTGTCGCCCGAGCGCGCGGCGGCGCTCGAGGGCGTGACACTGGACCGCGCACGCCTGCTCGCCGCCTGCGAGGGGGTCGACACCGCCGACTTCGTCCTGGTCGAGGGCGCCGGCGGCTTCCTGTCGCCGCTGGCGGCGGACGCGCTGAACGCCGACCTCGCCGCCGCGCTCGGCCTGCCCCTGCTGGTGGTGGTCGCCGACCGCCTCGGCTGCATCAACCACGCCCTGCTGACCATCGAGGCGATCGAGCGCCGCGGGCTCACGGTGGCCGCGGTCGTGGTCAACGCCGCCGACGCCGAGGTCGACGCCGACATGACGAACCGCGACGACCTGGCCCGGCGACTGCCCCACCCCGTGCTCGCCTTCGGCCACGGCGAGGACGATGCCGCTGCGGCGCGGCTGGCGGAGTTCCTGCTGGAAGAACG
Source organism: Halofilum sp. (in: g-proteobacteria) (assembly GCA_033721835.1). Taxonomy (GTDB): domain Bacteria; phylum Pseudomonadota; class Gammaproteobacteria; order XJ16; family Halofilaceae; genus Halofilum. The sequence continues at coordinate 241 of JAWWAE010000127.1, read as the reverse complement.
GGGAACCGCGAATGGACGCGAATGAACGCGAATAGCCGCGTCAGCGCGGGGAGCGCGTCAGAGCTTCGCTGACATGCGTTCGTGGACTTGGGGATAGACAAAAAAACCGAACCACGAATGGACACGAATAAACACGAATAGTAGAGCCGCAGGTGCGCTTTCGCCGCAGGCGGACGCGTACGTTGCGTTGCGAGGCGGGCGTACGCGTTTGCTTCGCAAAAGCGCACCTACGTCATTCTTG
>JAWWAE010000126.1:0-6883 GCA_033721835.1 Halofilum sp. (in: g-proteobacteria) | reverse complement strand
TCGGCCAACGCCCTACCCCGGCCGCGGCAACCAGCGCAAGGCTTCTTTGGGTACTTTCTTGGCACCAAGAAAGTACCTCGCTCCGCGCCAGCGGAGCGAAACCCTGGGCTGCAACTCACGATGTGGCGACCGGATTGCTCGCGTTGGGCTGTCGGACTGAAGTCCGACCTACAACTTCCGACAAGATGTCCGGCTCAAGAGACTGTGAAATTATTCTGCGCCGTAGCGAGGCAGTGGCACAGCGAGTCGAGTTTGGCGATCGTTCGGGGAGCATAGTGGCAACGATGTGACGAGAAGGATCGCCGAAAGCGGCCGCTGTGGTGATTCCGCAGTAGGCGCACGAATATTTTCACAGTCTCTAAAGCCGGACCCACAACGAATCGGGGGCGGATCGCCCGCATGGTTCCGTGGCCATGGGCCGCTACTACCGGAGTCGCTAGGGCCGGTCGCCGTTGCGGTACTGGTGCCAGCGCTCCAGCACCCGCCGCACGTAGGTCTTCGTCTCCTCGTACGGCGGCACCCCGCCGTAGTGCTCGACCGCCTCCGGCCCGGCGTTGTAGGCGGCGACGGCCCGGGTGATGTCGCCGTCGAAGCGCTCCATCATGCGGCTGAAGTACTCGACCCCGCCGCGGATGTTCTCGTCCGGGTCGAACGAGTCCTGCACCCCCAGCTCGGCGGCGGTGGCGGGCATGAGCTGCATCAGGCCCCGGGCGCCGACCCTCGAGACGGCATAGCGATCGAAGCAGGACTCGACCGACATCATGGCCCGCACCAGTTGCTGGTCGACCTCGAAGCGGCTGGCGTGGCGCTCCAGCGGCACGGCGACCCGCCGGGCACGCCGTGCCATGCGCTCGGGGGTCATGCCGCGGCAGGAAGAGGTGGCTGGCGGGCGGCCGTGGTAGCCGAGGAATTCGAACTCGTCGAATCTCGCCCCGCTCGGCTTGCGGTCGGTGAACCAGACCGTGCCGTCGTCCTCGCGGTACTTGTAGGTGACCTCGCCGGCGAGGGCCGGCGCGAGCGGCGGCAGCGCCAGCAGGGCGCCGAGCAGCAGTGCGGGCCGGCGGCCGCGCATGGCTACAGTGTCTCCAGCTGCAGGGGCTCGTGCCATTCGCGCAGGAAGCCGGCGGGGTCCGGGCGCTGCGGCGGCGCGGGCGTGCGGGTTGGGGTGCCGATGTGGACCAGACCGACCAGGCGGTCGTCGAAGCCGAGGCCGAGGGCCTCGGTCACGGCCGGGTCGTGGGCACTGTCGCCGGTCAGCCAGATCGCGCCGAAGCCCATGGCGTTGGCCGCCAGCTGGAGCTGCTGGGCGGCGGCGCCGGCCGAGAGCACCTGCTCGATCGGCGGGATCTTGCGGTTGTCCGGATCGATGCGCGCGGCCACGGCGATGATCAGCGGGGCGCGCAGCGGCTTGGCCCGCAGTCGGTCGAGGGCGGCGGCATCGAGGCCCGGCTCGCGCTGGGCCGCGGCCTCGGCGAACACCTCGCCCAGCCGCGCGCGGGCCTCGCCCCGCACGACGATGAAGGCCCACGGTTGCAGGCCGCCGTGATCGGGTGCCGTCAGCGCGGCGCGGATCAGGCCGTCGATCTGCGCGTCATTCGGGGCCGGCTCGCCGAGATCGTCGGGCCGGACCGAGGCGCGTGTCTGCAGCAGTTCGAGTGCGTCCACCGCGTTCTCCCACTGGCGCGCCCGAGTATAGCAACCGTGCCGGCACTGGAGCGTGCTGCCCTGCGCCGGTATCGTATACGACCTTTTGCGCCCCGGGACCTCCATGCGCTTCACCCTGACCGCGAGCAACCCGCAGGCCCACCACCTGCGCGTCACGCTGGAGCTCGAGCGGCCGGATCCGGCCGGGCAGGTGCTGGCGCTTCCGGCCTGGACCCCGGGCAGCTACATGGTGCGGGACTTCGCCCGCCACGTGATCGAGCTGCATGCCCGCTGCAATGGCGAGCCGTTGAGCGTTACCAAGCTCGACAAGCAGACCTGGCGCTGCGAGCCCTGCGCGGGACCGCTGCAGGTCGACTGGACGGTGTATGCGAACGACCGCTCGGTGCGGGCCGCGGCGATCGACGGCGATGGCGGTTTCTGCAACGGCTCGAGCGTGTTCCTGCGCCCGCTCGGCCTGCCCGACGGCCCCTTCGAGCTGGTGCTGCCGCCGACCGGCGGCGGGGACTGGCGGGTCGCGACCGCCATGGAGCCGGTCGCGGTCGACGACGCCGGCTTCGGCACCTATCGCGCGGCCGACTACGAGGAGCTGATCGACCACCCGCTCCGGCTCGGCCGCTTCACGCGCCATGCGTTCACCGCTGCCGGCGTGCCGCACGAGGTGGTCCTGTCCGGTGCCCCGCGCCTCGACGCAGACCGCCTCTGCACCGACCTGGCGCGCATGTGCGAGAGTCACGTCGAGCTGTTCGGCGAGCTGCCGGTGCGCCGCTACCTGTTCATCATGAATCTCGTCGGCAGCGGCTTCGGCGGGCTCGAGCACCGGGCCTCGACCGTGCTCGATGTCGCCCGCGCCAGCCTGCCGCAGCCGGGCGACGTCGCCGACCGCGACGACTACCGCGACCTGCTCGGCCTCTGCAGCCACGAGTACTTCCACCTGTGGCACATCAAGCGCATCCGCCCGGCCGCGTTCGTGCCCTATGCGCTGGCGGCCGAGTCCTACACCACGCTGCTGTGGGCCTTCGAGGGGATGACCTCCTACTACGACGATCTCGGGCTGCTGCGCGCCGGCCTGTTGCCGGTCGACGCCTGGCTCGAGCGCGTCGCCCGCACCCTGACGCGCGTCCACCGCGGGCCGGGCCAGCGCCGCCAGAGTGTCACCGAGTCGAGCTTCGATGCCTGGACCCGGTTCTACAAGCAGGACGAGAACGCCCCCAATGCCATCGTCAGCTACTACGCCAAGGGCGCCCTGGTCGCGCTGGCGCTGGACCTATTGCTGCGCCGCGACACCGCGGGCGGCTGCTCGCTGGACGACCTGATGCGCGCGCTGTGGCAGCGCCACGGTCGGCCCGGCGTCGGCGTGCCGGAGGACGGCATCGAGCAACTGGCCATGGAGTTGAGCGGGCTCGATCTCGGCGGCTTCTTCGAGCAGGCGCTGCGCTCGACGGGTGCGCTGGAGCTGGAGCCCCTGCTGCAGGCCTTCGGCATCCGGCCGCTGCTCGAGTCGGCCGAGCCGACCGCACAGTACTCGCCGCAGCTCGCGGCGGCCGTGCGCGAGCAAGACGGGCTGCCGTCGCTGGCCCAGCTGCTCGAGGGCGGCGCCGCCCAGCGCGCGGGGCTCGCGGTCGGCGATCGCGTGGTGGCCGTGGACGGCATCCACCTGCCGGCGCGCGAGTTCCCGCAGCGGCTGGCCCGGCTGCCGGCCGCCGAGCCGCTGCCGGTGCACGTGCTGCGCGACGACCGTCTGCTCGAGCGCCGGCTGCAGCTCGATCCACCGGCGGTCGACCGCTGGCGGCTGGAGCTGGTCACCGACTGCGACCCCGAGACGGCCGAGCGGCGGGCGCAGTGGCTGGGGGGCGCGGCGTGAGCGAGGTGCGCCGGCGCCTGCTGCAGCGGCTCGCCGACGGCGGCGCGCACCCGGGGACGGCGATCGCCGCCGAGCTCGGCGTGTCGCGCGCGGCGGTCGCCAAGCAGGTCGCGCGCCTGCGCGCCGTCGGCTGGGACATCGCCAGCGGGCCCCGCGGCTACCGGCTGAGCTCGGGCCAGGTGCCGCTCGATCGAAGGGTGCTCGAACGCGGCCTCGCCGGGCTCCGGGGTCGCATCGCCAGCCTCGAACTGCTGGACCAGGTCGACTCGACCAGCAGTCACCTGGCGCGGCTGGCGCCGGTGGACGACGGTCGGGTCCAGGTCTGCATCGCCGAGGACCAGAGCGCCGGCCGCGGCCGGCGCGGGCGCGCCTGGCACGCGCGGCCGGGCGGCTCGATCCTGCTGTCGCTGGCCGCGACCCTGCCGCTGCCGCCGCCGGCGCTGGCCGGGCTCAGCATCGCCGCCGGCGTCGTCTGTGCCGAGACCCTGATCGCGGCCGGGGTCGAGGGGATCACGCTCAAGTGGCCCAACGACCTGCTGGTCGGCGACGCCAAGCTGGGCGGCATCCTGGTCGAGGTCAGCGGCGAGGCGGCCGGGCCCGGCCGGGTCATCCTTGGCATCGGCATCAACCACGACCTCGGCGGCGCCGACGGCGAGCCGGAGTGGCCGATCACCGACGTGGTGCGCAGCAGCACGCCGGGCGGGATCGACCGCAGCGCGCTCGCCGCGGCCTTGATCGCCAGCGCGACCCGGCTGCTGGAAGACTTTCGGCACCACGGGCTGGCCCCCTACCTGTCGCGCTGGCATGGCCTCGACGGCCTGGTCGAGCGGCCGGTCCGGGTCGAGGGGCCGCTCGGCGCCGTGGAGGGCACCGCCCTCGGGGTCGCGGCCGACGGCTCGCTGCGGGTGCGCACCGAGAACGGGGAGCGCGCCTTCCATTCCGGCGATGTCAGCGTGCGGCGGGCCTCGTGAGGCTGCTGGTCGACATCGGCAACCGCCGGGTGAAATGGGGCCTGGCGCGGGCCGGCGTGGTCGAGGGCCCGCACGCCTTCCAGCGGCCCGGCGAGGACCCCGCCGCCGCCTTCAGCGGTGCCTGGGCCGGCCTCGAGCCCCCGGCCGCGGTCACCGTCTGCAGCGTCGCCGCCCCGGCCGTGCTCGAGGCGCTGCGCGACTGGGTCCAGCGCGAGTGGGGCCTGGAGCCGTGCCAGCTGCGCGCGCAGGAACGGGCCGGCGACCTCGTCAACGGCTACCGCCGGGCCGGGGAGTTGGGGGCGGACCGCTGGGCCAACCTGCTCGGCGCGCGGGCCCTGCTCGGCGCCGTCGACTGCGTGGTGGTCGACGCCGGCACGGCGGTCACGGTCGACGCGGTGCGCGCCGACGGCCGTCACCTCGGCGGGGCCATCCTGGCCGGGCTGGATGCGGGCCGGGCCGGGCTGCGCGCCGCCGCGCCCGCGCTGCCGCCGGTCGACGGCGACCCGGGTGCGCTGCCCGCGACCGGCACCCGCGCGGCCATCGTCGGCGGTACGCTGGTGGGCCTGGCCGGCGCCGTCGAGCGGGTGACGGCCGCGGTCGGCGCCGGCCTCGAGCGCCCCGCGCGGCTGCTGACCGGCGGCGACGCCGGTATCCTGCTGCCCTGGCTCGACGCGGGCTGGCGCCACGACGGGCTGCTGACCCTGCGCGGGCTGAACGCGGCCACGGAGGACGCGGCATGCGCCCGGTTGCCCTGATCCTGCTGCTGGTCAATGCCGGCCTCGCCGCCTGGCTGTACGCGGGCGCGCCCGGCGGGCCGCGGCCGGTCGACGCGACCCCGACCGAGATCGGCCGGCTGACGCTGCTGCGCGAGGCGGGCGATTCCCGCACCGACGGGGCCGCCGCGAGGGACGGCGCCTGCTTCACCGTCGGCCCGTTCGACGAGGCCGCCGTCGCCGAGCGCGCCCGGCAGCGGCTGCAGGCCCTCGGGCTGAGCCCGGAACAGCGGGTGATCCGCGAGGAGGAGGTCTACGGCTACCAGGTGCTGCTGCCGCCGTTCCCGGACCGGGCGGCGGCACTCGCGGCGACCCGCGAACTGGCCCGCAAGGGCATCCAGGAATACTTCGTCGTCACCGACCCCGAGCGCGAGAACGCGGTCTCGCTCGGGCTGTTCCGGCAGCAGCGCTTCGCCACCCGCCACAGCGAGTACCTGCGCGAGCTCGGCTTCGAGCCCGAGATCCGGGTGCGCACGCGCGAGCGGACCCGCTATTGGCAGGACTACCGCGACCCCGCCGGCCGGGTCACGCCCGAGCTGCTGGAGTCGCTGGCCGCCGAGCAGCCGCTGCAACGGCTCGAGCGGGCCTGCCCGGGCGAGGCCTGAGCGGGCCGATTGCCGCCTCCGGCGGCGCCCGCCTACAATGGCGACCATGCTGGCGTAGCTCAGTCGGTAGAGCAGCTGATTTGTAATCAGCAGGTCGCGGGTTCGATTCCTGTCGCCAGCTCCACACCGGTGCCGTTTCCGCCCCCGACGGGGCGGCCGGCCGCCCTTTTCCCGTGTTGACGCCCCCATGGCCTTGGGGCACAATGCGCGGCTTGTGTCCGGGAGGGATACCCAAGCGGTCAACGGGGGCAGACTGTAAATCTGCTGGCTCAGCCTTCGGAGGTTCGAATCCTCCTCCCTCCACCAGGAAAATTCATGGGACGGGGACGGCGGATCCGCCTCGAAGGCCCTCCGCGGGAGCGCGAGGAGGATGAGAACCTGGTTCGACAAAATCGCCGGGAGCGATTTTGGACGCGGCCGCAGGCCGCGGCCCTGAGGGCGGAGGGCAGGATGCCCGGAGCAATCCTCCTCCCTCCACCAGGAAACGTTGATGGGACGGGGCGGGGAACCGGTCGGCAGGATGGCGCGCGGGGCCCCCACGCGGGCCCGACCGCGGGCAGATCGAGCTTTCACCAGGGGTATCGACAGACGGCCGGCCGCGAACCCCGGGCACCCGGTCGCCGCCCGGTCGGGTCCGGCGGGCGTAGTTCAATGGTAGAACCTCAGCCTTCCAAGCTGATGATGCGGGTTCGATTCCCGTCGCCCGCTCCAGCACACGCGGAAACAGGCAGGTTCGCCGAGTCGACGGAGCGATAGTTCCGGGCCCATATAGCTCAGTGGTAGAGCACTCCCTTGGTAAGGGAGAGGTCACCGGTTCAAATCCGGTTATGGGCTCCACCTGATCGACGGCGCAGCAAGACGAATTCGAAGGTTCGGGAGACGCACGCGATGTCCAAGAAGAAGTTCGAGCGTACGAAGCCGCATGTGAATGTGGGCACGATTGGTCACGTGGACCATGGCAAGACGACGCTGACGGCGGCGCTGACGAAGGTTCAGGCGGAGTCGGTT
>JAWWAE010000125.1:0-6947 GCA_033721835.1 Halofilum sp. (in: g-proteobacteria) | reverse complement strand
CCAGTAACGCCGAGCTCACGGTCAAGGTGACCGGTTACCAGTGGAAGTGGGAGTACGAATACCTCGGCGAGGGGGTCAGCTTCTACAGCGATCTCGCCACGCCGCGCACGGCCATCCTCAACCAGGAGGAGAAGGCCGATACCTACCTGCTGGATGTCGACAATCCGCTGGTGCTGCCGACCAACACCAAGATCCGCTTTCACCACACCTCGGCGGACGTGATCCACTCCTGGTGGGTCCCGGCCCTGTCGGTGAAGAAGGACGCAATCCCCGGCTTCGTCAACACCAACTGGGCCTACATCGAGGAGCCGGGCACCTACCGCGGCAAGTGCACCGAGCTGTGCGGCCGTGACCACGGCTTCATGCCGGTCGTGGTCGAGGCAGTGCCGCGCGACGAATTCGACGCCTGGCTGGCCGAGCAGAAGCAGGCGAACGCCGCACCCGGTGACGATACCCTCGTCGCCGACCGCGAGTAGCAGGATCAGGAGCCGAACATGAGTGCAGTGATTCCCGAGAACGAGCATCACCACGACGAGCACGGGCCGCACTACGAGGCCGGCTTCGTCGGCTTCTGCAAGCGGTGGCTGTTCACCACCAACCACAAGGACATCGGCACCCTGTACCTGTTCTGGTCGCTGGCGATGTTCTTCGTCGGCGGCATCATGGCGCTGATCATCCGCGCCGAGCTGTTCCAGCCCGGGCTGCAGCTGGTCGACCCGCACTTCTTCAACCAGATGACCACCATGCATGCGCTGGTCATGATCTTCGGCGCGGTCATGCCCGCATTCGTCGGGCTGGCCAACTGGCTGGTGCCGATGATGATCGGCGGCCCCGACATGGCGCTGCCGCGGATGAACAACTGGTCGTTCTGGATCCTGCCGTTCGCATTCGCCCTGCTGCTGTCGACCCTGTTCTTCGAGGGCGGGGCGCCGGCCGCCGGCTGGACCCTATACCCGCCGCTGGTGCTGCAGACCGGCGGCGCGTTCCCGTTCGCGATCTTTGCCATCCACCTGATGGGCATTTCCTCGGTGATGGGCGCGATCAACATCATCGCCACGATCTTCAATCTGCGCGCGCCGGGCATGACGCTGATGAAGATGCCGCTGTTCGTCTGGACCTGGCTGATCACGGCCTACCTGCTGATCGCGGTGATGCCCGTGCTGGCGGGTGCGGTCACCATGCTGCTGACGGACAAGTACTTCGGCACCACCTTCTTCAGCGCCACGGGCGGCGGCGACCCCGTGATGTACCAGCACATCTTCTGGTTCTTCGGTCATCCCGAGGTCTACATCCTGATCCTGCCGGCCTTCGGCATCATCTCGCACATCATCCCGACCTTCGCGCGCAAGCCGCTGTTCGGTTACAGCGCGATGGTCTACGCCACCGCCTCGATTGCGTTCCTCTCGTTCATCGTCTGGGCGCACCACATGTTCACGGTCGGCATGCCGCTGGCCGGCGAACTGTTCTTCATGTTCTCGACCATGCTGATCGCCGTGCCCACGGGCGTGAAGGTGTTCAACTGGGTTTCGACCATGTGGAAGGGCTCGATGACCTTCGAGACGCCGATGCTGTTCGCGGTCGGCTTCGTGATCCTGTTCACGATCGGTGGCTTCTCCGGCCTGATGCTCGCGATCGCGCCGGCCGACATCCAGTACCACGACACCTACTTCGTGGTCGCCCACTTCCACTACGTGCTCGTGCCGGGCGCCATCTTCGCGATCATCGCCGGCGTCTACTACTGGCTGCCGAAGTGGACCGGTCACATGTACGACGAGAAGCTAGGCAAGTGGCACTTCTGGCTGTCGGCGATCTTCGTCAACGTGCTGTTCTTCCCGCAACACTTCATCGGCCTGGCCGGCATGCCGCGGCGCATTCCGGACTACTCGTTGCAGTTTGCCGAGTTCAACATGATCTCGACGATCGGCGCGTTCGGGTACGGATTCTCGCAGTTGCTGTTCCTGTGGGCGATCATCAAGTGCGTGCGCGGTGGCGAGAAGGCGACCGACCGGGTCTGGGAGGGCGCGGACGGTCTCGAGTGGACCCTGCCGTCGCCGCCGCCGTACCACTCGTTCGAGGTGCAGCCCGAGGTCAAGTGACGGACCCGATGGCCACGGAGCGCAAGACGCCAGAGCAGCGACGCGCGGTGATCGCCACGGCAGTGGGACTGGCGCTGCTGGCGGTGGCGATCTACATTGCCTTCATACTGGTAACGGCGGCGCGCTGAGGCGCCGGCTCGAGGGGACAACGACAATGACAGCAGCCGCACCCGCACCCGGTCGCTACTACGTACCGCACAGCGCACACTGGCCAATCGTCGGCTCGATCGGGTTGACGACCATGCTGGGCGGGCTCGCCGTCTACCTCAACGGCACCGACTCCGGACTGATCGTGATGCTGGTCGGGCTCGCGATCACGCTGGGGATGATGTTCGGCTGGTTCGGGACGGTCATCCACGAGTCCGAGAGCGGCTACTACCGGGCCTGGGAGGATCGCTCGTTCCGCATGGGGATGGGCTGGTTCATCTTCTCGGAGGTGATGTTCTTCGCGGCGTTCTTCGGCGCGCTGTTCTATGCCCGCATCTACTCGGTGCCCTGGCTCGGCGGCGAGGGTGCCGGTGCCGCCACCAATGCGCTGCTCCACCAGGGATACTCCGCGGCCTGGCCGACCAATGGCCCGGCTGACGTCGGCGGCGCGTTCGACATCATCGGCGCCTGGGGCATCCCGGCGCTCAACACCGCGATCCTGCTCAGTTCCGGCGTGACGGTAACGCTCGCGCACTGGGCGCTGAAGAAGCGCAACCGGCCGCAGCTGGTGCTGTGGCTAACGGCGACCTGGCTGCTGGGCCTGATCTTCGTCGGCTTCCAGGCCTTCGAGTACTGGGAGGCCTATACCCACCTGAACCTGACCCTGGGTGCCGGCGTCTACGGCTCGACCTTCTTCATGCTGACCGGTTTCCATGGCTTTCACGTGACGCTCGGCGCGATCATGCTGATCATCATCACGCTGCGCGCCATGAAGGGCCACTTCACGCCCCAGGGCCACTTTGCCTTCGAGGCGGTCGCCTGGTACTGGCACTTCGTCGACGTCGTCTGGCTCGGTCTGTTCATGTTCGTCTACTGGCTCTGAGATACGCCGAGCGGCCGCAACCGAGGCGCTGGCCGCGGGCCAGCGCCTTTTTAATGGGTGAGAGCCAGGCCGACCGGCCTGTAACGGACGTGCCCGGAAAGCGGGCTGACGCTCAGACCGAGTTCGGCTCGATCCAACCCATCCAGGCGCCGAGCAGCAGCAGCAGGAACGCGGCGACCGAGAGGCCGATGCGCAGGGTGAGCGCCTTGACCGCGCGATCCGAACCGGCATCGTCGCGCAGCATGAACATGAGGCCGGATGCGAGACTCCCGAGCACGACCAGCATCAGGGCCAGGACGACGAGCTTGATCAGCATGGGTGCCTCGAGCGAACGCCGGGTGAATCCTCATTGTATCCCAGACGCGAACGCTGCACCGTAACCCGAAGGGACGTCGCATGAGGCCGCGCCGACCGCGGTGGCTGCCCTGGGTCGCCGCGCTCGCGGCGACCGTGCTGTTCGCGACGCTGGGGCTGTGGCAGCTCGATCGCGCACGCCAGAAGGGCGATTGGGTCGCTGCAATCGAGCGTGGCGACCGTGTGCCCGCCGTGGCGCTGCCGGCCGACCCGGGCGAATTCGGCGCGCTGGTCTGGCAGCGGGTGCGCGCGACGGGTCGCCTGCGCGGCGATCGCCAGATCCTGCTCGACAACCGGATCCATGACGGCCGCGTGGGCTTCGACGTGCTGGTCCCGCTGGTGCGTGGCAACGGCGACGTGATCCTGGTCGACCGCGGCTGGGTGCCGGCCGACCGCGAACGCGGGCCGGCGCGCCCGATCGGCCTGCAGCGTGACGGCGAGGTCGAGGTGCGCGGCCGGCTCTGGAGGCCCGATCGAGGCTTCGCCCTGGGTCCGGCGCTGGGCGGCGACCGCGGCTGGCCCCGGGTCGCGACCCGAATCGATTACGAGGAGCTGGGGGCAGCGCTCGGTGTCCCGCTGCTGCCGGCAGTCATCCGCGCGGACCCGAGCATCGACTGGGCGCTCGAGCCACGCCCGCTGCGGCCGCGCTTCGGCCCCATGCGGCACCTGGGCTACGCCGTGCAGTGGTTCGCGCTGGCGGTGACCGTGGTCGCGGTGTGCGTCTATTTCCGGCTCCGCGGCAGGAGGAGACAGAAGTCATGACCGTATCCACCCGTGGACGGCGGCAACTGCTGCTGGTGGTGGCGGTGTTCGTGCTGCCGCTGCTGCTGGCCGTGGCCTGGTACCGGCTGGCCCCCTCGACGGCGCCGGCCGCTGCCGCACACGGGACCCTGATCGATCCCGCCCGCCCACTGGAGCCGTTCCGGCTCGAGCGCTCCGGGGCCGCCGGCAGCTGGACGCTGGCCGACCTGCGCGGGCGCTGGACGCTGGTGCACGTGATCGGGCCGCGCTGCGATGCCGACTGTCGCGAGCGGCTGTATTTCACGCGCCAGATCCACATCGCGCTGGACAAGGACCAAAGCCGCGTCCAGCGGCTGCTGCTGGCCCCGCAGGGGGCCGCGACGCCGGGCCTGGACGCGATCCTCGACCAGCACCCGCGATTGACCGTGCTGGCCGCCGGGCCGGGCGCGCCGCTGCGGCGGCAGCTGCCGGCCGACACCGGGCCGGAGACGGTGCTGCTGGTCGATCCGCTGGGCAACCTGATGCTGCGCTTCGGTCCCGAGGTGCCGCCCGACGGCATCCTCGAGGACCTGGAAAAGCTGCTCAAGCTTTCCCGCGTTGGTTGAGGGCGTTTGATGATGAATCTCGCAGAGGCGCGGAGAACGCGGAGAAGACGAAGGCAATGAATCCGGAACACGAATCCTGGCCGCGCACCCGGAACCGGTGGTTACGAGCGGCCGGTTCGAGGCCGAGCGCTTCGATGCAGCAACGGGGGGTGTACCCGATTCCGTTCTCCCTGCGTTCTCCGCGCCTCTGCGAGAGTCTTGCGTCCTTTCGGACTCCTGCAGCTCGGCTACCTGCTGAACTGACCCATGCATCGTGATCCCCTGATCGGCCGCCTCGCCGCCATTGCCGCGGTGCTGACGCTGTGCGTGATCGTGCTCGGCGCCTGGGTCCGGCTGTCGGACGCGGGGCTCGGTTGCCCCGACTGGCCGGGCTGCTACGGCCAGCTCGGCGTGCCCGCCGATGCGGACGAGATCGAGGCGGCGAACGAGGCCTTCCCGGAGCGTCCCGTGGACCCGGCGAAGGCATGGAAGGAAATGGTCCACCGATACGCCGCCGGCGGGTTGGGACTGCTCATCGCCGGGATCGCGGCGGTCGCTTGGCGGCGCCGCCGCCGCGGCACGCCGGTGGCGCTCCCGACCGCCCTGCTCGCGCTGGTCGTGTTCCAGGCGTTGCTCGGCATGTGGACGGTCACGCTGTTGCTCAAACCGCTGGTGGTGCTGGCCCACCTGCTCGGTGGCATGACGCTGCTGGCGGGGCTGGTGTGGCTCGCGCTCGCGCACGCACGCTCGTTGCCGCGGCTGCCGCACCCGCGCCGGCTGCGCCCGCTGACCGCGCTCGCGCTGTGCGTATTGGTCGTCCAGATCGCGCTCGGCGGCTGGACCAGCAGCAACTACGCGGCCGTTGCCTGTCCGGACCTGCCGACCTGCCAGGGCGAGTGGTGGCCGGAAATGGATTTCGACGCGGCCTTCGTGCCGTGGCACGGGCTCGGCATCGACTACGAGGGCGGCATCCTCGATGGCCCGGCCCGCACGGCGATCCATTTCAGCCATCGGCTTGGAGCGGTCGCGGCCACTCTGGCGATCGGCGGGCTGGCCGCCGTCTGCCTGCGGCGCCGGCAGCATCGCAACCTGCGGCTGGCCGGCGCGGGGCTGATGGTGCTCCTGCTGCTGCAGCTGGGTCTCGGGCTGGCCAACGTCCACTGGCTGCTTCCCCTGCCGGTGGCGACCGCCCATAATGGCGGCGCGGCGCTGCTGCTGGCGGCGCTGGTCGCCCTTGCCTGCCTGCTTCGCCGCTCCGACCCATACGCGTGACCGCCTGAAGATGTACCAAGCACTGGCCCGCACCACCTCCGAGTTCGCCAACTGGCGCGCCTACCTCGAGCTGTGCAAGCCGAAGGTCGTCGCGCTGCTGGTGTTCACCGCCGTGGTCGGCATGCTGCTCGCGGTGCCCGGCATGGTGCCGCTGCAGCCGTTGCTGCTGGGCACGCTGGGGATCGGTCTGGCCTCCGCCGCCGCCGCCGCGCTGAATCACGTCATGGACCGCGAGGCCGATGCCCGCATGCGGCGCACGGACCGCCGCCCGCTGCCGAGCGGGACGCTCGACGAGGCCCGCAGCATCGCCTTCGCCGCAGTGCTGGCGGCATTCGCGATGTTCATCCTCGCCGCCGGCGTCAACGTGCTCACCGCAGCGCTGACCTTCGCCTCGATGATCGGCTACGCAGTGGTCTACACGCTCTACCTCAAGCGGGCGACGCCGCAGAACATCGTCATCGGCGGCGCTGCGGGCGCGATGCCGCCGGTGCTCGGCTGGACGGCGGTGACCGGCGAGCTCCACGCCCACGCGCTGCTGCTGTTCCTGATCGTGTTCGTATGGACACCGCCGCATTTCTGGGCGCTGGCGCTGCACAAGCGTGACGACTACGCCAGCGCCTCGATCCCGATGCTGCCCGTGACCCACGGCGAGGCGATCACGCGTCTGCACATCCTGCTGTACACCGTCTTGCTGACCGTGGTGACCCTGCTGCCGTGGCTGGTGGGCATGTGCGGCTGGCTGTACCTTGCCGCGGCGATCGTGCTCGACATCGGCTTTCTGCGCCATGCCTGGCGCCTGTATCGGCGCGCCCCGGCCGGCGAGGCCATCCGCACCTTCGTGTACTCGATCAACTACCTGATGGCCTTGTT
>JAWWAE010000124.1:0-6969 GCA_033721835.1 Halofilum sp. (in: g-proteobacteria) | reverse complement strand
TCAGCAGCGTGGACTTGCCGGCGCCATTGACGCCGGCGAGCATCACGGTCTCGCCCGGATCGACATGGAGCTCCGCCCCGGCGAGCACGTCGTGCCCGCCGAGGCGGCGATGGACTGCGCAGACCTCGATCAGATGGTCGGCCATTCCGGGCTGCCCATGGATGCCCGCGGCCGCGTACTGCCCCCGCTCAGAAGAGGTAGGTGGGGTTGCAGTTGGTCACACCGTCCGCGACATCCCACTCGGTACCATCGAGGCAGCCGGCGGCGGAGTAATACGGCTGCGTGTCGTCGGTCGAGAGAGCGTTTCGAAGCGTACCCGTTTGCGGTTGGCCGTCGTCCAACTTGACATCCAGTTCGCGCGCGATCTCCACCGGCACATTCTGGCCGAGATGCAGCAGCAGACGGGCCGACCCGGTGCCCTCGTAGTCCGCATGCCGGGTAAGGATCAAGGGGCTGCTGAACACGTTGAGAGGACTGACGTCGCTGTTACCGGCCGACGGCGCCGAGCCCGACCCACCGTTGAAGCTGCCCTTGATGAAGCCGGCCTTCGACAACTGTTCCCAGACGCCATTCAACTCATCCCACTCGGCACCGCCAGCCGAGGTGGCGTCCGCCAGGCGGCCGTCTTCGTTGCCGCCGGAGTTTATGGTTGTGCCAATCGCGCTGGTAGCCGAGGCGGCGCTCATGTCGCCCGGCACCGCACGGTAGCGGTCGATGAATCCGAAGTACGCCGACTGGATGCCGGCCTGCTGATCGGCCAGGTTCCGCACGCGCGCGCTGGCGATCAGTTCCTGCCCCTTGAGCACACCGCCAAGCAGCAGGCCGATGATCACGAGCACGACCGCGATCTCGACGAGGGTGAATCCCTGTTGCTGATGCCTGTGCTTCATCTCACTGCCTCCCGACACCTTGTTCGGCTTTTGGGCCAATGTCCTGTTCGCGGCCGTCTGCAGCCGCTTGTCCTGTGGATCCACCGACAACGGTGCCGGTTTTCCAACGCTTCCCGGGGGCGAAGCCGGCCCGGCCCTGGAACGACCGATTCCCGGTCATTCACTTTCAGATGCCCGATTTTCGAGCATTTTCAGCCTGTTTTCGAGGAAACGAAGCTCGTGCGGATCGTCGATCTCGCCGCTGGCCAGGAGGCCGCCGACAAGGATCCGCGCTGCCTCGAGTTCCCCCAGGTCTTCGAGAACAATGATCTGCAAGTCCCGTGCCCAGAAAGGGATTTCACCCGGGGCCGTGTGGGCCGCCAGCAGGCGGGCGTACTCCAGCGCCAGCTCCAGTTCCCCCAGGCGGTGCTGCGCGATGATAGTCGCGTGGGCCAGCCAGCGCCATCGCTGTAGCGGGCGCTCGACGAAGGCATCGCGCACGAAGTCGAGCATCACGCGCTGGCGCTGCGGGTCGTTCACCTGGCCGTAGATGTGGGTGGCCAGCAGCAACGGGTACTCGCTGGCGGGGGCGAGCGCCAGGGTGCGCTCGAGCCAGGCCCGGACGCGCCCGTAGTCAAGCTCGCGGAAGGGTACGCTGTAGCCGGGCTGGGTGTCGTGGAACTGCAGCCAGAGGGCCGCCAGCGCCGCCACGGTACGCGGCTCCCCGGGCACCAGGGTGGCCAGCAGCGGCGCCGGGGGCGGGGCCGGCAGCGCCTCCGCCCGCGCGACCGGCCCCGGCGCGAGCCCCTGCCAGGCCAGCTGCGCCACGGCCGCCGCCAACAGCAGCGCCAGCACCGGCCGCGGGACCGCGCCCCAGCCGCGGACGGGCGCAAGGGCGAACCGCCAGCGCGCAGCGGCCGCCATCAGAACTCCCGCCGGTACAGGTCGACCATGGCCGCCGCCAGCAGCAAGGGGAGATAGACCAGCGTCTGGCCGAGCACGTAGGCCAGCGTGCCCTCCGGCAGCGCGGCCTGCGCCAGCCAGCCGGCGTCACTGAAGCGGTAGAGTCCCGGCAGGATCCAGCCCACGGCGCGGATCACGAACTCGATCACCGCGTGGGCGGCCCCATCCGTGGCGAAGTGCGGCTGGTCGAGCATCAGGTACAGCGAGCCCATGGCCCGGGCGAGCAGGTAGATGACGGCGAAGGCGGCGACCGCGGCGACCGTCTGCCGGAAGGTGAAGGCGAGCAGCAGGCCGAACACCGCCGCCAGCAGCAGCTCGCAGGCGAACGAGAGCGCCCAGCCCAGAACCACCGCCGCGGGGGCCAGCGGCAGCAGCACCAGCGCGCAGGCGGCGGCGAGGATCAGTGCCAGCACCGCACAGGCGGACGCCTTGCCGAGCACGTACTCGGCGCGCGGACGTTCCAGTGCCAGCACCGACTCCAGGCTGCGGTCCTGCTGCTCGCGCAGCACGGAGGCGACCGCGTACAGCACGAGCAACAGGACGCCGCCGAGGCGCAGCAGCGTGGCGAGCACCGTGGCCTGGATGGCCCGGTGCTCGGTGATGGCCAGCGCGCCCAGGAACTCGGAGAACAGCCAGGCCAGCAGCAGCAAGGCCAGCCCGAGCCAACTCAGCCGGTTGTGCAGGGCCTCCAGCAGACTCTGGCGGGCGACGGTCAGCAGCATGGTGCGATCAACAACGCTCGCATCGGCGGAAGATAGCACGGCGCCGCACGGACGCAGCAGCCGCGCCTCCCCGCGGAGCGCTGTTACTGGCACGATTCCTGTAAGATTCGAATACCCCCCCGGCGGACCGTCGCAGCGATGGAGGACGCGGCCATGTTCCGCTGGATCGACCAGAAACGCCATCGCCACCGCCTGCTGGGGGCCTCGCTGCTGGCACTGCAGGGAGCGCTGCTGTACGCGCCCGGCGACGACGAGCACGTCATGTTCGTGCTCGTGCATTTCGCGCTGATTCTGCTTTGGCAGCCGTTCTGGCAGGGTTCCACCCGCGTCAATCCCGGCACCGCGATCGCGACCATCGCGCTGGGCGTCGGCATCGTGCTGCTGTCGAGCTGGCCGCTGCTGAGCGTCTGGCTGCTGATCCTGCTCGGCGTCATCGGCGGCGAGCAGACCGAGGCGCGCCGCGACCTGGCGGTGCAGTGGCTGGTCGCCCTCTACCTGCTGGTCGCGTTGCTGGCGGCCGTGGTGCCGCGACTGTTCGGATTCGCCGATGCCGAGCTCCCGGCCCTGCGCCAGCTGGTGCTGTGGGCGAGCGCGATCCCCGTCGTGCTGCTGTTCGTCCCGGCGGGCGACGCCCGCGGCGTGCTGCGCTTCGACTACCTGCGCAGCCTGGCCATCACGCTGCTGGCGCTGGCCCTGGTCGGCGGCAGCGTCCTCTGGACCTACCGCACCGGCACAGCCTATCCGCTGGCACTGATCCAGTCGCTGCTGTTCGTCGGCGTGATCATCATCGCCGTCAACTGGCTGTGGCAGCGGCGCGCCAGCCACACCATGTTCCAGGTGCTGCTGAACCGCTACCTGTTGAACCTGGGCACGCCATTCGAGCACTACCTGATCAGCCTGTCCGGGCCGGCGGCCCAGGGCCTGGAGCCGGAGGACTACCTGGAGAAGGCGCTCGAGGCGATGCACGAGCTCGAGTGGATCGAGGGTGTCGAGGCGCGCGGTACCGCCGGTGGCCGCCTGGTCGGTTCGAAGACCGCGAACGCGACCGAGGCGTGGGACGAGGTCCTGCCGCTGGTCGTCTACACGCGCCAGGAGCCCGGCCCGGCACTGCGGCTGCACATCCAGCTGCTCGCGCGGCTGGTCCAGCAGCTCTACCAGTCGCGGGTGCAGGAGGCCGAGTTGCGCAACCAGGAGAAGGCCCGGGTCGTGCACGAGACCGGCGCGCGGCTGACGCACGACATCAAGAACCTGCTGCAGTCGCTGCAGTCGCTGACCTCGGCCGTGGTCGCGACGCCGCCCGAGCGCGCCGGCGAGGCGGCGGAGCTGGTGCAGCGCCAGCTGCCCTACATCAACCAGCGGCTGCAGGCGACGCTGGAGAAGCTGCGTGACCCGGCGGACGCCGATCACGGCGAGCCGGTGCCGCTGGACGAATGGTGGCGCGAACTGGAAGGCCGCTACGGGAACGACATGATCGGCTTCGAGGGGGAACCGCCGGGCGGCCTGATGGTCCCGCGGGACCTGTTCGACACGGTCGCCGAGAACCTGATCGAGAATGCCCGCTACAAGCAGTCCGGCGAGCGCGACCTGGCCATTCAGGTGGAGCTGGAGGTGGAAGGGCTGACGGTCTCGCTGCGCGTCAGCGACAGCGGCGAGGCGGTGCCCGACCGCGTCGCGCGCTACCTGTTCGGCGGTGCGGTGCCGTCGAGCAGCGGGCTCGGGGTCGGCCTCTACCAGTGCGGGCGGCTGGCCACCTACTACGGCTTCACGCTCCGGCTGGAGGAGAACCGGCGCGGCAACGTGACCTTCCTGCTGCAGGGCCCGGCCGACAGCGCGTAGATACCGCCGGCATCAGCCCGGCCGCGTGCGAAATCCGTAGCCCGGATGGAGGCGCAGCCGGGCTACGGGCTGCACCTCCATCCAGGCTACAGCGTCCGCGATTCAGAGGGCGTAGACGACATCGACCAGGGCGTCGAGCGCGCTGGGCCAGCCGCCGGAACACCCGCTCTCGCAGGAGATCAGGCCGGCGTCGTGGATGCCATCGTCGAGTTGCTCGTCGAGCTGGATCGCGAACTCGGCCGGCAGGTCCTCGATCAGCAGCTTGTTGCCGAACTCGCCGTTGCCCTCGGTGCCCGAGAAGAAGGCCGAAAACCGGCCCTGGAAATCGTGCTCCGGCGGCGCGGTGGTATCCGAAATGCTGTCGTCGCCGGCGATCAGGCGCGCGCCCCGCAGGTGCTGCCAGCTGCGGCAGGCCTCTTCGCCGCTGCTGTCGCACGCCGGCCCGCCGTCGATCACGCCATTGCCGTTGCCGTCGGCGCCCCCGGCCAGCCCGAGCCGGCTCTCGGCGGCCGCAAAGTCGCCGGGCAGCGCATTGTAGCGCTGGCGGAAGGCCTCGAACGCCTCGCGGTAGTCGCCGATGTCCCGCTTCAGCGACTTGTAGCGCGCGCCCTCGATCAGGCTCTGTCCCTGCAGGATTGCGGTCAGCAGCAGGGCGACGATGACCAGCACCACCGACGCCTCGATCAGGGTGAAGCCGCGAGGCCTCACGGCAGCAGCCCCGCGTCCACCATGCGCGCCTTCAGCACCGGCAGCGGCACCCAGATCAGGACGTCATCGAAGCGGCCCTCACCGGGGTTGGTGGGATCGGTGCCGGCATCGGGCGGGCGAAACTCTGCAGCCACGAAAGTGTTGTCGTCGTCGCAATTCTCGCTCTCGTCGGCCGAGAAGTCGTTGGTGCCCGCGGACGGGCAGGTGAAACCGCTGTCGGTCCAGATCTGCGCGCCCTGCGGACCAAAGGCCACGATCACCGCCGGGCTGGTGGTGACGATGTTGTTGCCCTCGCCGTCCTCGACCGTCAGGTTGCCGCTGTCCGACAGCGCGAAGGCCGGGCTGGTGTTGGTATCGGCGAAATCGGGGTCGACGCGGTACAACAGCAGACTGCCCCAGGGATCGCGGCGGCCCAACTGGAGTTCCGACCAGGGCAGCGCGCCCCAGTTGTCGTCGCAGTCATTGCCGGACAGGTCCTCGCTGCCGTCCGGCGGGTCGTTCGTGTCGGGGCAGGGCAGGCGGCCCTCCGACATGGCAAAACCGTAGAGGGCCTCGCGCACGTGCTCGAGTTGGCGCTCGGCCTCGGTGCGCCGGGTCTGCTGCGCGACCGCGTTCAGCGCGGCGATGCCGCCGCCGACCAGCAGGCCGATGATCACCAGCACGATCGCGAGCTCGATCAGCGAGAAGCCGCGCTGGTCGCGGCGGACGCTCACGGGGAAGGTCCCGCGACACGTGCACGGGCCGGGCCCGGTACGGTCATCGCGCATCGCTGCAATATCGTCTGGGCCAAGCCCCCTCGCTCCCTGCTCGTTCGCGGTCGCCGCGCCCCCACGCGCGGGCGTGGGGGCGGACCGGGAAAAGCTACGGACAGGCGCCGGGAATTGCAACGGCAGCGGTCACCGGCGCGCAGTCAACCGGGCTCCAACCCGGTGCCGTGCCGGCAGCCGTGAAGCGTAGAGGATTGTTGCCGGCATAAAGGTAGGGATTGGAGGTGTGCGTCGTCGACACCGGCGCCACGTGGCGGCCCAGTCGGGGATCGTAGTGAGGCACCGTCGCTTGATGCCGACCGGTCTCCGCGTCGAAGTACTGGCCCGGGAAGCGCAGGTTGAAGGAGAAGGGGATGCCGTTGCCGTCGGCGTCCTCATCGGCGGCGCCGTCGCCGAACGGTGCCGAGATCCAGCTCCAGATCACCGGACCGTCCGGCTCGGAGACGAGGCGCGGCGTGCCGAGATGATCGGCGTGGACATAGTGCACGCCATCGCGGCTGACGGTCGCCACCGGGATGCCGCCGAGATGGATGTACTCGCGGGTCGCCTTGCCGCTGCGGGCGTAGCGCCCGAGCAGCCGACCCGCCTCGTCGTGGACGAATCGGACCTGAATGCGGCGCGCGTCGCCCTTGTCCGCCAGCCGCCGATACTCGGCCGCACGGCGGCGCTGGTCTTTCACCCGGGCCCGGGTTTCGCGGGCCGCCTGGCGCAGATCCCGTGCCCGCTGGCGCGCCGCGGCGGCCACCGCCTCGGCCTCGGCCAGGCGCGTCTCGCCCTCGGCCAGCGCGACCAGGGCCGCGGCCGCACGTTCCTCGGCTGCATCGGCCAACGCGAGGCGGTCCTCGGCGGACGCCGCCAGGCGCTCGGCCAGGCCCGTGAACAGCGAGGCCAGCCAGCCATGGATCCGATTGCGCCCGCGCTGCCATCCGCTGCGGGCGGGCTTGACGATCCGGGCCCGCTGGTGCGCCGCCCGTTCGGCGAATCGCTCGGAGATCCGCTGCCACATCCGGCCGACGCGACGGTGGGATCCGGCTGCGGCCTCGGCGCCTTCGAGATCCTGCTCGGCCCGCTTGCGGTCGGAGCGGGCTTCGGCGACCCGCAGGC
>JAWWAE010000123.1:0-7170 GCA_033721835.1 Halofilum sp. (in: g-proteobacteria) | reverse complement strand
GGGGGGTCGCGGGGCGGTCAAGGCGGCCGGGGCGGCGCCGCTGGACCCCAGTCTGCGGGGCCGCCCGCAGGCCACCCGGCCGGGTTGGCCGGCTGAAGCCGGCCCCACAGTCGCATCGGGCGCGGCCGGACTGAAGGCCGGCCTGCGGCGTTCGCCGGGGTTCAGCCGAGGGCCTTCTTCAGGCGCTCGTGGGCGTTGGTCAGGTTCTCCATGCTGGTGGCGAAGGACAGGCGCAGGTAGCCGGGGGTGCCGAAGGCGGAGCCGGGGACCAGGGCGACGCCGACGTCGTCGAGCAGGCGCGAGCAGAAGTCGACGTCGTCCTCGGCGCCATAGGCCTTGATCGCCTCCTCGACCTTCGGGAAGGCGTAGAAGGTGCCGTCGCCGGCCAGGCACTCGAAGCCCGGCAGCGCGTTCAGGGCCTCGACCACGAAGTCGTGGCGCTCGCGGAACTGGACCACCATGTCCCGCACGCACTCCTGGTCGCCGTTCAGGGCCGCGACTGCGGCCCACTGCGAGATCGAGGTCGGGTTCGAGGTGCTCTGGGACTGGATCTTCTTCATCGCCGCGATCAGCTCCTTCGGGCCCCCGCAGTAGCCGATGCGCCAGCCGGTCATGGAGTAGGCCTTGGACACCCCGTTCAGCACCACTGTGCGCGAATACAGGTCCGGGTGCGCATTGACGATGTTGGTGAACGGCTCGTCGGTCCAGAGGATGTGCTCGTACATGTCGTCGGTGGCGATCACCACGTCGGGATACTTCGCCAGCACCTCGCCCAGCGCCTCGAGCTCGGCACTGGAGTAGGCAATCCCGCTCGGGTTCGACGGGCTGTTCAGGACCACCAGCCGGGTCTTCTTCGTGATCGCCTGGTCGAGCTGCCCCGGCGTCAGCTTGAAGCGCTGCTCGGCGCCGGCGGCGACGATGACCGGCTTCGCGCCCGCCAGCTTGACCATGTCCGGGTAGGAAACCCAGTAGGGGGCGGCGATCACCGCTTCGTCGCCCGGGTTCAACAGCGCCTGGGCCATGTTGAAGAAGCTCTGCTTGCCGCCGCAGGAAACCAGGATCTGCTCCTTGGTGTACTGGATGCCGTTGTCACGGTGGAACTTGTCGACCACGGCCTGCTTCAGCTCGGTGATGCCGTCGACCGCGGTGTACTTGGTCTTGCCGGCGCGGATGGCTTCAAAGGCGGCCTCCTTGATGTGCTCCGGGGTGTCGAAATCGGGCTCGCCGGCGCCGAGGCCGATCACGTCGCGGCCCTGGGCCCGCAGCGAAGCGGCGAGGGCGGTGACGGCGAGGGTGGGCGAGGGCTGGACCTGCTGGACGCGGTCCGAGAGCTGAATGGTCACGGCGGATTCCCGGGCAAAAGCCTCGTTTCTGTATGATGGGGGTTCGGCCCGGCGTCAGGCGCCGGGGTCCCAGGCAGCGCGAAACTGTACCGCCCGCGAGACCGCATGTCCAAGCCGTTCCGCCTCCAGTGCGACTTCCAGCCCGCCGGCGACCAGCCGCAGGCCATCGACGGTCTGTGCGGCGGCCTCGACGACGGCCTGATGCACCAGACCCTGCTCGGAGTCACCGGCTCGGGCAAGACCTTCACCATGGCGAACGTGATCGCGCACGTGCAGCGCCCGACCCTGGTGCTGGCCCCGAACAAGACCCTGGCGGCCCAGCTCTACGGCGAGATGCGGGAGTTCTTCCCCGACAACGCGGTCGAGTACTTCGTCTCCTACTACGACTATTACCAACCCGAGGCCTACGTGCCGTCATCGGACACCTTCATCGAGAAGGACGCCTCCGTGAACGAGCACATCGAGCAGATGCGGCTGTCCGCGACCAAGGCCCTGCTCGAGCGCCGCGACACTATCATCGTCGCCACGGTCTCCTCGATCTACGGCCTCGGGGACCCGCAGGCCTACCTGAAGATGGTGCTGCACCTGGACCGGGGGGATCGCATCGACCAGCGCCAGATCCTGCGGCGGCTGGCGCAGATGCAGTACCAGCGCAACGACCTGGAACTGAAGCGCGGCACCTACCGCGTGCGCGGCGAGGTGATCGACATCCACCCCGCGGAGACCGAGGCCGAGGCCATCCGCGTCGAGCTGTTCGACGACGAGATCGAGAGCCTGGCCTGGTTCGATCCGTTGACGGGCGAGGTGCGGCGCAAGGTCCCGCGACTGACCGTGTACCCCAAGACCCACTACGTGACCCCGCGCGAGACCCTGCTGGCCGCCTGCGACCAGATCCGCGCGGAGCTGCGCGAGCGGCTGGCCGAGTTGCGCGCGCAGGACAAGCTGCTCGAGGCCCAGCGACTGGAACAGCGGACCAATTTCGACCTGGAGATGATCCAGGAGCTCGGCTACTGCTCCGGGATCGAGAACTACTCGCGCTACCTGTCCGGGCGCGAGCCGGGCGAGCCGCCGCCGTGCCTGTTCGACTACCTGCCGGCGGAGTCGCTGCTGATCGTGGACGAGAGCCACGTCACCATCCCGCAGCTGGGGGGCATGTACAAGGGTGACAGATCACGTAAGGAAACGCTCGTAAACTACGGATTTCGCTTGCCTTCTGCATTGGACAACCGGCCGCTGACCTTCGAGGAGTTCGTCCGCCAGCAGCCGCAGACCATCTTCGTCTCGGCCACGCCCGGCCCTTACGAGGAGCAGCACGCGGACCAGGTGGTGGAGCAGGTGGTGCGCCCGACCGGGCTGGTCGACCCGGGGGTCGAGGTGCGGCCGGTGGCCAGCCAGGTCGACGACGTGCTGTCCGAGATCAATCGCTGCGCCGCGAACGACGAACGGGTGCTGATCACCACGCTGACCAAGAAGATGGCCGAGGACCTGACCGACTACCTGGCCGAGCACGGGGTGCGGGTGCGGTACCTGCACTCGGACATCGACACGGTGGAGCGGGTCGAGATCATTCGCGACCTGCGGCTGGGCAAGTTCGACGTGCTGGTCGGGATCAACCTGTTGCGCGAGGGCCTGGACATGCCCGAGGTCGCGCTGGTGGCCGTGTTCGACGCCGACAAGGAGGGGTTCCTGCGCGCCGAGCGGTCGCTGATCCAGACCATCGGCCGGGCGGCGCGCAACGTCAACGGCCGCGCCATCCTCTACGCCGACGAAATCACCGGCTCGATGCGGCGCGCGCTGGACGAGACCGAGCGCCGGCGCGAGAAGCAGATCGAGTTCAACCGGGCCCACGGCATCACCCCGCAGGGCATCCGCAAGGCGGTGGCGGATATCATGGAGGGGGCGCACGCCGGCGCGCCGGGCTCGGCCGAGCACTTCGCCCGGGTGGCCGAGGAGACGGCCGAGTACCAGTCACGGTCGCCGAAGGAGCTCGCCCGCGAGATCGAGCGGCTGGAGAAGGAAATGTTCGACAAGGCGCAGAACCTCGAATTCGAGGAGGCCGCGCGGTTGCGCGACCGGGTGCAGAGCCTGCGCGAGCATGCCTTCGGCGCCGCGGCCGATGCCGCCGGCTGAGCCCGGCCCGCCGACGGGGAGCGAAGCGACGATGAGCAGCGCCCGCAACCAGCGCCGGCCGGGGACCGGGACATGAGCCGCTGGCGGCCGACCCGGGGCCAGCAGGAGGCGGACCGGCGCACACGGACGCTGGTCTACGTGGCGCCGTCGCCGATCCACGGCAAGGGCCTGTTCGCCCGCAAGCGGCTCGAGCGCGGCCTGTTCGTCGGCACCTACCTCGGCCCGGCAGCGAAGCGCAACGGCTCGCACGTGCTCTGGGTCGACAATGGCGATGGATGGGTCGGACGGCGCGGGCTCAACCGCCTGCGCTACCTGAATCACAGCGCGCGCCCGAACGCCGAGTTCGATGGTTTCGACCTCTACGTCATCCGAACCATCCGCCCGGACGAAGAGATCACCATCGATTATCATTGGGACTGAGGGCGCTGCCGGCGGCGCACGGCGTGCGCCGGTAGCGGGGAGAGATTCTCTTGCGGTACCTGAACCTGCTCGCCTGCCTGCTCGCGGCGGCGCTGCTCGGCTGGAACGCCGTCGCGGCCGAGGGCGAGTCGAGCGACGAGGCCGAGCCGTCCGCCGGCGCGGCCTACCTGCTGGAGATCGACGGGGCGATCGGCCCCGCGACCACCGATTATCTCGAACGCGGACTGCAGCGGGCGCGCGACAATGACGCCGTTGCGGCGGTCCTGCGCATGGATACGCCCGGCGGCCTCAGCGCCGCCACCCGCGACATCGTGCAGGCGATCCGGAACTCGACCGTGCCGGTGGTCACCTGGGTGGCCCCCGAGGGCGCGCAGGCCGCCAGCGCCGGTACCTATATCCTCTATGCCAGTCACGTCGCCGCGATGGCGCCGGCCACCAACGTCGGCGCGGCGACCCCGGTGTCGCTCGGCGACCAGCCCGGCGGCTCGGAGCCGCGGAAGGAAGAGGAGAGCGAGCAGAAGGAATCGTCGAAGGACGGCGACGGGGAATCCGGCGAGGGCGCCGAATCGGAGCAGCCCGCGGCCGGGGAAGAGTCGCAGCCGGCGCCGGCCGACGCCAAGTCGCGCAAGGCCATCAACGACGCCGCGGCCTGGATGCGCAGCCTGGCGCAGGAGACCGGCCGCAATGTCGAGTGGGCGGAGCGCGCGGTCCGCGAGGCCGTGAGCCTGACCGCGCGCGAGGCCGTGGACATGAACGTGGCCGACCTGATCGCGGGCAATATCGACGAACTGCTCACGGCCATCGACGGGCGCGAGGTCCAGACCGTGGCCGGCCCGGTCACGCTGGCGACGAAGGGCGCGACGGTCGAGCGCATCGAGCCCGACTGGCGCAGCGAGCTGCTCGCGGTCATCACCAACCCCACCGTGGCCTACCTGCTGCTGATGATCGGCATCTACGGCCTGTTGCTGGAGGGCTACAACCCCGGCTCGCTGGTGCCCGGGACCGTCGGCGCGATCTGCCTGCTGATGGCGCTCTACGCGCTACAGGTGCTGCCGGTGAACTACGCCGGCCTGCTGCTGATCGTGCTCGGCATCATCCTGATGGTATCCGAGGCGTTCATGCCGAGCTTCGGGGTAATGGGCATCGGTGGCGTGGTGGCGATGATCGTCGGGTCGATCATCCTGTTCGATACCGAGACACCCGGCTTCGGCATCGCGATCGAGGTCATCGCAGGGATGGGCGTGATCGCCTCCGCCATCATGGCGCTGCTGATCTGGTTCGCGGTACGGGCCTGGCGCAACCCGGTGGTGAGCGGCGATGCGGGCATGGTTGGCGCGCGCGGCGAGGTCCTGGAGCCGGTCGACGCGGGCGGCGGCATCATCAATCTGCTCGGCGAGCGCTGGCGCGCCCGCAGCGAGAGACCACTGGAGCCCGGTACCCGCGTGCGCGTGGCCCGGCGTGACGGGCTCGTGCTCGAAGTCGAGCCCGAAGAGAAGGATACGGAGGAATGAACATGTTGATCGTATGGGGCGCAATACTCGGACTCATTGTCCTGTTTCTTGCGAGCGCGCTGCGCATCCTGCGCGAGTACGAGCGGGGCGTGGTGTTCATGCTGGGCCGCTTCCACAAGGTGAAGGGTCCGGGCCTGATCATCGTCATCCCGGTGATCCAGTCGATGGAGAAGGTGGACCTGCGCGTGGTGACCATGGATGTGCCGACCCAGGACGTCATCTCGCAGGACAACGTGTCGGTGCAGGTGAACGCGGTGGTGTATTTCCGCGTGGTCGATCCACAGAAGTCGGTGATCAACGTCGAGCACTATTACAGCGCGACCAGCCAGCTCGCCCAGACGACGCTGCGCTCGGTGCTGGGCAAGCACGACCTGGACGAAATGCTGTCCGAGCGCGACAAGCTGAATGCCGACATCCAGGAGATCCTGGACACCCACACCGACCAGTGGGGCATCAAGGTGGCCAATGTCGAGATCAAGCACGTCGATATCGACGAGAGCATGATCCGCGCGATCGCCCAGCAGGCCGAGGCCGAGCGCGCGCGGCGCGCCAAGGTCATCCACGCCGAGGGCGAGCTGCAGGCGGCCGAGAACCTGGTCAACGCGGCCCAGAAGCTGGGCGAGGATCCGCGCGCCATCCAGCTGCGCTACCTGCAGACCCTGCAGGGCATCGCCCAGGAGAACGCCAAGACCATCGTGTTCCCGATGCCGATGGACCTGATCACCAAGGTCACCGACGCGCTTGGCAGCAAGGGCGGCAAAGAGTAGGGGAACCGCGAATGGACGCGAATGAACGCGAATAGACGCGCGTCACACTGTGGAGCGTGTCAGAGCTTCGCTGGCGTTTCTTTGCAGGCTTGAAGGTGGAAAGATTCGAACCACGAATGGACACGAATAAACACGAATAGAGAAGCCGTAGGTGCGCTTTCGCCGTAGGCGAACGCGTACGTTTCGTTGCGAAGCGGGCGTACGCGTTTGCTTCGCAAAAGTGCACCTACGTCATCCATGCGAACCCGTCGTTTGATTCGTGTCCATTCGTGTTCATTCGTGGTTCTTCAATGTCTTGCCGGCGGTGATGTGCCCCAAGCGAAGCTCTGACTCGCTCTGGAACATGACGCGCGAATATTCGCGTTCATTCGCGTTCATTTGCGGTTCAAACAAGGCCCCGCCGGTGACCCTCACGCCTCCTGCTCGGCATCGATCTCCGCGGCCGCGCGCATGAGGCGGTTTCGGCCGAGGATGAGTTTCAATCTCGAGCCGCCGCACTGGCGCCAGAGGACGGTCGAGCGCATGCCGGCGAGCAGCAGGGCGCGGACGCGGTTGGCGACGTGGGTCTCCTGCAGGTAGCGCGGGTCGCCCTGGACCATGACCTTCGGCTGCAGCGAGCTGATTGTGTTGGCGTACAGGTCGGCCAGTCGGGCGGTCACGTTCTCGTGGGTGATGGAGAAATGCTCGGCCTGGCGCCGCGCCGACTCCAGGCCCTCGCGCAGGGCCTGCATCAGGTCATCGCGCGCGCTCAGCTTGCGCTCGAGGTGCATCAGGGTCGCCGAGTAGCGGGTCGCCTCGAGGTCGCGCCCGGCCTCGCCCCCGCCGAGCTGGGCCCGCAGCACCGACAGCAGGTTGTGTCGGCACTCGGGGCCGCCGTACACCGCCTCGACGCTCTCCGGATCGAGCTCGAACACCGGCCGCATGGCGCATTCGAACTGCTCCTCGTCCACGCGGCCCTCGTGCGCCAGCCGCCGCACCTGGTGGGTGGCGTGCAGCAGG
>JAWWAE010000122.1:0-7191 GCA_033721835.1 Halofilum sp. (in: g-proteobacteria) | reverse complement strand
GCGACCCCGTGCCCGGGATCGAACGCGAGATGCAGCGCGCCGCCGCAATCGGTGCGCGCCCAGCCGGCGGGCCGCCAGGCAGCCAGCACCTGCGGTCGTGGAAATCCCCAGCGGTTGCCGTGGCCGACCGAGTACAGCACCCAGCGCGGATTCACGGCGGCGACGAAGCCCGGAGTCGACGAGGTGGCGCTGCCGTGATGCGGCGCCACCACGACGTCCGCTGCCAGCGCCGCGCCGCCCGCGACCAGTGCACGTTCGGCGCCGGCCTCGATGTCGCCCGGCAGCAGCAGGCTGCCGCCGGGGCCGTCCACGCGCAGCACGCAGGAGGCGTTGTTGCCGCGCCAGACGCCGTCGCGCGCGGGGTGCAGGAAACGGAACCGGACCCGGTCCCAGCGCCAGCCGAGGCCGCGGGCGCAGAACCCGGCCGCCGGGTGCAGCCGGGCCGGCACGCTGGTCCAGATGCGGCGCGGGCGGAGCTCGCGCGTGACCGCATCGGCACCGCCGGCGTGGTCGTCATCGCCGTGCGATACGACCAGCGCGTCCAGCCGCCTGACGCCGACGGAGCGGACGAACGGGACCACGACCGCGCTGCCCGCGTCGAAGCGGGGCGAGAAGCGCGCACCGGTATCGTAGACGAGCGTGTGTCGCGCCGTGCGCACGACCACCGCCAGGCCCTGGCCCACATCGAGCACGTCGACCCAGAACGCGCCCGATGCCGGCCGCGGCGGCTGCCACAGCAGCAGTGGCAGCACGGCCAGCAGCGCGGCCGGCTTGCCCGGAACGCCACGCGGGAGCAGCAGTACGGCGGCGCCGACGAGCGCCAGCGCCAGCATCCAATGGGGATGGGCCGGGGCCCGCCACTGCGCGAATGAGAGCCCCGCCAGGCGCTCGAGCAGCCACCAGATCACGAGCAGCGAGGTATCCGCGAGCCAGAGCAGGCCGGCCCCGAGGGCCGGCCACAGCGGCCACAGCGCCGCGCCGCCGAGTGCGCTCGGCACGGTCGCGATGCTCACCCAGGGTACGGCCAGCGCGTTGGCCAGGGGCGCCACGAGCGAGGCCTCGCGGAACAGGGCCAGCAGCAGCGGCGTGAGCGCGAGCGCAATGGCGCACTGCAGGCGCAGCCAGCCCCCGAGTCGCCGCGGGCGGCCCAGGCGCCCGGCGCAGACCCAGAGGATCGCGGCCACCGCGCCGAACGAGAGCCAGAATCCCGGCGCCAGCACCGCCAGCGGATCGAACGCGATCACCGTGACGGCCGCGCCGGCGAGGACGCTGCCCGGGCGCACCCGCCGGCGCATGCAGACGGCGCCGAGCGCAAGCGCGAGCATGGTCAGGGCGCGCACGGTGGGCAGGGCGAAGCCGGCCAGCGCCGCGTAGAGCGCGGCCAGCGCCAGGGCCGTGAGCGCCTGCAGCATCGGTCGCGGCAGCCGCCGGCGCAGTGGCCCGCCGACGCGCCAGAGCCCGCGGCCGAGGCCGTAGCCGAGCAGCGCCACGAGCCCCACGTGCAGCCCCGAGATGGCCATCAGGTGATTGGTGCCGGTGGCGACCAGGGTGCGCCAGCGCCCCGCCGGGATACCGCCGCGGTCGCCGAGCGTCAGCGCCCGCAGCATGCCGGGATGCTCGAGCTGCTCGAGCACCGGTGCGAGCCGCGCCCGCAGCCCGGCACGCAATGCATCGATCGAGGGCCGGGCCGGGGCCAGGCGAACCGGTCCGGGTGCGTCGCGGACGTAGCCCGTTGCCCCGATGCCATGGCGGAACAGCCAGCGCCCGTAGTCGAAGCCGCCGGGGTTGGCGAAGCCGCGCGGCGACCGCAGGCGCACCGTCAGGCGCCAGCGCTCGCCGGGTACCGGCTGCGCGCGACCGGGCCCGTACCAGCTCAGGCGGACCCGCCGCGGCAGGCGCACGGGATGGCCATCGCGGGAACCGGAACGGACCAGGAACTCGAACCGCAGCCGCCGCCCGTCGTCCTGCGGCAGGCCGTCGATGCGCCCCTCGATCCGCAGGTCCGCCCCGGCCAGCCCCGGGGCCAGCGTGTGCTCGAGGCGGGCGTGCGCGGCCAGTGCGGCGAGCGCGAATCCCAGCAGGCAGGCACCGGCCGGTCGCAGGCAGGGCCCGGCCAGCAGCAGGGCACAGGCAGGGAGGAACAGCAGCGCGGCGAGCCACGCCGGGGGCAGTGCCGGCAGCGCGAACAGGGTCGCCGCGCCGGCGGTCAGGGCGAGCGCAATCCATGCCATGCCGCTTTTCCGCGTCCCTGCGGTTCGGCCATAATCCCGGACCGACCGCTGGAGTACAGCCACTGGCGCCGTACCCGGGTACACCATGCCGAAAAACTTCTTTCGCCGCTACCTGCCGAAACCGGCGGAACTGCGGGAGCAGGATTCCCTGCGCATCGCGCTCGGCGACCTGTTGCACGACCCCAACGTATGGCACCTCAATCGGCGCTCGGTCTCCGGCGGCTTTGCGGTCGGCCTGTTCACCGCCTGGATCCCGCTACCGCTGCAGATGCTGATCGCCGCGGCGCTGGCACTGCTGCTCCGCGTCAACCTGCCGCTGTCCGTGGTGCTGGTGTGGATCACCAACCCGCTGACCATGGGCCCGATGTTCTGGTTTGCCTGGCGGGTCGGCTCCTGGCTGCTCGGCATCGAGCACGTGCCGGTGGCGTTCGAGCCGACCCTGGCCTGGTTCACCGCCGGCGTCGCCCGTATCTGGCTGCCGCTCACGCTCGGCTGCCTGCTGCTCGGCATCATCAGCGCGGCGCTCGGCTTCCTCCTCTGCCGCCTCGCCTGGCGCTATCACGTCATCAGCCACCTCCTGCACCGCCGCCGCCGACGCGACAACGGGGACGTGCGCCAGGAGACGTGAGGCAACCGATCGAACGGCGAACGCGCGACCGCCCGTGGCCGTGGATCGCCAACGGCAGGCCGGCGCCGACGGCGGGCACCGCGGCCATTGCCAGCTACCGCAGTATCTGATCAGATGCCATCACGTAGTGATGGAGAAGGATGGAGGCAGGCATGTACTTCGACATCGATACGGCCAAGGCGGACGAGACCGGCAAGCTGATCCTGCGGGTGGTGCTCGGCCTGCTCGTCCTCCTGCACGGACTCGCCAAGGTGATCGGCGGTGTCGACGGCATCGTCGGGCTGGTGCAGAGCTACGGGCTACCCGGTTTCGTGGCCTACGGCGTATACCTCGGCGAGGTGGTGGGACCGCTTTTGCTGATCATCGGCTGGTACGCGCGCATCGGCGCGGTACTGATCGTGATCAACATGATATTTGCCCTGCTGCTCGTGCACACGGGCGAGTTCTTCATGCTGAACGACAACGGCGGTTACCAGCTCGAGCTGCAGATGATGTTCCTGTTCAGCGCGATCGCATGCGCCCTGATGGGTCCGGGCCGGTTCTGCATCAACCGGAAGTAGACCGGATCGCGAGGCCGGGCGGCCGGTTGCTGCCGCGACCGTCACAGGCCTGATCAAGTGGGCCTGCGCCAAGCGCGCGCCTGCGGGTTCTCCAGCCGCGTCGATACGCGTGCCTGCGCGGTGCGTTGCGGTGTTACGCGGGCTCGATGCGCCCGTCGACCAGGCTGACCACGCGGTCCATGCGCTCGGCCAGGCCCTGGTCGTGGGTGGCCACCAGGAAGCTGGTGCCGGCCTCGCGGTTGAGCTCGCGGATCAGGTCCCATACCCGCTCGGCGGTGTGCACGTCGAGGTTGCCGGTCGGCTCGTCGGCGAGCACGCAGGCGGGGCGCGTGATCAGCGCGCGGGCGACCGCGGCGCGCTGACGCTCACCGCCGGACATCTCGCCGGGCTTGTGGCGCGCGCGGTGGTCCAGACCCACTCGTTCCAGCAGCTGCAGGGCGGCCCTGCGTGCCTCCGCCACCGCCCGGCCGCCGATCACCAACGGCAGCGCGACATTCTCCACACAGGTCAGCTCCGGCAGCAGGTGATGGAACTGATAGACGAAGCCGAGCGCGCGATTGCGCAAGCGGCCGCGCGCCGCCGGCCCGAGTTTCGACATCGCCTCGCCACCGACGTGGATCTCGCCCGCTGTAGGGTCATCGAGACCGCCGAGCAGGTGCAGCAGCGTGCTCTTGCCCGAGCCCGACGGACCAACCACCGCGACCTGCTCGCCGGTGGCCACCACCAGGTCGACACCGCGCAGCACGTCGACGTCGAGGTCGCCCTGGCGGAAGCGCTTGTGTACTTCGCGGCAGTCGATCGCGTCACTCATAGCGGAGCGCCTCCGCCGGCCGTGTGCGCGCCGCGCGCCAGGCCGGGTACAGCGTGGCCAGCACGCTGAGTCCCGCCGACAACAGCGTGATCCTGACCACATCGCTCCATTGCAGGTCCGACGGCAGGTCGCTGATGTAGTAGATGTCCGCCGGCAGCAGGTCGGTGTTGAGCAGGTTTTCCAGGGTGGTCATGACGTCGCCGATGTTCAGCGACAGCGCGATGCCGCTGGCAACGCCGAGCAACGTGCCCACCAGCCCGATCACCGTGCCCTGTACCAGGAACACGCCCATCACCCCGCGCGGGGTCAGGCCGAGCGTGCGCAGGATGGCGATGTCCGCCTGCTTGTCGGTGACCGTCATCACCAGCGTGGAGACGATGTTGAACGCGGCCACAGCGACGATCAGCGTCAGGATCACGAACATGACGGTCTTTTCCGTCTGCACCGCGCGGAAGAAGTTGGCGTGGCGGTGAGTCCAGTCGCTGACCCAGAGGTTGCGATCGAGGCGCTGCTTCAGGTCGGCCACGACCCGCGGCGCCTGGAACATGTTGTCGAGACGCAGGCGCACGCCGGTGACGCCACCCTCCATCCGCAGCAGGCGGCTGGCGTCCTCGACGTGGATCAGCGCGGTCGAGCGATCGTATTCGTACATCCCGACGTCGAAGGTGCCGACCACCGTGAAGCGCTTGAGCCGCGGCAGCACCCCGACCGGCGTGACGCTGGCCTCGGGCGTGACCATGGTCACGCGATCGCCGGTCTCGACCCCGAGGTAGCCTGCCAGCCGGCTGCCGAGCACCACGCCGAACTCGCCGGCCTCCAGGTCGGCGAGGCGCCCCGCGGTCATGTTCTCGTCGATGTCCGAGACCTGGGGTTCGCGGTCGGGCCGCACGCCGCGGATCTGCGCCCCGGTCACGCGGCCGCCGCTGACCAGCATCACCTGGCCCTCGACGTAGGGCGCGGTGCCGAGCACCTGCGGGTGCGCGGCGGCGGTCTCCGCGACCGGCTCCCAGTCCTGCATCGGTCCCCCGAGCGAGGTCACGGTGGCGTGCGCCGCCACGCCGAGGATCCGCTCGCGCAGCTCGCGCTCGAAGCCGTTCATCACCGACAGTACCGTGATCAGCGCGGTCACCCCGACCAGGATGCCGAGGATCGAGATGAAGGAGATGAAGGAGATGAAGTGGTTGCGCCGCTTCGCCGCCGTGTAGCGCAGGCCGAGCCAGATGGGGAGCGGCTGGAACATGGCGCGAGATTAGACCACAGCCCCCGAGCGACTGTCTGCCCCGCAATCCCTACGGAAAATTCAGGAACCGCGAATGGACGCGAATGAACGCGAATGGTGGCACCCGTAGGTGCGCTTTCGCCGCAGGCGAACGCGTACGTTGCGTTGCGAGGCGGACGTACGCGTTTGCTTCGCAAAAGCGCACCTACGGAAACCACAACATGAACACAAAATGGACACAAAATCCTGAGACTCGGCTGCAGGGCGAGGCCTCCGACAATGAATCACCTTGTGTGCATTTCGTGTCCATTTTGTGGTCCCTCGCTTGCCGATCGGTCGGCCAGACTTCGCCAGCACAGCTCTGACACGCCGGCTGCGGTGACGACCCATTCGCGTTCATTCGCGTCCATTCGCGGTTCCTCGATCCGCACACTTGGGCATCCCGCCCCGGGGTGCTAGTATCCGGGACATATCGTCGCGGAATCATCCGCTTACCGGACAATTGCAATGCGGATATCAAGTCCCCTGCTGGTCCTGAGCCTGCT
Source organism: Halofilum sp. (in: g-proteobacteria) (assembly GCA_033721835.1). Classification (GTDB taxonomy): domain Bacteria; phylum Pseudomonadota; class Gammaproteobacteria; order XJ16; family Halofilaceae; genus Halofilum. The sequence goes on along the minus strand of JAWWAE010000122.1, from coordinate 1,197 downwards.
GCTGCCGGGCCTCGCGGCGGCCCAGGAGACGATCGAGGATCCGAAGCCGGGGCAGCTGAATCCGGCCGAGATCGTGCAGCAGCTGCCCGAAATGCCGAAGCGCGGGGTGACCAAGGACACGGTCCGCAGCCGCCTCGGCGAGCCGCGGCGCACCGTACCCCCGGTCGGCGACCCGCCGATCTCGCGCTGGGTCTACGACCGATTCACCGTCTACTTCGAACACGACCGGGTGCTGCACTCGGTCAAGCACGGCGACCGCGACCGCCAGTAGCCCGCCGCTCGCGACCCGCCGACGGCCACCCGGGCGGCCGGCGCGGGACGCCTCACCCCGGATCCGCCCCTCGGCCGCGGGCAAGCGGCCGCAGCCGGTGCCCCTGTGAACGCCCCGAGCTCGAGCGACCGCGTTGCCGGCAAGGTCGCGGGTGCGCTCTCGCCGCGATGACGGCGCACGTTTCGCTGCGGCGGCGGCGTTCGCGTTGGCGTCGCGAGGGCGCAGCCCCTCACCTCGGGAACGGCCCTGCTCGTGTCGTGTCCATTCGGGGTTCCATTGCCATCCCCGCCGCCCGGATGTGCCACAATACGCCGCCGCTCGCAGCCGCAACCCCCTGACGCACCCATGACCGGTTCCGCCGCCGTCGACACCCGGGGCCCCACGGCCCTGCTGCCGCGCCCCGCCCGTGGGGCGCGCCACTGGCACCGTGCGCACGGCAGCGCGGCGGCGCTGGCGATCGTCGAGGCCGCGCAGCGCCACGGCGGGCCGCTGGTCGTGGTGACCGCCGGCGTGCACGAGGCGCACGCGCTGGAGGCCGAGCTCGACTTCTACGCCAGCGGCGCGCTGCCGGTACTCCAGTTCCCCGACTGGGAGACCCTGCCCTACGACCTGTTCTCGCCGCACCAGGACATCGTCTCGCAGCGCCTGCGGGCGCTCGACCGGCTGCCGTCGATGCGCGAGGGCGTACTGGTGGCCCCGGTGGCGACGCTGATGCAGCGGGTGGTGCCGCCGGATTACCTGGCCGGCCACGTGCTCGACCTCGAGGTCGGCCAGCGGCTGACCATCGACGACCTGCGGCGCCGGCTGGAACGCGGCGGCTACCGCCACGTCAGCCAGGTGCGCGAGCACGGCGAGTTCGCCGTCCGCGGGGCGCTGGTCGACCTGTTCCCGATGGGCCGCGACACGCCGCTGCGGGTCGACTTCCT
>JAWWAE010000121.1:0-7260 GCA_033721835.1 Halofilum sp. (in: g-proteobacteria) | reverse complement strand
TCACCACCGTGTGGATGCCGACCTCGCCGAACGCCGGGGTGAGCTCCATCGCCCGCTCGAGGAACGGCATCAGCCGCTCGACATCGCCCGGGAACAGCTCGCGATCGAACGACCAGTCCATGCCGTCGAGCGCCCACGGCCGCGAGCCGAAGGTCTCGTACGGCCCGACCAGGAAGCCCTTGCCCTCCTGGCGGATGTAGGCGTGGCTCCAGGAGTCGCGGCAGACCGGCAGCTCCTTCTCGAGCTGCTCGATCTCGGGGTGGGCATCGGTGACCAGGTACTGGTGCTCGAGGTTCACCAGCGGCACGAACGCCCCCACCATCGCGCCGACCTCGCGCGCGAAGCAGCCCGCCGCGTTCACCACGTGCTCGGCGGTGACGTTGCCCTGCTCGGTCACGACCTCCCATTCGCCCGACGGCAGGGCGTTGATCTCCAGCACCCGGTTGTTGCGGCTGATGGTGGCGCCGTTCTCGCGCGCCAGCCGCGACAGCGGCATGACCACCGAGGTCGGATCGACGTGGCCGTCGTTGGGCGTGTACGCGATCACCCGTGCCTTGCTGAAGTCCATCAGCGGGTTGATCTCCTGCGCTTCCTGCCTGCTGATCAGGTGCAGCTCGCAGGGCACGTTCTTCGCGCGGCTCTCGAGGTTGCGGAACCATTCCTCCTCGAGCTTGCTGAAGCCGATGCGCAGGCTGCCGCACTGGTGGAACGGCGAGTCCTCGCCGGTCTCCCGCGGCAGGATCTCCGTGTAGAGCTGCACCGAGTAGTTGTGGACGTGGGAGACGGTGTGGTTGCCGATGAAGTTGCCCACCAGCCCGGCGGCATGCCAGGTCGAACCACTGGTCAGCTCGCCCTTCTCGATCACCATGCAGTCGGTCCAGCCCTCCTTCGTCAGGTGATACAGGAGGCTGACGCCGAGCGATCCGCCGCCGATGATTGCCACTCTTGCCTGCGATTTCATCATTCGCTTCCAGTCGCCCGGACGGGCGGCTCGTGCGCCAACCAGCGGTCGCGATCAGGCGTCGCGGCCCATCTGCTCGCGCGAGAGAAAGATGGGGAACTGCGCCCGCACCCGGCGGTCGGTCTCGTCGCTCACGTGCATCGGCACGTGCGTCGCCAGGATCTCCCGGGTCTTGTGAATGGCCTGCTCCAGCGCATCCTGCGCGCCGGCCTCGACCCAGTCGTTGGGGCTCATGCGGTTGAAGACGGCAGGATAGAGATATTCGGTCTGCATCACCTTGAGCGTCTCGTCGGAGCCGAGGTAGTGCCCGCGCTCATTGAGGCACACGTCCTTGATCATTTCCAGACCGAGCGTCTCCTCGTCGACGGTGATGCCCTTGACCATGCGCATGCAGGCGCCGAGCACGTCGTTGTCCAGCACCAGGCTCTCCGGACAGGTGCCGAGCAGGCTCGCGTACATGCCGGCCGACTCGTAGACGATGTTGGCGCCGGCCAGTGCCGCCAGCGCGGCGGTCGAGGCGCGCTCCGCGCCGGCCTGGAAGTCGGGCATCTTCGAGTCCGCCATGCCGCAGGCGGTGCCGTTCGGCAGGCCGAGGTGATTGCCCACCTGCGCGCAGGCGGCGGACAGCACGCCCTGCTCGGGCGAGCCGCCGCTCATGGCGCCGGTGCGCAGATCGGAGACGAACGGCCAGGTGCCGAGGATGGCCGGGGCACCGGGCCGGATGGCATTCACGTACACCAGCCCGCCGAGGCACTCGGCCCAGGCCTGCGACACCGCGCCGGCCAGGCACGGCGGTGCTGTCGCGCCCGCCTGGCCCGCCGACAGCAGCAGCACCGGCATGCCGCCCTCGACCGCCACCCGCAGGCACTCGAGCGATTCCTCGGCGAACTTCAGCGGCGGCACGACGAAGCAGTTCGACTGGCTGACGAACGGCCGCGCCCGCCACTGCTCCTCGCCGCCGGCGATGACGTGCAGCATCTCCAGCGTCTGCTCGAGATGGCGCGCATCGGTCCAGCTCGCGCCCACATGCTTGGACGTGCCCATCACCGCGTTGTAGGTGGTGTTGAGGTCCATCTCGTAGTTGTCGGCGATGTCGCGCAGCACGCAGGTGCGCTGGAACAGGTGGATGTGCTCCAGCGTGTCGGCGATGCGCGCCATGTCATACAGATCCAGGGCCCGCGACTCGCGGTAACTCCGGCTGACGGGATCGGCGATCATCACCGCGGCCCCGGCGGTCGAGAAATGCACCCGCGTGCCGTACACCTTGCGGTCGTAGCGTGGGTCCTGGGCGTGCAGGACCAGCTCGCGGTCGCACAGCTCGAGCGCCCTCTGCACCACCTCGCGCGGCATCCGCAGGCGGCCGTCTCCGCCGAGCACGGCGCCGACCGCGGTACAGGTCTCGATGCAATGCGGGGTGGGCTGGGCGAAGCCGATCTCCTCGAGGATGCGGTAGGCGTTCTCGACCACGGCCTCGACCTGGTCGGGCGCCAACGGCCGGTACTGGCCGCCCGCCTCGCCCGGGTGGACCGGCTTCAGGTCCTCGGCCAGCGGGGCCGAGCGGAGGGCTACCCGGGACCTGCGTCCCCCGGCACGACGCGCCATGCCCTTCTCCTCGGCCGAATGCCTGCGGCGCCCCGGTCCTGCCGGGCGCAATGCGGGGGCGCCCGTCGCCCGGACGGCCGCTCCCGTCAACGGATGCGACGATTATTGCCCCCGCCCCGGGACCTGTATATCGCGCGCCACCTGATCCATTCCATGCATTTTCCTTATGCAATAGAGCGGTTGCCTGCGGGCCGGGTAGCCCGGATGGAGCGCGGCGGAATCCGGGGAAACCCGCAATCCGGTCCCCGGATTCCGCCCTTCGGGCTGCATCCGGGCTACGCCGTCCAACCGCGCGCACGCCCATGGCCGGCCGATCCCCGTCGCGGTCCCGCCGCATCCGCCGGGCTCGACGGGACGCACGAGACCCGCTTATCCTCGGCGCCTGCCCCGACCACGGCCCCGGGAGATTCCCCCGATGTACGACCACCTCGAGCGCAAGCTGCAGTCCGGCGACCTGATCATCCTCGACGGCGGCACCGGCACCGACATCGAGCGCCGCGGGGTGGCGATGGACGACGAGTTCTGGTGCGCGATGGCGAACCTCAGCCACGGCGACACCGTCCGGGCCGTGCACGAGGATTACATCCGCGCCGGCGCCGAGGTGATCACCGCCAACACCTACGCCTCCAGCCCGCTGTCGTTCGCCGCGCGCGACCGCGAGGACGAGATCGAGGCCATCGACCGCGAGGCGGTGCGGCTGGCGCGCGAGGCGCTCGACCGGGTAGCCGATGCCCCGGTCGCCTTGGCCGGCTCGGTCTCGACCATGTCGGCGATCGTCAAGGGCACCGATGATGGCGCCACGACGCGCCTCGAGCCCGACCGGATCCGCGCCCTCTACCGGCGCAAGACCGAGGTCCTCGCCGATGCCGGCTGCGACCTGCTGATCATGGAGATGATGACCGACCTCCACGCCGCCCGGCTGGCGACCGAGGCCGCCGTCGCCACCGGCCTGCCGGTATGGGTCGGCATGTCGTTCGAGCGCGTGGACGGCGCGCTGGTCAGCGAGGGCAATCACCAGCACACACCGGCGGAACTGACCCGCGGCCTGATGATCGACGGCGCGCGGGTGGCGCTGATCATGCACAGCGAGATCTCGGTCACGGACGAGGCCCTGGAGGGCCTCCGCGCCGATTGGGATGGACCGTTCGGCGCCTACCCCGAGTCCGGCTACTTCGAGATGCCGCACTGGGTGTTCCAGCAGCTGTCACCGGAGGACTTCGTCAACGCCTGCCGCCGCTGGCGCGAGGCGGGCGCGTCCGTGCTCGGCGGCTGCTGCGGGATCACGCCGGCACACATCGAGGCGCTGGCAGCCGCGCTCGGGCCGACCGTGGCGCAGGCCTGACTGCCGGGACCACCCGCCGGAGTCGTCCGGGAGCGATCCCGGACTCGGCCTGCGGCAACCCGGATCTGCCCCCTCGGCATGTTGGTCGCCGCACCCCGGCGCCGCGATTCCGGAGACTCGTTGTGTGAATGATATAATTTCGCCGTAATCCGTCTGGTTGGGCCGGGATGACGACAGACCTGCCGTTGCAATCGCCGGCTCCATTCGCCCAGAGCCCGCCATCCTCCGAGGCGCTGCTTCAGGCAGCGTATCTGCTGGGCGACAACCCGGTCTTCATCGTCGGCTGGAAGACCCGTCGCATACTTGCCTGCAACGATGCCGTATTGCATGTATTCGGCTACACACCATCGGAGCTCGTCGGTGGAACCACACGTCGATTGCATATCAGCGACGAAACATTCGAGAAATTTGGCAAGCAATCCGAGGAGTACATCGCCCAGGGCCACAAGAACTACACCTGTCAATTCCACATGCGGCGGCGCGATGGCAGTCATTTTGCAACGGAGAACCTGGTCCAGACCATTTACGAGGGGGACGTTCCCGTCGCAGTCGTGAGCGTCGTCCGCGACATGAGCCGCTCGCGGGATGTCCCAAACGGCAGTGCCGGGAGGACGGAACCTACTATCTCCGCGCTCCCCCGCGACATCCCCGGGGCGGTTTTCCAGAGAGTCAGGGACACAGAGGGAAGGGACCGGTACACCTATCTCGCGGGTGAATTACTGGAAAAGCATCGCATTGACACCGAGGCCGTATACCGTGATCCACAGGCCCTGTTTGATCTCATCGTGCCTGACGACAGGTCCGCATTCGAACAGGCAGTCTCCGCGACCGCGGATTCGCTATCAGGCATCGACATGGTGTTGCGGTTCCAGCCGCCCGAGAGCGCCATGGTGTGGCTGCGGGTAATTTCACGTCCGCAACGCCGGGATGACGGCTCGACCGTCTGGGACGGCATCGCGATCGACGTGACTCGCGAGGTCGAGGCGCAAGCGCAGGCTCACTGGCTCGCCACGCACGACAGCCTTACCGGCCTGGTCAACCGCGTCGAGTTCACGCGGCGCCTGGAGGAACGGTGTGCGGCGGCTCGCCAACACCGCCTGCCGGTCACGGTCGTGCAGGTGAATGTTCGGGGCATGTCGAGACTCAACGAACAGTTCGGCTTCGACAATGGAGACCGGGTGCTGTCGGCGCTCGCCGAGCGCATCGAGGAGCTGTCCGGGGCCGACAACCTGGCCGCGCGGTCGCAGGGCGATGTGTTCCAGCTGGTCTTCACCGAGCAGGGATTCGCAGCCGACGGTGACGCCATGGCCCGGTCATTGCAGGAGTCGTTGGGCGAGCCGATTCTCCTTGCTGATGGCACCCAGGTACGAGTGGAGGTTGCCCTGGGTATTGCTCGCTTCCCGGAAGATGGCAAGACAGCGGATCAGTTGATCCAGGCGGTTTCACTGGCGACTGACAAGGCGCGAAAGGATCCCGCGATCGACTATGCCTACTACTCGGATGAACTGAGCGCGCAGGCCCGCAAGCACTTCCACATCGAGCGGGCATTGCGTGACGCGGTTGCGGAATCAACCATTGAACCGTATTACCAGCCGCAAGTGTCGCTCGACGATCATCGGCTGGTCGGTCTCGAGGCACTGGCCCGCTGGCCTCTCGAGGGCGGCGACATGGTCTCGCCGGCCGATTTCATACCCGTGGCAGAGACGAGCGGGATGATCAATTCGCTCGGGCGCCTGATGCTTTCTCGAGTGACCAGGCAGATTCAGGCCTGGAACGAGCAGGGCCTGTCGCCCCCACCGATTGCCGTCAACTGTTCTGCACATCAATTCCGTGCGGGGAATTTCGACGACGTGTACAAGCAACTTGTGCTCGATTCCGGACTCGCAGCATCGGCTGTACGTCTCGAACTCACGGAGACATCCCTGGTAGATGACTTTGCGGCAACCGAACGAACGATGCATGCGCTCGACGAGCTGGGTGTGAAGTTTTCGATTGATGATTTCGGCACCGGCTTTTCCTCCCTGAGCTACCTGGCAAAGCTGCCATTCGGTGAACTGAAGATCGATCGAAGTTTCGTCATGGACATGATGACCAGCGAGCTGCAGCAATCCATCGTCGCGGCGCTGATACAGATCGCGCGGGCCCTCAATCTTTCCGTTATTGCGGAGGGCATAGAGACGATCGAGCAGGAAGCCGAGCTGCGCAGGCTCGGTTGCGTGTCAGGACAGGGCTTCCTGTACAGCAAGGCGCTGCACCACTCCGAAGTCGAGCAGTGGCTCAGCAAGACGACTCCATCTGCTTGATCCTCCATTGGCCGAGCCCGCAACGGATTCCGTCGAGCTCGAACATCCCTGGTCGAAAAACCCTCTCGCGGGTCGGCTACCGTGCGCGGAGCTCGTTCCAGGCGACGAAGGCCAGGCTGGCGGCAGTCAGCGGCAGTACGAACCAGAGCATGACGGCGCTGAACCCGGCCAGCGCGTCGTGGTGCGAGGCGGCCAGCACGAGGTACAACGTGTAGGCCAGGTAGTAGCCCACCAGCAGGGCGCCCTCCGCGCGGCTGATCACGCCGCCGGTGAAGAAGATCGGCAGGCAGGCAAGCGCGACCGCGATCATCACCGGCAGGTCGAAGCCGATGACCGCTGGCGAGACCCCGATCCCGCTCGGGGCGACGATGCCGGCCAGCCCGAGCACGCCCATGAGGTTGAAGAGGTTGCTGCCGACGACATTGCCGACCGCGATGTCGCGCTCTCCGCGGACCGCCGCGATGATCGAGGTCACGACCTCGGGCAGCGACGTGCCCGCCGCGACGATCGTCAGGCCGATGATCAGCTCGCTGACCCCCAGGTAGGTCGCGAACTCGACCGCGCCCGCGACCAGCCAGCGCGAACCGAGCACCAGCAGCGCCAGGCCACCGATCACGAGTCCCAGGTTCCGAAGCGCGCCGCTCTCGGTCGCGGCCGGCCCCACGCCGGCCGCTTGGTCTGCGTCGCCACCGGGATCCCGCTTCCCCTGGCGAATCAGGACCCAGAGATAGGCAACCAGTCCCAGGAACAGCAGCAGCCCGTCGATGCGCCCGAAGCGCCCGTCCAGGCACAGCAGCAGGACGACCACCGACAGCGCGATCATCAGCGGCACGTCGAGCCGCACGAGCTGCCGCGTCACGACCAGCGGCACGATCAGCGCCGAGACGCCGAGGATGAACAGGACGTTGAATATGTTGCTGCCGATGACGTTGCCGACGGCGATCTCGGCCTGCCCGGACAGCGCCGCCTTGATGCTCACCGCGAGCTCGGGCGAGCTGGTGCCGAAGGCCACGACCGTGAGCCCGATCACCAGCGGCGAGATGCCGAACGCG
>JAWWAE010000120.1:0-7279 GCA_033721835.1 Halofilum sp. (in: g-proteobacteria) | reverse complement strand
AGAAGCCCTCGTTGACCGAGCGGTTGAGAAAGCTCTCGCTCATGTCCATCAGCTTCATCTTCTGCTTGACGTCGGTCAGGAAGTCGACCGTATCGACCTCGTCCAGGCCCTGGTGCTTGCGCTTGGCGTTCAGTGCCGCCTTCAACAGGTAGATGTTGTTGACGCCCGGGATCTCGACCGGATACTGGAATGCCAGGAACAGGCCCTCGTGGGCGCGCTCCTCGGGCTCCAGCTCGAGCAGATCCTGGCCCTTGTAGGTGATCGAGCCCTCAGTCACCTCGTACTCGTCGCGCCCGGCGAGGATGTGCGCAAGGGTCGACTTGCCCGAGCCGTTCGGGCCCATGATCGCGTGTACCTCGCCCGCGTTCACCTCGAGGTCGACACCGCGCAGGATGTCACCGCCCTCGACCTTCGCGTGCAGGTTCTCGATCTTCAGCATCGGTTGTTGCGTCATCAATGTGCTCCGTGAGTGTTCTGTGGATCAGCCGACCGCGCCTTCCAGCGTGATGCCGAGCAGCGCCTGCGCCTCCACCGCGAATTCCATCGGCAGTTCGCGGAACACGTCCTTGCAGAAGCCGTTCACGATCATGTTCACGGCGTCCTCCTCGGAGATGCCTCGCTGGCGGCAGTAGAACAACTGCTCATCGCTGACCTTCGAGGTGCTGGCCTCGTGCTCGACGATGGCGCCCGGGTTCTTCACCTCGATGTAGGGGAAGGTGTGGGCGCCGCACTGGTCGCCGATCAGCATCGAGTCGCACTGGGTGTAATTCCGAGCGCCCTCGGCGCTCGGCAGGATCTTGACCAGCCCGCGGTACGAGTTGTTGCCGTGCATCGCGGAGATGCCCTTGGCGACGATGGTGCTGCGGGTGTTGCGGCCGACGTGGGTCATCTTGGTGCCGGTGTCGGCCTGCTGGCGGTTGCTCGAGACGGCGACCGAGTAGAACTCGCCCACCGAGTCGTCACCGGTGAGCACGCAGCTCGGATACTTCATCGTGATCGCCGAGCCGGTCTCGACCTGGGTCCAGGTGATCTTCGAACGCTGGCCACGGCATTCGCCGCGCTTGGTGACGAAGTTGTAGATGCCGCCGCGTCCTTCCTCGTCGCCCGGGTACCAGTTCTGCACCGTCGAGTACTTGATCTCGGCGTCGTCCAATGCCACCAGCTCGACCACCGCGGCATGCAGCTGGTTCTCGTCGCGCTGGGGTGCGGTGCAGCCCTCGAGGTAGCTCACCGAGGCGCCTTCCTCGGCGATGATCAGGGTGCGCTCGAACTGACCCGTCTTCGCCTCGTTGATGCGGAAGTAGGTCGACAGCTCCATCGGGCAGCGCACGCCCTTCGGCACGTACACGAACGAGCCGTCGGTGAACACCGCGGAATTGAGCGTGGCATAGAAGTTGTCGGTGTAGGGCACGACCGTACCGATGTACCGCTGCACGATCTCCGGGCACTCCTGCAAAGCCTCGGACATGGAGCAGAAGATCACGCCCGCCTCGCGCAGCTTGTCCTTGAACGTGGTCGCGACCGATACACTGTCGAACACGGCATCGACCGCCACGCCGGCGAGCTTCTCCTGCTCGTGCAGCGGTATCCCGAGCTTCTCGTAGGTCTCGAGCAGCTTGGGATCGACCTCGTCCAGGCTCTTCGGCGCCTCGGCCTCGAGCTGTTCGCGCGACTTGGGGGCCGAGTAGTAGGAGATGGCCTGGAAGTCGATCGGCGGGTAGTGCACGTGCGCCCAGGTCGGCTCCGTCATTGTCAGCCAGTGGCGATAGGCCTGCAGGCGCCACTCGAGCATCCAGTCCGGTTCCCCCTTCTTGCGCGAGATCAGGGCGATTACATCCTCGTCCAGACCCGGCGGTACCGTGTCCGATTCGATGTCGGTGACGAATCCCTGCTTGTAGCGCTTGCCGACGAGTTCTTCGACGTTTGCTGCCATGATGTCCTCGATTCCGCGGTCGTCTCGTTCAGTTGGTCTGGGCGTCCTGGCCGATTGCCTGCCTGAAGTCCATCCGCCGCAGCGGGATCTGCGCCGGGGTCGCCAGGTCGGCGAGGCTCACCTCGTCCAGGGCGGCGCGGATCGCACGATTGATCCGCTGCCAGTGGTGTCCGATATTGCAGACGTGCTCGATCTCGCACTGGTCATGGCCGAGACTGCACTCGGTCATGGCCAGCGTGCCCTCGATCGTGTCGATGATCTCGACCGCGCTGATCTCCTCCGGCGGCCGCGCCAGCAGGTAGCCCCCGTGGGCGCCGCGGTAGGAGGTCAGCACGCCGACCCGTGCGAACTGCTTCAGCAGCTTCGCGACCGTCGGCCGCGACAGGTGGGTGCGCTCCGCCAGGTCGGCCGCGGTGTGCACCGTCCCGGGCTCGCGCGCCATCTGCGCCAGCACCACGGTCGCGTAATCGGTCAGCTTGCTGACTCGCAGCATCGACTTAGACTCCGTCTAATTGGGGACTAGTCTAGTACTGATTCGCACGCGAGGGAAGGGGGGCAGGGGCCGGACGGGTTTGACAGCCCCGGCCAGCCCGCAAAGAATAGTCGTTCGATCAAAGAATGCGAGGGAGGACGGACAATGGCGGTATTCCATCCCCGCCGGGGCTGGCGCGCACTGGCGCTCGCGGCCGCGGCCAGCCTGGCGATTGGCGGTTGTGCCTCGGAAGAAGAATCCGAGCCCCTGCTGATCGGGGCTCTGATGCCGATGACCGGCGACCTGCAGGCCTACGGCGAGACCTCGCTGAACGGGGTCAAGCTGGCCGTCCAGCACATCAACGAGGGCGGCGGCGTGTTCGGCCAGGATGTGTCGGTCGAGGTCGGCGACACCCAGACGAACCCGCAGGCCGGCATCGATGCGGCCAAGAAGCTGATCTCCATCGAGGGTGCCCACGCCATCGTCGGCGCGTTGTCCTCGGGCGTGACCATCCCGGTCTCGCAAAGCGTGACCAGCCAGGAGCAGGTGCCACAGGTCTCGGGGGCGTCGACCTCCCCGGTCATCACCAACCTCGACGACAATGACTTCATGTTCCGCACCGTCCCGTCCGACGCGTTCCAGGGCAAGGCCCTGGCCACGGTCGTGGACGAGGCCGGGGTCGGCAACGTGGCCACGCTCTACATCAACAACGACTACGGCGAGGGCCTGGCCGAGAGCTTCCGCAGCGGCTTCGAGGGGCTCGGCGGCACCGTCAGCGCCTCGCTGGCCTACGAGCCCGGCAACGCCTCCTACCGTGGCGAGCTGTCGAAGGCCGCCGAGGGCGGCGCCGAGGCGCTGGTGCTGATCGGCTACCCCGAGAACGGGGTGACCATCCTGCGGCAGGCGATCGAGGGCGGCACCTTCAGCGACTTCATCTTCACCGATGGCCTGAAGGCCCCCGAGATCATCGAGGCCGTGGGCGCGGATGCGCTGAATGGCAGCTACGGCACGGCCCCGCAGGCCCTGAGCGACACCGAGGCGGCACAGAACTTCAACAGTGCCTACGAGTCGGAGTTCGGCGAGCGGCCGCCCAAGCCGTTCATCGACACCGCCTATGATGCCGCCTTCGTGCTGGCCCTGGCCGCCGAGAAGGCGGGCGAGGCCAACGGCGTGGCGATCCGCGACGCCCTGCGCGACGTGGCGAACCCGCCGGGCGAGATCGTGCTGCCCGGCGAGTGGGAGAAGGCGGTGGAGCTGATCGCCGACGGCGAGGACATCGACTACCGGGGCGCCTCGGGGTCGATCGACTTCGACGACAACGGCGACGTCGGCGGCACCTTCGCCCACTGGGAGATCCGCGACGGCAAGATCGAGACCGTCAAGGTGTTCGAACCGGGCAGCTGATCGCCCCGCAACGAGGCCGTATCAGGGCCCGTCCCGCTCCGGCGGGGCGGGCCTTTTTCGTTCTGGAACCGCGAGGGATTTGGAACCGCGAATGAACGCGAATATGGCCGAATCGGTTCGGCACGAGTGTCGGAGCTGCGCTGAGCGGTGATCGAGCGCGGTTCGGCTTGAAAGCGAACCACGAATGAACACGAATGGACACGAATCTAACGACGGGGTCGCCAGGATGACGTAGGTGCGCTTTTGCGAAGCAAACGCGTACGCCCGCGTTGCAACGATACGTACGCGTTCGCCCGCGGCGAAAGCGCACCTACGGGTTCATCCATTCGTGTTCATTCGCGTTCATTCGCGGTTCGACTGCCCGGTCCGGGCGGGCAACGCCGCTCAGGGCAGGCGCTGGTCGATCACGACCTCGACGCTGTCGCCGACGGCGACCGGTGGGCTGCTGCCCTCGAGGTCGCCGCTCTGGGGTAGCGCCTGCCCGGTCTCGGAGACGCGGGCAGTGATCACGACCTGTTCGGCCTGGGACAGGCGCGCCTGCGGGGCCATCGCGTTGGCGTCCGTCAGGGTGATGCGGGTGGGCAGGTCCGCGACCCGCGCGCGCGCGATCGCCAGCGGCGGGCCACCGGCACCGGGCCGGCGGGCGAACACGAACACGGTGGCGCCGGGCCGGGCCTCGCCGCTCAGCGGCGCGGCCAGCGACACGCGCACGTCGACCCGCGCGCCGTCGCCGTCCGTGGGTGCAGGCGCCGGCTCCGGGGCCGTCTCGCCGCTGGCCGCCTGCTCGGCGCGGACCACCAGTTGTTCCATCATGGTGCGCTGCTGGCTGTCCTCGGGGAGGGTCTCGGCCAGCCGTCGCCAGTAGCCGGCGGCCGCCTCGGGGTTGCCGCTCAGGAACTCCGCCTGGCCCGAGAGCATCAATGCCAGCGCGTTGCGCGCGTCCTGCCGCAGCGCCTCGTCCAGCAGCCGGCGCACCCCACGGGTGAACTCGCGGTCATTGGCCAGCAGCAGCGCCTCGGCCTGGCGCGCGATCAGCCAGGCGTCGTTGGCGCCGGCCGCACGGGCGCGCCCGAAGGCGTTGGCGGCGTCGCCGTAGGCCTCGGTCTCGCGATAGGCCTGCCCCAGCATGCCCCAGGCGCGGGCGTTGTCCGGATGCTCGGCCAGCCAGTCCTCGAGCGCGTCGATGCGCGCCGCCGGCGCCAGTTGCTGCAACTGCAGCGCCCGCTCGCGCGACAGCTCCCCGCCGGCCCCGCCGAGCAGGGCCGGCTGGCCGGTGGCGAGATACATCGCGACCGCCCCCAGTGGCACGGCGATCGCCAGCACGATCGCCGTTGTGCGTGCCGGCCGTTCCCCGGCCGGCGCCGGCGCCTCGAGCTCGGTGGCCCCTGATTGCAGCAGCTCGCGCTCGAGTTCCTCGGTCGCCTCCCGCAGCCCGTCCTCCGAGAGCACGCCGCGGGCGTGCTCCTGTTCCAGCTCCGCGAGCCGCGCGCGGTAGGCATCCAGCGCCGGGTCGCCCGTGGCCGGCGCCACGCCGCTTCGGCGCAGCAGCACGGGCAGCAGCGCCGCAATCGCCGCGGCGACCAGCACCAGGCCGAGCAGCACGAAGACGGTCACGGCCGGTCCCCGTCGCCGCGCAGCAGCCGCTCGGCGCGCTCCCGCTCGGCCGGCTCCAGCTCCGGCTCCGGCTGGCGGCGACGCTGACGCACGACCGCGATCAGCACGCCGGCGCCGACCAGCAGCATCAGCAGCGGCCCGGTCCACAGCAGCCAGGTATTGGGCTGCACCGGTGGGCGGTAGAGGACGAAGTCGCCGTAACGATCGGTGAGGAACGCGATCGCCGCCTCGCGCGAACGGTTCTCGGTGACGACCAGCCGGTAGACCTCGTCGCGCAGGTCCTGCGCCAGGTCGGCGCTGGAGCTGGCCAGCGACTCGTTCTGGCACACGAGACAGCGGATCTCCTCGAGCAGGGCGTTGTAGCGCGCTCGCTGCTCGGGATTGTCGAACTCGCGCAGGGCCTCGGCGTCGGCCAGCGTGGGACCCGCCCAGAGGCCACCGAGCAGCAACAGGGTGACGGCCAGTGCGCGCATCAGTCGTTCCCTTTCAGCTCGGCCAGCAGCGGCAGGATCTCCTGCTCGAGATCGCGCCGCGTGATCGGGCCGATGTGCTTGTGGCGGATGATCCCCTCGGCGTCGATCACGTAGGTCTCGGGCACCCCGTAGACCCCGAGGTCGATCCCGGTGCGGCCCTTCGGGTCGTAGGCCGAGACGACGTAGGGGTCGCCGAGGTCGCGCAGCCACTCGATGGCCTTGGCGCGCTCGTCCTTGTAGTCGAGACCGACGATGCGCGCACCGTGGCGGCGGGCCGCCTCCAGCAGCACGCCGTGCTCGGCGCGGCAGGACACGCACCAGGTGGCCCAGACGTTGAGCAGCCAGGGGTCACCGCGGAAGTCGGCCGGCGAGACCATGCGGGCCGGATCGCGGACGGAGGGTAGGCTGAAGTCCGGCAGCGGCTTGCCGATCAGGGGCGAGGGCACGCGGTCGCTGTCGAGCGTCAGGCCGACGCCGAGGAAGCCGGCGATCACGAGGAAGATCGCGAGCGGGGCCAGGTAGCGTAGCCGTGGTCGCACCGAATCAGGCCCGCGCCAGGCCGCCGTGGGCGTCCGCCGCCCGACGCTCGCGCGCCGAGCGGTAGCGGCGGTCGCCGGCCGCGACCAGGCCGCCGGCGGCCATCAGCGCGGCGCCGAGCCAGATCCAGCGGACCAGCGGCTTGACGTTGAGACGCAGGCTCCAGGCACCGCTGCCGTCCAGCGGCTCGCCCAGCGAGACGTACAGGTCGCGGGTCAGGCCCGGGTCGATGCCGGCCTCGGTCATCGGCCGCCCGCCGGAGGCGTAGAAGCGTTTCTCCGGCTGCAGCCGCGCGACCTCGCGGCCGTCGCGGGTGACCACCACGGTGCCGCGCTCGGCGCGGTAGTTCGGTCCGGGCTGCTGGGCCACGCCCTCGAAGCGGAACTCGTAGCCGGCCACCTCGGCGCGATCGCCGGGCGCCATGCGCAGCCGCAGCTCCTCCGACCAGGCGCTGGAGACGGTGATGCCGGCCACGGTCACTGCGAGCCCGATGTGGGCCAGTGCCATGCCGTAGACCCCGGCCGGGAGCCGCCGCAGCCCACCCGCCAGGCTGCGCTGCGGGCTGAGCTGCGTTCGCACCGCCTGGACCGCGCCCCAGGCGACCCAGATCGCCAGCGCCAGGCCGAGCGCGGTGCCGGCCACCCCGGCGATGCCGTCGCCGAGCATGGCCGCGATCGCGAGGCCGGCGATCAGCGCCGCCGGCAGCCCGTAGCGCATGTGGGCGATCACGCGTGCGGCCGTGTCGCGCTTGTAACGCACCAGCTGACCGAAGCCGAGCAGAGCCAGCAGCAGCACCATCAGGGGCACGAAGGTGACGTTGAACCAGGGCGGGCCGACCGACAGCTT
>JAWWAE010000119.1:0-7321 GCA_033721835.1 Halofilum sp. (in: g-proteobacteria) | reverse complement strand
TCTGGTTCATCGGGGATCCCCCTTGCCGTTATTGTCGAGGCCGCGGCGGCCGGCCCAGTCGAGCGCGAACTGGTGCGCCACCCGCCCGCTGCGCGAGCCGCGCCGCAGGGCCCACTGCAACGCCGCCTCACGGGCCGCCGCGTCGAACGGGCAGCCGGGGTCGATGCGCCGCAGCCAGGTCTCGGCGATGGCCAGGTAGTCGTCCTGGCCGAACGGGTGGAACGACAGCCACAGCCCGAACCGCTCCGACAGCGAGATCTTCTCCTCGGTGGTCTCGCCGGGGTGGATCTCGTCATCGACCGCGCGCGCCTCGCGGTTCTCGGACATGAACTCCGGCATCAGGTGGCGCCGGTTCGAGGTCGCGTAGACCACGACGTTGTCGGGCGCGCTGGCGATCGAGCCCTCGAGCAGGGCCTTCAGCGAGCGGTAGCCGGCGCCGTCGGCGTCGAAGGCGAGGTCGTCGGCGAACAGCAGGAAGCGCTCATCACGGCCGGCCAGCGGCGCGACCACGTCGGGCAGGTCGAGCAGGTCGGCCGCATCGACCTCGACCAGCCGCAGGCCGTCGACGGCGTGCTCCGCCAGCAGCGCCTTCACCAGCGACGACTTGCCGGTGCCGCGGGCCCCGGTCAGCAGCGCGTTGTTGCACGGCAGGCCGGCGACGAACTGGCGCGTGTTGCGCGCCAGCGTCGCCTTCTGCTCGTCGATGCCGTGCAGGTCGTCGAGCGCGACCGCCGCCGGCCGCGCCACCGGCACGAAGCCGCCCCGCCCGCGCGAGCCGCGCTGCCAGCGCCAGGCGAGCGCATCGCCCTCGGGCGCGGCGGGCAGGTCCGCCGGCAGCACGCGCTCCACCTGCGCCAGCAGGCGCTCGGCATGCTCGATCAGTCCCTGCAGGCGGTCGCGGTCGTCGGCCACGCACGCGGCTCCGGTGAAACGAGCCCGGATGCTAGCATGTCCCGCTTTGCCGGCCGCGCCGGTGCAGGGGGCATAAATGACCACAGGGCCCAGCTTCGCCGAGCTCGATCCGGGCCTGGTGCTCGATGCCGTGGAGTCGGTGGGCCTCGACTGCGACGGCCGCCAGCTCGCCCTGAACAGCTTCGAGAACCGCGTCTACCAGGTCGGCCTCGAGGACGCCGAGCCGGTCATCGCCAAGTTCTACCGCAACGGTCGCTGGTCCGACGCGCAGATCGGCGAGGAGCACGCCCTCGCGGCCGAGTGCGCGGAGCACGAGCTGCCGCTGGTCGCGCCGCTGGCGATCGACGGCGCCACCCTGCACCGCCACGGCGGCTTCCGCTTCGCCCTCTACCCGCGCCGCGGCGGCCACGCCCCGCCGATGGACGACCCGACCGCGCTGGTCGTGCTCGGCCGCTTCCTCGCCCGCCTGCACAATGTCGGCGCCGCGCGGCCGTTCGAGCACCGCCCGGCGCTGGACGCCGAGTCGTTCGGCCACCAGCAGCGCCACCGGGTGCTCGAATCCGGCCTGCTGCCGCCGGAACTGGTAGAGGCCTACGAGAGCGCCAGCGCCCACCTGCTGACGCGCATCGACGACATCGTCGCCCGGGTCCCGGCCCGGAGCCTGCGCCTGCACGGCGACTTCCACCCCGGCAACATCCTCTGGCGCGACGAGGCCCCGTCCGTGGTCGACCTCGACGACGCACGCACCGGGCCGGCGATCCAGGACCTGTGGATGTTCCTGCCCGGTGAGCGCGCCGAGCGCGAGGGCGCACTCCAGGCCCTGCTCGAGGGCTACACCGCCTTCCGCGACTTCGACCCCGCTGAGCTGCAGCTCATCGAGCCGCTGCGCACCCTGCGCCTGATCCACTACGCCGGCTGGCTCAGCCTGCGCCACGAGGAGAACGCCTTCCGCCAGGCCTTCCCCTGGTTCACCGAGGCCCGCTGGTGGGAGGGCCACATTCTGACCCTGCGCGAGCAACTCGCCGCGATCGACGAGCCTGCGCTGGAGTGGCGGTCCTAGACTGAGCGCCACTGATAGCGCGCAACCCGGCCGTGCGCTAGGCTTCATGCAAGCCGGCGCATTCCGGAGAGAGGAGCCTCGAGTCGCATCAGTCAACGCGACGAAGCGATTGCCGTTCACTGCGTGATGGCGACACCCGGCTCCATCGGCTCCAGGTTGCCGGAGCCTGAGGGCGGTGCACGACGGGCCACCGCATCGTCGGCGCTGGCGCCACCAGTGAGGAACATCACATGACGCCACACGAGACCACACGCAGGGGCATAAAGAGAATTCCATGGGGAAATCCGCGGCGCACATCCATCGCCGGTATGCTCGTTGCGGCCGCGCTCTTAACGAGCGGGGCGGCGAGAGGTGAGGCAGAAATCGCCCTGGCAGTGCAGTATCTACCCGAGGGAGACTACGAGTCCGCCTTCGGAGTCGGGGTATACCGATTCGAATCCGAAGGCTTCGGCTTCTATGGCAACGTCGCGCTTACGCTGGCCGATCGAGCACCGTATTACGAGTCGCTCACGGTCGACAGCTTCGGCGATCCGGTGACGAAGCGCTACCAGGACTTGGCCTTGTTCTCGGTCGGTATCACGCGCGCATTGACTGAGAATATTGGTGGTTACGTTGGTGCGGGCTATGGCTGGGCCATTGGCGTCGCGAGAAAGGACGATCCTACGAACATACTGGCGAGCGATGGCGAGTATTACGTCGACGACCCAGCCAATGATGAATCCGGTCTCAATGTGAACGCTGGATTGATATTCTTCACATCGGGGCCGGTATTCGAAATCGGATATCACTCGTTCGCGGAACGACTGTACCTTGGAGTCGGCGTGTTATTCTGAACCGCCTACCGGAATCCGCGCATGGATATTTGTGCATCGCGACCTTCATGCTGTTAATAGATCTGGTTCAACATTAACGTACGCGCGCCAACTCGGATACAGTAGGGCATTTTATAGCAGCGAGATTACAACGATAGCGGCTGTCGGGAAGTACTGGGTCTCCCAGTTTAACAATCGCTCAGCATACGTTTGTGTCGGAATGCAAGAACTGCGGGGAATTCCGGGGACAGTAACCAAATTGAGTCGTCGAACCATCACACTGACTTTGTAATTCGGTTACTGTCCCCGGAATTTCCCAAATAGGTGTCTGGCTCCACTGATTCTGAAATCCCTGTCGTGATGAGGGACGATGGGTAATCCGCGCAAACTTCAGATTGCGGCCATGATCCTCGTTGTGCTCTGGATCACGAAGCTGCCCTCGCTGTTTCCAATGCCGCCAGAGCGAGTCGCATCGCTCGTTGAAAGAATGCAGGAGCTGCATGACTCGCCGCCAAGCTGGACGCTGGATAGTGACAATCACGCTGGACAATCCACGAAAAAACTGGCCGCTATCGCACTCTCGAAACGCGATCAGCTTGCAGAGGAAATATGGGTGAACTGGATCACGCTTGCCTCGATCCTCGGTCTCGGCGTAGTTACAGCCGTCGGTCTCATGCGCAATCAGCTTTGGGGGCTCCTCGGGAGCTGGGCTTGCGTTCTATCCCTGATTGTATTCATAGATTTCCCGCTCCTTTTGCTACTCATCCTGTTTGACGGTGCCACGTCCATATGGCAAGTGCTCGAACGGATTTCCCTCCTGTCCCTGAACTGGCCTGTCACCTATGTCCAGGTGATCATGCCGCTCGGCCTGCTAATCGCGGTGACTTATGGGACGCTCATCATCGTGCGCGTGCGAAACTCCGCCGACAGGATAGGCAATGCCTGGCGATCGTGACTAGATGGATCGAGGACACCGATCCGTGAATGACGGTCGGGTCTTGCAACCCAGGGGAAACAAAGGGCGAGGGGTCAGGTCTTGCATTCCAAAAATTGACAAAGATGCTGTTGTTGCATTGCAAGACCTGACCCCGTCCACTTATGGAATACCGATCTCCCGATACCGCAAGTTACCTGTCGTTGCCCCTGATTTTTTCGATCCTTTCCGTGAACTCCCGGCTATCCTCCAGTGGCACCCCGAGCGAGTTGGCCGCCCGTTCGGCGAAGCTGACCAACCTGGCTCGATGCGGCGGCCAGGTCTGTGAAGCGAGGATGTAGGGTCCTGGCTCCTCGGTTGTCCGGCTGAGCAGTTCCCCTGATGCCTCGAGCCGGTGCCAGACGCTGATTCCCTGGCCGGTCCGGTGTTGCGTGATCTCTTCCGTGAGATGGAGCGCGTCCTCGGTACCGACACGGACGGCGATCCTGTGGATCGGCATCCCCAGCCAGGTCCGCTTTCCCGTGACCTCCCGGCGCGTCGGCGACAGACTCAGTTCGCTCGTCAGCGTGTACAGCGTTGCGGCCAGAGCCGTGATCAACGAAAACACGATCAGCTCGACCTGGCGCTGCCCGCGCCAGTGCAGCCAGACGAACACCAGCAGCCCGGCGATGAGCACCGTGACATAAACCATTGCCTTCGGTGACAGCCGGAACACGACCCGGTCCATTGCGCGCCCTCGCGTCTTCGCTCGAATCGATGCGATATTGAGCATACAAGCAGCGGGCTGCCCCCGGCACCTCGAATCGCGAAAACTCATGACCCCGGTCCGCGGGGTTACACTCGGCGGCACACGACCGGGAATCAGCGCACGCACAATGCTTGCAAACCCACCCATCCGCCTCGCCCAGAAACGGGACGCCCGCCCGATCGCCGAGCTGTCGCGCGATTCCATCGAGCATGGACTGCGCTGGACCTATGACCGGGCGCGGATCCTCAAGGCCATCGCCAACCCATCCATCAACGTCGCGGTGGCGCGCGAGCGCGGGCGGCTGCTGGGGTTCGGGATCATGGAATACGGCGACGAGGCGGCGCACCTGGTGCTGCTCGGCGTGCGGCCCGACCGGCAGGGGCGCGGGCTGGGGCGACGCCTCGTCGGCTGGCTGGAGCGATGCGCGCTGGTGGCCGGCATCCGGCGGGTGCGGGTGGAGGCGCGGCTGGACAATCCCGGGGCGATCGCCTTCTACCGGCGGCTGGGCTACCGCGAGATCCGGCGCTTTGGCGGCTACTACGACGGCCGCCTGGACGCGGTGCAACTGGAGAAGCCGCTCGGCGCACGGCTGGCCTGAGTCAGTCCCCGGCCGGCACCCATTGCGGCCACTCGTCGCTGGAGCCCGGCGCCCGCTCGACCGGTACCGCATCGTCCCGGTCCCGCTTTGCGAGCCGCTCGAACTCGGCCTGGTCGTGGTGGAACACGAGCAGGCTCGCGAAGCGCTGCAGGATCTGCTGGCGGAAGGACGGGAACCAGCGCCGCACCGGGTCCGGGACCGCGGCGGTGTCGGGGAGCACGAAGTCCTCGCGCGCCATCCCCAGCAGCTCGAGGAAGAACACGAACGCCCGGGTCGGCTCGTGCTGGTCGCTGCCGAGCACGCGCACGTTGTGCATGGGCACGTCCTCGCGCGGGGGCAGCTGCTCGCGCAGGTTGTGATACAGCCAGCTTGGATCGGTCGAGCAGTGCAGCGCGCCGTAGAGGATCACGTTGCGCCTGCCCGGCTGCCAGGCCTGCCAGAAGTTGCGTGCCAGCGAATGGTCGCGCGAACCCTCGCGCCCGGCGCGGGCCTCGAACTGGGCCGGGGTTTCCTCGATGCCGCGCACGACCACGTCCGGGCTGTGCCGGCGCACGGCGGTGATCACGTCCGAGATGTCGGCCGCGAGCAGCGGCACGTGGTCGCGCCCGTCGTCCATCCAGCGCTCGATCTGCTCGAGCTCGGCCGGGGTCGCCTCCAGCAGCAGCGTGTCGACGCGGTAGCGGCTGAAGAAGGTCTCGGCGAGGTACTGGCGGGTGGCGGGCTCGTGGTGCTCGCCCAGGCAGAGGATGCGGTAATCGGCGGCCTCCAGTTCCGCGAGCCACTCCCGGGGCGGCTGCTGCATGGCCCGCAGTTGCGCGACCAGGCGCTCCTGTTCCTCGTGGGGCAGGTCCCGGAGTTCCGCCAGCGCCCGGTGTGCCGTCTGCATCGCGCTTCGCATCTGCGTCGGCGTGAGTACGTGGTCGACGGGTGGCTCGGGGTTCCGTTCCCGGTACCAGAGCACGGCCGAGGCGATGACCACCATCAGCAGCGGCCAGCCCAGGACGACGAGGATCAGTCGCAGCATGCCGCCCTCAGCCGCAGCGGTCGGCGCGGTCGCCGCCGCTGTTGCCCGCCGCGGGGTTCCGGTTGCGGGGCGTCAGTCGAGCTCCACCCATTGCGGCAGCCAGCGCCGTGCCCGGTGGAGCGCCCGGTGATGCTGCTCGGCGTCGGGGTCGAGCCGCGACAGCAGCGCCCAGAACTGCCGCGAGTGGTTTAGGTGCCGCGTGTGCGCGAGCTCGTGGAGCATCACGTGGTCGACCAGGGGCGGCGGCAGGAACAGGAGCTTGTAGTTGAGGCTGATGGTCCCGCGGCCGGAGCAGCTCGCCCAGCGGGTGCGCTGGCCGCGCACGGCCACGCGCCGGAAGTCGAACCCGTGGTCGGCGGCCAGCCGCTGCAGCCACGGCGGCAGGTGGTCCCGGCCGTGGCGCTTCAGCCAGGCGACCAGGGCCGCGCGGCGCGCCGGGGCATCGTCGCCGCCCGTGACCCGGACGGCCGCGCCGTCGTGGGCCACGCGCACACGGTCACCCGGCTCGAACTGCACCGGGTACTCGGCAGCGAGCGCACGCAGGTGCAGGCACGCGGGCAGTTCGCCGGGCTCCGCCGGGTCGTACTGCCCGGCCTCGCTGGCGACGCGGTCGCGCGCGCGGTCGATCCAGCCGCGCTTGTCGTCGAGGAACCGTCGCACCGCCGCGTCGGGCGTACCCTCCGGCACCACCACGATCACCCCGCGGCCGGGCGTGACGTCGATCCGCATGCGCGTCGCGCGGGGGGAGAGCCGGAGCTGGAACTCGTTGCGCGACATCCGGTTACCCGGCCGGGGCTTGGGGACATTAGAACACAGGCGGCGGCGCGCCGCCGCGCAGGGCCGTGCGCGGGCCGGGGGCGATCCGCTACGCTGCGCGCCACTGTCCCGCACCCAGGCGCCCTCCACGCATGCAGCCCGAGCCCGTGAACCGTCCCGCACCGCCGGCGCTGCGGCGCAGCATCTCGTTGCCGCTGCTGGTGCTCTACGGCCTCGGGACCATCGTCGGTGCCGGCATCTACGTGCTGACCGGCGAGGTCGCGCGCGAGGCCGGGATGGGTGCCCCGATCGCCTTCGTCCTGGCCGCGGTGATCGCCGGCTTCACCGCGTTCTCCTACGCCGAACTCAGCGCCCGCTTCCCGCGGGCCGGCGGCGTGCCGGTCTACCTGCGCGCCGCCTTCCGGGAGCGCTGGCCGGCGGCGATCGCCGGCTGGGGCGTGATCCTGGTCGGCGTGG
>JAWWAE010000118.1:0-7412 GCA_033721835.1 Halofilum sp. (in: g-proteobacteria) | reverse complement strand
TATCTGCTGATCGTGCTGGTCGTGGCGGCCGGCGCGCTGTACGCCCTGCCGAACCTGTACGGCCAGGACCCGGCCGTGCAGGTGTCGGCGCGCGACGGCGAGCTGCCCGCCAATGTCGATCAGCGGGTGCGCTCCCTGCTCGAGGGGTCCGGGGTCGATCCGGTGGGCATGCGCCGCCAGGAAGAGACCCTGCTGGTGCGCTTCGATGAAGGCAGTTCACAGCGGCGGGCCCGATCGGTGCTGGCGGATGCGCTGGGCGACGACTATCTCGTGGCGCTCAACCTCGCGCCGGCGGCGCCGGCGTGGCTGCGTTCGCTCGGGGCGCAGCCACTCAATCTCGGGCTCGACCTGCGCGGCGGCGTGCACTTCCTGCTCGAGGTCGACATGGCCGCCGCCATCGAGGCGGCGCTGGAGCAGAAGGTCGGCGACATCCGCCGCGTGCTGCGCGAGGAGGGCATCCGCTATCGGGGCGTCACGCTGGATGGCGGCGTCATCCGCATCCGCTTTGCCGACGCCGAGACCCGTGAGCGCGCCCTCGACCTGCTCGAGCGCGAGTACCGCGACCTCCAGTTCGACGAGTCCGGGGGGGGCGAGCGCCCATTGCTGACCGCCGGCCTGACCGAGGCGGCGGCCGAGGAAGAGCGCGAGGCGGCGCTGGAACAGAACGTGACCACGCTGCGCAACCGGGTGGACGAGCTCGGCATCGCCGAGCCCGTGGTCACGCGCCAGGGTCAGGAACGGATCGTCGTGCAGTTGCCGGGTGTGCAGGACACCACCCGCGCCAAGGAGATCCTTGGCGCCACCGCCACGCTCGAGTTCCGTCTGGTGCACGGCACCGAGGCCGACTGGGTCGAGGCGGCGCGCAGCGGCGACACCCCGTTCGACGCGGCCCTGTACCGCCATCGCGACGGGCGGCCGGTGCTGTTGAAACGCGAGGTCATCGTCACCGGCGACCAGATCGTCGACGCCGCCTCGAGCTTCGACAACCAGACCGGATCGCCGGTCGTGGTGATCAACCTCAACAACGCCGGCGCCAACCGCATGCAGGACGTGACCGCGGAGCACGTCGGCGACCCGATGGCCGTGGTGTTCATCGAGAACCGCGTCGAGACCAGGATGGTGGACGGCGAGGCGGTGAAGGAGCGCACGCGGGTGGAGGAGGTGGTCAACATCGCCACCATCCGGGACGTGCTCAGCCACCGCTTCCAGATCGAGGGCCTGACGCTCGACGAGGCGCGCGACCTCTCGCTGTTGCTGCGCGCCGGGTCGCTGACCGCGCCGGTCGAGATCATCGAGGAGCGCACGATCGGACCCAGCCTCGGCAGCGACAACATCCGCCAGGGCGTACTCTCGGTCGTGATCGGCCTGGCGCTGGTGCTCGTCTTCATGGCGGTGTACTACCGCGCGTTCGGCCTGTTCGCGGACCTCGCCCTGCTCGCCAACCTGGTCATCGTGATCGCCGTGCTCTCGGCCCTGCAGGCGACACTGACCCTGCCCGGCATCGCCGGGATCGTGCTCACGGTCGGCATGGCCGTGGACGCCAACGTGCTCATCTTCGAGCGTGTGCGCGAGGAGCTGCGCGCGGGCAACAGCGTGCAGGCGAGCATCCATGCCGGCTACGACAAGGCGGTGGGCACCATCGCCGACGCCAACGTGACCACGCTGATCGCCGCCGTGGTGCTGTTCACGCTCGGCACCGGGCCGATCAAGGGCTTCGCCATCACGCTGTCGATCGGCATCCTCGCCTCGATGTTCACCGCGATCATGGGCACGCGCGCGCTGGCCAACGCCATCTACGGCGGCCGGCGCCTGCAGCAGTTGCCGATCTAGTCGGGAGATACGATGGAACTGTTCCGGTTCAAGCGCGAGTTCCAGTTCATCGCCCAGCGCAGGCGGGCGTTCGTGTTCTCGGCCGTATTGCTGGTGCTGTCGCTCGGCTCGCTCGCGGTCCAGGGCCTGCAGCTCGGCATCGACTTCACCGGCGGCTACCTGATCGAGGTCGGTTTCGAGCGGCCGGCCGAGCTCGCGCAGGTGCGTGACACCCTCGCCGAGGGTGGCTTCGGTGATGCCCAGGTGCAGCACTTCGGCTCCAACCGAGAGGTGCTGGTGCGGATCGCGCCGCAGGGCGAGAGCAGCAGCGCGGAGCTCTCCGATCGGGTGCTGCAGCTGCTGGCCTCGGTCGCGGAGACACCGCCCGAGGTACGGCGGGTCGAGTTCGTCGGCCCGCAGGTGGGCGCGGAACTGCGCGACAAGGGCGGGATCGCCATGTTGCTGGCGCTGCTGATGATCCTGGTCTACGTGGCCTTCCGTTTCGAGAAGCGGTTCGCGCTGGGCTCGGTGGCGGCGCTGGTTCACGACGTGGTGATCGTGACCGGCGTGTTCTCCATTGCGCGTATCGAGTTCGACCTGCCGGTACTGGCTGCGCTGCTCGCGGTGATCGGCTACTCGCTGAACGACACCATCGTGGTGTTCGACCGCATCCGCGAGAACTTCCGCCGCCAGCGCCGTGGCAGCGCCGAGGAGATCACGAACGGCGCCATCAACCAGACGCTGGCCCGTACCTTGATGACTTCCATTACCACGCTGCTGGTATTGATGGCCCTGCTGGTGCTGGGCGGCGAGGCCATCTACGGTTTCGCCTTCGCGCTCACCGTCGGCGTGATCGTCGGTACCTACTCCTCGATCTTCGTCGCCAGCACGCTGCTGCTGCAGCTCGGCCTGTCGCGCCAGGACATGATGCCGGTCCAGAAGGAGGGCGCCGAGGCCGACCAGGCGCCCTGATCCAGAGCAGGCGTTCGCGAGCAGGGTTTGCTCTCGCAGAGGCGCGGAGGACGCGGGGAGAACGAGGGATCGCGCGCCATCCGGTCGTCTGTTCATTCAATGTCTGTCCATGAATCCTGACGGGCGTTGCCGAGCAATCCGTATCTCGCAAAGGCGCAGAGAGCGCGAAGGACGCAAAAGGAAGCAAGCAATAAAACGCCTCCGGAGCTGCCGCCAGGTGTTGTGCAATGCTCAACCCTGGCGTGCATTGCGTCTTTGCGCCTTTGCGAGATTCAGACTGCTTGGAAGCTAGATCGCAAATGGTCGGTGGTTGCGAAGGACAAACCTTGCGCAGGGTGAACAGCAGTTCCCCCGTATTCCCCGCGTCCTCCGCGCCTCTGCGAGATCCGTCCTTTCCCGTCAGCCGGCGGAACCGGATTGCCCGCGCACTCTTGCCCGCTGCGGCTCGATCACCTGGGTCATCATGGCGTGGTAGACCTTGGGGTTGGCGGCGATGACGTTGCCGCTGGCGAGGTAGTCGTCGCCGCCGTCGAGGTCGCCGACGATGCCGCCGGCCTCGCGCACCAGCAGGGCGCCGGCGGCGATGTCCCAGCGGCTGAGGCCGAACTCCCAGAAGCCGTCGACGCGGCCGGCCGCCAGGTAGGCGAGGTCCAGCGCCGCCGATCCCGGGCGGCGGATGCCGGCGGTGCGGGTCATGAACTCGCGCAGCATGTCCATGTAGGCCTCGCCCGGCTGGTCGTCGCGGTAGGGGAAGCCGGTGGCGAGCAGGGCGCCCTCGAGGCTGCGGCGGTTGCTGACCCGGATGCGGCGGTTGTTGAGCTCGGCGCCGGAGCCGCGCGAGGCGGTGAACAGCTCCTGTCGCACCGGGTCGTAGATCACGCCCTGCTCCAGCCGGCCGCGGTGTGCCAGCGCGATCGAGACCGCGAAGTGGGGCAGGCCGTGGAGGAAGTTGGTGGTGCCGTCCAGCGGGTCGATGATCCAGAGGTGCTCGCCGTCGCCCTTCTGTTCGCCGGATTCTTCGGCAAGAATGCCGTGATCGGGATAGCTGCGGCGCAGCGTGTCGATGATCCGTGCCTCGGCCTCGTGATCGACCTCGGACACGTAGTCGTTGCGCTGCTTGGTCTCGACGGCCACGGTGTCGAGCCGTTCGAGGCGACGCATGATGATCTCGCCCGCGCCGCGGGCGGCGCGCACGGCAATGTTCAGCATCGGGTGCATGATCGGGAAGACTCCTGGGACGGCCGCGCGGCGGCGCGCGCCATCGCGGCGCGCAGGATAACAGAAACAGGGCAGGGCCCAGCGCCCAGTTAAAAGCGCCCCAGGGTCGGCAAACGGGGCGCGTCAGCCAGCCACCGGCATTCGCATGCTCGGTGCTTGACACCAAAACGGGCCCGGCCATCCTTGCGCTGGGCGCTGACCTCCGAACCCCGAACCGGGAAAACTCCATGACCACCCACTCCCGCATCGTCCTGGTCGAGACCTCGCACCCGGGCAACATCGGGGCCGCGGCGCGCGCCATGCGGGTGATGGGGCTGGAGGAGCTGTGGCTGGTGCGGCCGCACCGGTTCCCGCACGCCGAGGCGACCGCGATGGCGGCGCACGCCGACGACGTGCTCGCGTCGGCGCGCGTGGTCGACACCCTCGAGGAGGCGCTCTCGGGCTGCACCATGGCCTTCGGCACCAGCGCCCGCCGCCGGGCGCTCGGCTGGACCGAGCACGACGCCCGCTCGGCCGCGCTGCACGTGGCCGCCGGCGGCGGCGACACCGTCGCCGCCTTCGTCTTCGGCCGCGAGCGCACCGGGCTCACCAACGCCGAGCTCGACCGCTGCCACTTCATGCTGCACGTGCCGACGGCCGGCGACTACGGCTCGCTCAACCTGGCCCAGGCGGTGCAGATCGTCGCCTACGAGCTGCGCATGGCGCAGGCGGAGGCATCGCCGCGCGCGGACAGCGACCCGCCGCCGACGCACGAGGACCTGGAACGCTTCCATGCCCACCTCGCGCAGGCCCTGACCGACATCGGCTTCCTCGACCCGGACAACCCGCGGCAGCTGCTGCGGCGGTTGCGACGCTACTTCAACCGCAGCGAGCCGACGGCGGTGGAGCTGAACATCCTGCGCGGGATCCTGCGGGCGGCACAGGAGCCGAAGCCCGGGTCACTCACCCGCGAGCGGCTGCGGGCATCCCCCGGCGCGGATCGGGGTGCTACAATAACCGACCGTAACGATCAGGAATAACGACCCATGTTCGAACGAGTGCGTGAAGACATTGCCTGCGTGTTCGAGCGCGATCCGGCGTCGCGCAACACCTTCGAGATCCTGACGACCTACCCGGGGGTGCACGCGCTGCTGCTGCACCGGGTCAACCACTGGCTCGCCGGCAAGGGGCTGCGGTGGCTGGCGCGCATGGGCTCCCACATCGGCCGCTTCCTGACCGGGATCGAGATCCATCCCGGCGCGACCATCGGCCGCCGCTTCTTCATCGACCACGGCATGGGCGTGGTCATCGGCGAGACCGCCGAGATCGGCGACGACTGCACGCTGTATCACGGCGTGACCCTCGGCGGCACCACCTGGAACAAGGGCAAGCGCCACCCGACGCTGGGCGACAACGTCGTCATCGGAGCCGGCGCCAAGATCCTCGGGCCGATCACGATCGGCAGCGGCGCGCGGGTGGGATCGAACGCGGTGGTCACCAAGGACGTGCCCGAGTGCGCGACCGTGGTCGGCATCCCCGGCAAGGTGGTGCGGAAGAAGGGCGCGGACGACCGGGTGCGGGCCGAGACCGCCCGTCGCATCGGCTTCGACGCCTACGGCCAGACCGGTGACATGCCGGACCCGGTGGCCAACGCCATCAATCAGCTGCTCGACCACATCAGCGTTCAGGACCGGCGCACCGAGGCACTGTGCCAGGCGTTGAAGGACATGGGGGCGCAGATGCCGAACGTGAAGCTGCCGGAGATCGACCCCTGTGCGATGGGGCTCGAGGACATCCGGCGCGAGGCCGAGGGTCGGGCCGCCACCGAGGGCCGCACCGAGTCCGAGGCCGAGCATTCTTGACGGATTTGGTCAGGTATGGAATGTTGCGACCTGAATCGCGAAGGGCGGGGTAGGGATCGATGAAGCTCACGACCCGCGGACGCTACGCGGTCACCGCGATGCTCGACCTCTCGCTGCACGAGGACGAGGGGCCGGTCGCCCTGAGCGACATCGCGGCCCGGCAGGACATCTCGCTGTCCTACCTCGAGCAGCTGTTCTCCAAGCTGCGCCGCCGCGGGCTGGTCGCCAGTACCCGCGGGCCGGGCGGCGGCTATCGGCTCAACGGCCCCGCCGAGTCGATCTCGGTGGCGCAGGTGATCGACGCGGTCGACGAGCCGGTCGAGTACACCCGCTGTGGCGGCCGCCGCAACTGCCAGAATCAGGAGCGCTGCCTGACCCACGACCTGTGGGACGAGCTCGGCCGGCATGTGCGCTCGTTCCTCGATGACATCACCCTGGCGGCGCTGCGCGCACGCCCGGGCGTGCGCGAGGTCGCGGCGCGCCAGGACGAGGCGCCCGTGCACTGGGCGGAGCCGCCGGTCGAGCTGGAAGGGCGCTGAAGGCCGGGGCGGTCATGGGCGTGGAGGCGATCTACCTCGACTGTGCCGCGACCACGCCGGTCGACCCGCGCGTGGCCGAGCGCATGGCCGCGCACCTCACGGCCGCCGGTGACTTCGGCAACCCGGCCTCGGAGCAGCACGTTTTCGGTCGACGCGCGCTGGCCGCCGCCGAGGCGGCGCGCGAACAGGTCGCGGCCGCGATCGGCGCCGAGCCGCGCGAGCTGGTGTTCACCTCCGGGGCGACCGAGTCGAACAACCTGGCATTGAAGGGCGCGGCCGGCTTCCAGCGCGATCGCGGCCGCCACATCGTCACCGCGGCCAGCGAGCACAAGGCGGTGCTGGACGTGTGCGAGGCGCTGGCCTTCCAGGGCTTCGAGGTGACCCGGGTGGCGCCCGAGGTGGACGGCCGGGTGACGCCCGAGGCGGTCGCGGCGGCGCTGCGCGACGACACCGTGCTGGTGTCGGTGATGCATGCGAACAACGAGACCGGCGTGGTCAACGACATCGCCGCGATCGGCGCGGCCGTGCACGCGCGCGGGGCGCTGTACCACGTCGACGCGGCGCAGACCGGCGGCCGGCTGCCGCTCGGCGTCGGCGAGCTGCCGGTCGACCTGCTGTCGCTGTCGGCGCACAAGGTGTACGGGCCGAAGGGCGTCGGCGCGCTGTGGGTGCGGCGCCGGCCGCGGGTGCGGCTGGTGCCGCAGATGCACGGCGGGGGCCACGAGCACGGGTTGCGTTCCGGCACCCTGCCCACACATCAGCTGGTGGGCATGGGCGAGGCGTTTGCATTGGCGCAGGCCGGGCGCGACGCGGACCGGGCCCATGCCGAGGCGCTGCGGGAGCGGCTGCAGGCGGGCCTCGCCGGCATCGACGGGCTGCACGAGAACGGCGCCGGCGCCCCGCGCCTGCCGCATGTCCGCAACCTCGCCTTCGACGGGGTCGAGGGCGAGTCGCTGGTGTCCGCGCTGGCCGACCGGGTGGCGCTGGCGACCGGCTCGGCCTGCACCACGGCCAGCGTGGAGCCGTCGTTCGT
>JAWWAE010000117.1:0-7414 GCA_033721835.1 Halofilum sp. (in: g-proteobacteria) | reverse complement strand
GCGGCTGCGCCATTTCCTGACCACCGAGGACCTGCCTCAGGAACGGCTGATCGAGATCCTCGATCTGGCCGAATCCTTCGCCAGCGTGCACGACAAGCCGATCAAGAAGGTGCCGCTGCTGCGCGGCCACACCGTGGTCAACCTGTTCTTCGAGACCAGCACCCGCACGCGCAACACCTTCGAGCTGGCGGCAAAACGCCTGTCGGCGGACGTGCTGAACGTCGATGTCGCCACCTCGGCCACGGCCAAGGGCGAATCGCTGCTCGACACCATCGCCAACCTGCAGGCGATGCAGTGCGACCTGTTCGTCATCCGCCACGGCGAGTCCGGCGCGCCGCACCTGGTGGCGCGGCACGTCGCGCCGCACGTGCACGTGATCAACGCCGGCGACGGCCAGCATGCGCATCCGACCCAGGCGATGCTGGACCTGTTCACCATGCGCCGGCACAAGCCCGCCTTCCCCGATCTCACCGTGGCGATCGTCGGCGACCTGCTGCACTCGCGGGTGGCACGTTCGGAGATCCATGCCCTGCGCACACTGGGCGCGCGCGAGATTCGCGCCGTCGGACCGCGCACGCTGATCCCCGCGGGCATCGAACAGCTCGGCGTGAGCGTCTTCCACGACATGGACGTCGGCATCGCCGGGGCCGACGTGATCGTCATGCTGCGGCTGCAGCGCGAACGCATGGAGCATGCGCTGCTGCCGAGCGAGTCGGAGTACTTCGGCGGCTGGGGCCTGACCCCGGAGCGGCTGCGGCTCGCCCACCCCGAGGCCATCGTCATGCACCCGGGCCCGACCAACCGCGGCGTCGAGATCGAGGCCAGCGTCGCCGACGGGCCGCAGTCGGTGATCCTGGAGCAGGTCACCCACGGCATTGCCGTGCGGATGGCGGTGATGGCGCTGGTGACCGGCGCCGCGCCGGGCGGACGCCGGGCATGAGCGCGCTCCGGATCGAGGGGGGCCGCGTGATCGATCCGGCCGGCGGGGTCGACGGCGTGCACGACGTCTGGATCGACGGTGGCCGCATCGCGGCCGTGGGCAAGGCCCCGGCGGGATTCCCCGAGCACGAGACCATCGGCGCCGCCGGCCTGGTCGTCTGCCCGGGCCTGGTCGACCTGTGTGCCCGCCTGCGCGAACCCGGTGAGGGCCACAAGGGCGGCATCGGTCCGGAGACGCGGGCCGCGGTCGCCGGCGGCGTCACCACCCTGTGCCAGCCCCCCGATACGCGCCCGGCGATCGACACGCCGGCGACGGTCGAGCTGATCCACCAGCGGGCGCTGGCCGCCGACCGGGCGCGGGTGCTGCCGGTCGGCGCGCTCACCGTCGGTCTCGCCGGCGAATACCTGGCGCCGATGCGGGCGCTGGCGGCGGCGGGCTGCGTCGCGCTCGGGCAGGCGGAGCGGCCGCTCCGCGACACCCACGTGCTGCGCCAGGCGCTGGCCTACGCAGCGACCCACGGACTGACGGTGATGCTGCCGCTGCACGACCCGGATCTCGCGCACGGCTGCGCCCACGAGGGCCCGGTCGCCACCCGGCTGGGACTGCCGGGGATCCCGGTCGCGGCCGAGACCACGGCGCTGGCGCGCATCGCCGCGCTGGCGGCCGACACCGGCGCCCGGATCCACGTCGGCCGCGTGTCCTCGGCCGCGGCCTGCGAGCAGCTCGCGCGCGCCCGCGACGCGGGCCTCGCGCTCACGGCCGACGTCGCCGCCCACCAGCTGCACCTGACCCAGGAAGCCGTACTGAGCCTGGACCCCCGCACCCACGTGCGCCCGCCGCTGCGCGACGAGTCCGACCGCATGGCCCTGCGGCGCGCGGTCGGGGACGGACTGCTCGCCGTCTGCTCCGACCACCAGCCGCACGAGGCGGATGCGAAACGGGCACCCTTCGGTGCCAGCGCCCCCGGCATCTCGGCGCTGGAGACCCTGCTGCCGCTGGCGCTGGCGCCGGCCCGCGACGGCGACTACGACCTGGCGACGGCGCTGCGCGCGCTGACCGCGGCCCCGGCCGCGGCCCTCGGCCTTGAGGCCGGCACGCTGGCGCCCGGCGCGGCGGCCGATGTCCTGGCCTTCGACCCGGACGCCGAGTGGACGCTGGATCCCGCGGCGATGCTCAGCCGCGGCCACAACACGCCGTTCGCCGGCAGCAGCCTGCGCGGCCGCGTGGCGTGGACACTGGTCGGCGGGCGACGGGTCTGGCCGGAGGCCTGAATCCTCGACGGAAGGGGTAGGCCGGCTTGCGAGCGTAGCGAGCCAGCCGGCACGCCGCCGTCAGGCGGTCGCGTGATGCAATGATTGCCACCCCGGCATTGCCGACTGTTGCCTGCGGCAGGAGCCGCCCTACGACAGGTCCTCGAGCTCGTCGACGGTATCGGTCGCGCCGTCGCCGCCGCCCTTGTCGTCCTTGCGATAGGCCGGCGTACCGCCGCCGAAGTTGATCCGCCACTCGAGGTCGGTGCGCGAGTCGGCGTGGTCGAGCGCGGTCTGCAGCTCGATCCGGTCCTCCTGGTACATCTGGTAGAGCGACTGGTCGAAGGTCTGCATGCCGTCGCGGCCGGCCTTCTCGATCACCTTGCGAATCTCGTGGATCTCGCCCTTGCGGATCAGGTCGGAGATGTAGGGCGTGTTCAGCATCACCTCGACCGAGGGCACGCGTGCGCGCTTCTTGCCCTTCTGCGGCACCAGCCGCTGCGAGATCACCGCCTTCAGGTTCAGCGACAGGTCCATCAGGATCTGGTTCTTGGACTCGCCCGGGAACATGTTGATCACGCGATCCAGTGCCTGGTAGGTGTTGACCGCGTGCAGCGTGCTCAGACACAGGTGCCCGGTGTCGGCATACGAGATCGCCGCCTCCATGGTGTGGCGGTCGCGTACCTCGCCGATCATGATCACGTCCGGCGCCTCGCGCATCGCCTCGCGCATCGCGTTCTCGTATGACAGCGTGTCGAGCCCTACCTCGCGCTGGCCGACGATCGACTTCTTGTGCGCGAACATGTACTCGATCGGGTCCTCGATGGTGAGGATGTGACCGGTCTTCGTGCGGTTGCGATGATCCAGCATCGCGGCCAGCGTCGTCGACTTGCCGGAACCGGTCGAGCCCACGACCAGGATCAGGCCCTTGCGCTCGAGCATCAGGTCCTCGAGCACCTTCGGCAGGTTCAGCTCGGAGATCGCCGGGATCTCGGCCTTGATATAGCGGATGACCAGCGCGATCTCGCCGCGCTGACGGTAGATGTTGACCCGGAAGCGGCCGATGCCCTCGCGCGTGAACCCGAGGTTCATCTCCATCTCGCGCTCGAACTCGCGCTGCTGATCTTCCGACATCAGGCTGTAGGCGAGCTTGCGTGCCAGCTCGCCGTTCAGCGGGCTCTTGCTGATCGGCCAGGTCTCGCCGTCGATCTTGATCGCCGGCGGCGCCCCGGGGGTGAAATAGAGATCGGAGGCGTTCTTCTCCGCCATCCGCTTGAGGTAGGGATCGATCGTGCTCATGTCAGCTGCCCCGTCGCAGCAGCCCCGAGCCCTTCTCCTTGTCGGTGGCCTCCACCTCCAGGTTCACGCCCTCGTCGAGATCCTGGTTCTTCGCCTCCTTGCTCTCGAGCTTGAGCTTGAGCCGCAGGTCGTTGACCGAGTCGGCGTTGCGCAGGCCTTCTTCCGGCGTGATCGCGTTCGCCTCGATCAGGTCGAACAGCGCATCGTCGAAGGTCTGCATGCCGGCCTCGCGCGACTTCTTCATCAGCGCCTTCATCTCGTGGACGTCGCCCTTGAGCATCAGGTCCGCCATCAGCGGGGTGTTGATCAGCACCTCGACCGCCGCCCGCCGGCCCTGGCCGTCCGGCGTGCGCAGCAGCCGCTGCGAGACCACCGCCTTCATGTTCAGCGACAGGTCCATCAGCAACTGCTGGCGCCGTTCCTCGGGAAAGAAGTTGATGATTCGGTCCATCGCCTGGTTGGTGCTGTTGGCGTGCAGGGTCGCCAGGCAGAGGTGGCCCGTCTCGGCGAACGCGATCGCGTTCTCCATCGTCTCGCGGTCGCGGATCTCGCCGATCAGGATCACGTCCGGGGCCTGGCGGAGGGTGTTCTTGAGTGCGATGCTCCAGTTCTCGGTGTCCACGCCCACTTCGCGCTGGCTGATGATGCAGCCCTTGTGGTGGTGAACGTACTCGATCGGGTCCTCGATGGTAATGATGTGGCCGCTCGAGTTCTGGTTGCGGAAGTCGATCATCGCCGCCAGCGAGGTCGACTTGCCCGAGCCGGTTCCGCCGACGAAGATCACCAGCCCGCGCTTGGTCATCGCGATGTCGGTCAGCACGTCGGGCAGCTTCAGCTCCTCAAAGGTCGGGATCTCGTCGGTGATCGTGCGGATCACGAGCCCGGTGCTGTTGCGCTGGACGTAGGCATTGACACGGAAACGCGAAACGCCGGGCAGTGCAATCGCGAAGTTGCACTCGTTGGTCGCCTCGAACTCGGCCGCCTGCTTGTCGTTCATGATCGAACGGGCGAGCATCTGCGTGTGCGAGGCCGTGAGCTTCTGGTTCGAGGCCGGCGTCAGCGCACCGTGCACCTTGATCGTCGGCGGCGCCCCGGCCGCGATGTAGAGGTCCGACCCTTCGCGCGATTTCAGCATGCGCAGCAGGTCGTGCATGAACTTGATTGCCTTTTCCCGATCCATTTTTCCTTCCGTCTTTGCCGTTGCGCCGACCGTTGCTTCCGGATCCCGTTACAGCGTGTCGGGGTTGGTGGCCTTCCGCTTCGCCTCGGCCACGTCGACCTGGCCCTTGGCCACGATCTCCTTCAGATTCTGGTCCAGCGTCTGCATGCCCGCCCCCTGTCCGGTCTGGATGGCGGAATACATCTGCGCGACCTTGTCCTCGCGGATCAGGTTGCGAATGGCGGGGGTGCCGATCATGATCTCGTGTGCCGCCAGACGCCCGCCGGTCTTCTTCTTCAGCAGTGTCTGCGAGATCACCGCCCGCAGGGACTCGGACAGCATCGAGCGCACCATGTCCTTCTCGGCCGCCGGGAACACGTCGATGATGCGGTCGATGGTCTTGGCCGCGGAGCTGGTGTGCAGGGTGCCGAAGACCAGATGACCGGTCTCCGCGGCGCTCAGTGCCAGGCGGATGGTCTCCAGGTCACGCAGCTCGCCGACGAGGATGGTGTCGGGGTCCTCGCGCAGTGCGGAGCGCAGGGCCTCGTTGAAGCCGAGCGTATCGCGGTGCACCTCGCGCTGGTTGATCAGGCACTTCTTCGATTCGTGCACGAACTCGATCGGGTCCTCGACGGTCAGAATGTGACCATGCTCGCTCTCGTTCTTGTAGTTGATCATCGCCGCCAGCGTGGTCGACTTGCCCGAACCGGTGGGCCCGGTCACCAGCACGATGCCGCGCGGATAGTCGGAGATCTTCTCGAAGATCTTCGGCGCGCCCAGTTGCTCCAGTGTCAGGATCTCCGACGGAATGGTGCGGAACACCGCGCCGGCGCCACGGTTGTGGTTGAAGGCGTTGACGCGGAAGCGGGCCAGGCCGGGGATCTCGAACGAGAAGTCGGTCTCGAGGAACTCCTCGAAGGACTTGCGCTGCTTGTCGTTCATGATGTCGTACACCATGCCGTGGACCTGCTTGTGGTCCATGGCAGGGGTGTTGATCCGGCGGACGTCCCCGTCCACGCGGATCATCGGCGGCAGGCCGGCGGAGAGGTGCAGGTCGGAGGCACCGTTCTTCACGCTGAATGCCAGCAACTGGGAAATGTCCATGTAACCTCCGGGGCGGTATCAGGTCCGTCCGCGCGGCCGGTCGCCGGCCGCGGCCAGTATAGGCCAGTCGCCGCAGGGCGGCGAAAGGCGCGCCGCGGGCCAGATTGCCCCAGCGTCAGCGCCCTGAAAAGCACGCCGGCGGCGTTTTCAGCGCCGGGATGCCCAAAATGAGAAGCAGGCAACGTGCCGATTGTCCGCATCCGGGCTGCCGCCGCCTCCGCGGCCGCCAGTGGCCCGACCCCCGGCCGGGGCAGTATCCTGACGGCCCGATCGACTTGGAGCCCGGCAATGGCGCAGCAGCGGATCGCCTTCATCGGTGGCGGCAACATGGCGAGCAGCCTGGTCGGCGGACTGGTCGCCGATCACTACCCCGCGGACCGGATCACCGTGACCGACCCCAGCGCGGACAAGCGCGAGCAGCTGGAACAGCGGTTTGGCGTACACACCGAGGCGGACAACGCCGCCGCCGTGGGCGCGGCCGACGTGGTCGTGCTCGCGGTCAAGCCGCAGCTGATGCGGGAGGTGATCGCCGACCTCGCGGCGACGCTGACCGAACACAGGCCGCTGGTCGTGTCGATCGCGGCCGGCGTGCGCGAGCGCGACATCAGCCGCTGGCTCGGCTATGACGGCCCGGTCGTGCGCTGCATGCCGAACACTCCCTCGCTGCTGCAGAGCGGCGTCTCGGCGCTGTACCCGAACGCGCAGGTCGAAGACGACCAGCGCGATGTCGCGGAGTCGATCCTGCGGGCCGTCGGCACGGTCGTCTGGATCGAGGACGAGGACCTGATGAACACCGTCACCGCGATCTCCGGCAGCGGTCCCGCCTACTTCTTCCGCTTCATGGAGGCAATGGAGGCAGCCGCGGTCGCGCGCGGCCTGGAGCGCGACAAGGCCCGGCTGCTGGTGATCGAGACCGCGCTCGGCGCCGCGCGCATGGCACTGGAGTCCGATGACGATCCGGGCACCCTGCGCGCGAAGGTCACCTCGAAGGGCGGCACCACCGCGGCCGCGCTCGACGTGTTCGAGCAGGACGACATCGGCGGGCTGGTCGACCGCGCGGTCGGCGCCGCCCACGACCGCTCGATCGAACTCGGTGATCAGCTGGGGGCCGACTGAATGGGTGGCGGATACGGACTCAACGCGTTGCAGTTCCTGATCGGGATCCTGGTCGACCTGTATGCGCTGGTGCTCGTGCTGCGCTTCATGCTGCAGGCCGTTCGTGCCGACTACTACAACCCGGTCGCGCAGTTCGTGGTCCAGGTGACCTCCCCGGTGCTCAAGCCGATGCGGCGGGTGCTGCCGTCGTCGGGCCGTTACGACACGTCGGCCGCGGTCGCGGTACTGCTGGTGATGCTGCTTAAGCTGCTGCTGTACCGCGCCGTCTCGGTACCAAACACCATCATCGCCGGCTACGCGGTGGGGATCGAACACATCTGGTTCGGGGGCCTGGCGTGGCTGGCCGTGGTCGATGCGATCACGCTGGTGATCAATGTCTGGTTCTTCGCCGTCCTGATCCGTGCCGTGCTGTCGTGGATCTCTCCGGGCGGCTACAACCCGATCGCCGAGGTGCTCGATCGCATCACCGACCCGCTGCTGCGGCCGGTACGGCGGGTGATCCCGCTGGTGGGCGGCATCGACCTGTCGCCGCTGGCGGTGCTGATC
>JAWWAE010000116.1:0-7487 GCA_033721835.1 Halofilum sp. (in: g-proteobacteria) | reverse complement strand
GCCGGCGGCGGCCGCGCCCAGCCCCCAGTCCCGGACCAGCAGCGGGATCGCCGCGGCCACCGTCATGAAGGTCGCGAACAGCAGCACCCGCGCGCCGCAAATGACGTGGATGCGCCGGTCGGACAGGCGCGGGCTGGCCGGGTCCGGTGGTGGCTGGCTGGCGGACGGCGGGGGCGGCATCGTGCCAGCCTACCGCATCGCGGCCTGCAATCGATTCCACCGCGGCGGGCCACGGTTATCGTAGAGTATGCGCGGGCAACTGCATGCGGGGGCCGGGCAATGGCCGGTGCAGCCGGCGGCAACAACGGGCGATCCGGTCCGGGGCGCCCGTCGCTTCGCGGATGTTCGCGTTCCGGGGTGGACCCGGGTCGGCGGTCATTGCTGCAACTGGTCGCGGCGGCGCTCCTGTTGCCGCGGGCGGGGCTGGCACCGGGCGCGGAGCGCGGGATGTTGCGGCGCCGGATCCCCGGCTCGGGCGAGACGCTGCCGGTGGTGGGTCTCGGGACCTCCGACGAGTTCGAGACGGCCGAGGGTACCGACCTGGACGCCCTGCGCGCCGTGCTGCGCCGATTCCACGAGCTGGGCGGGTCCCTGGTGGACACGGCGCCCGCGTATGGCGACGCGGAGTCGGTGCTCGGTGGCCTGCTGTCCGACCTCGGGCTGACCGACACGCTGTTCCTGGCCACCAAGGTCTCGGCGCGCGGCCGGGCCGCGGGCCTCGAGCAGATGCAGCGTTCCCGGCGGCGACTCGGCAAGCGGCCACTCGATCTGCTGCAGGTCCACAGCCTCGTGGACGTGCGGACACAGTTGCGCAACCTGCGCCAGTGGAAGGACGCGGGACACGTTCGCTACATCGGCGTCACCCACTCCCGGGTCTCGGCCTTCGACGCACTCGAAAAGGTCATGCGCACGGAGCCGCTCGACTTCGTGCAACTCAACTACTCGTTCACCGAACCGCAGGCCGAGCAGCGCCTGCTGCCGCTCGCTGCCGATCGCGGCATGGCCGTGATGGTGAACCGGCCGTTCGAGAACGGCGCCCTGTTCCGGGCCGTGCGGGGCCGATCACTGCCCGCCTGGGCGGCCGAGTTCGACTGCGAGAGCTGGGCGCAGTTCTCCCTCAAGTACATCCTGGCCCACCCGGCGGTGACCTGCGTCATCCCGGCCACGAGCAATCCGAAGCACCTGGTGGACAACATGGGCGCGGGCAGCGGCCGGCTGCCGGACGAACGCACCCGCCGGCGCATGCGCGAGATCGGCGCCGCCCTCTGACCCGCCGAGGACAGCGCGTGACATCGGTCCGGGTGCGGGCGGACCGGCGCCGGGGCGGGGCATCGCGCGAGCGGTGGGCGCGCCGCCGGAATGCAGCGGCCGGGATCGACGGGCCCGCTCAGGACGCTGCGTCCGTGCGCAGGTGCCGCACCACCACCTTCTCGAGCTCCACCAGCAGGAACACCAACCCGGCCACGGCGAGGATCCGCAGCCACTCGTTCGGGCCGATCGCGCGCGTGTCGAACAGGAACTGCAGCGGCGCCGTGTAGGTCAGCAGCAACTGCAGCAGGACCACGAGCCCGATCGCGCCGAGCGAGTAGCTCGCCCCGCGCAGCAGGCGACGGCTGAACGCGCTGTCGTACAGCAGGCGGCAGTTCACCAGGTAGACGACCTCGAAAATCACCAGCGCGTTCACCGCCACGGTCCGGGCCGCCTCGATCCCGGCTCCGGCGCTGCGCTCCAGCACGAACAGGCCGATGGTGCCGGCGACCAGCAGCAACGAGACGAACACGGTGCGCCACAGCAGGTAGGCGGACAGCAGCGGCTCG
This sequence comes from Halofilum sp. (in: g-proteobacteria), assembly GCA_033721835.1. Taxonomy (GTDB): domain Bacteria; phylum Pseudomonadota; class Gammaproteobacteria; order XJ16; family Halofilaceae; genus Halofilum. Next base: position 5,670 of record JAWWAE010000116.1, on the reverse strand, counting down.
TCGGACCTGCGCGGCGGGCGCGTCATCACGCCGCGCTCGGCCGGCTCGAAGGCGAGCGCGAGCGCGAGCGTCACGGCGGTCACCATGTTGATCCAGAGGATCTGCACCGGCGTGATCGGCAGGGCGAAGCCGAGGACGATGGCGGCGATCAGGGTGAAGGCCTCGCCGCCGTTGGTGGGCAGGATGAAGATGATGGCCTTCTTCAGGTTGTCGTAGACGATGCGGCCTTCCTCGACGGCGCTCGCGATCGAGGCGAAGTTGTCGTCGGCAAGCACCATCTCGGCCGCCTCGCGCGCCACCTCGGTGCCCTTCCGGCCCATCGCCACGCCGACGTCGGCGCGCTTGAGCGCGGGGGCGTCGTTGACGCCATCGCCGGTCATCGAAACCACCTGGCCCCGGCTCTGCAACGCCTCGACCAGGCGCAGCTTGTGCGCCGGGCTGGTGCGGGCGAACACGCTGGTGCGGTCGATCCGCTCGGCCAGCGCCGCACCGTCGAGCTGCTCGAGCTCCTGGCCAGTGATGCTGTCGCCGTCCTCGGCGATGCCGACGAGGCGGCCGATCGCGGTCGCCGTGCTGACGTGGTCGCCGGTCACCATCTTCACGCGGATGCCGGCGGCCTGGCAGCGCTCGATCGCCTGGATCGCCTCCTCGCGCGGCGGGTCGGCGAGCCCGAACAAGCCCATGAACACCAGGCCGTCGGCCACGTCGCCCAGGGTCAGCCGGCGATGGTCGGGCCCCGTGGAGCGGGCTGCCAGCGCGATCACGCGCTGGCCGCACGCGCTGATCTCCTCGACGCGCCGCTCCCAGTAGTCCCGGTCGAGCGGCTCCGTGCCGCGCTCACTCTCCTGCTCGCTGCACATGTCGAGCAAGCGCTCCGGCGCGCCCTTGACGAACAGGCTGCCGCTGCCGTCGTCGCCATGGTGGAGGCTGGCCATGAAACGGTGCTCGGATTCGAAGGGGATCACGTCCGTGCGCGGCAACGCCCGGCTCTCGGCCGCCGGATCGAGCTTCGCCTTCATCGCGAGCGCGACCAGCGCACCCTCGGTCGGATCGCCCTGCACCCGCCAGACGCCGTCGACGTCGCTCACCGTCGCGTCCGAGCAAAGCAGGGCGGCGCGCAGCAGGTCGGCCAGCAGCGGGCGCCCGGCGGGGTCGACGCGATGACCGTCGAGCAGGAAATCGCCGCGTGGCCGATAACCCGAACCCGTGACCTCGTAGTAGGAGCGGCTGGTGGCAACGCTCTGCACCATCATCTCGTTGCGGGTCAGCGTGCCGGTCTTGTCGGTGCAGATCACGGTGACCGAGCCAAGCGTCTCCACCGCGGGCAGGCGGCGGATGATCGCATTGCGCCGCGCCATGCGCTGCACGCCGATGGCGAGCGTGATGGTCATGATCGCCGGCAGCCCCTCGGGGATCGCGGCGACGGCCAGCCCCACCGCCGCCAGGAACATGTCGGTGTAGGGGAAGCCGCGCACGAGGATGCCGAACGCGAAGGTGCCGCCGGCGAGCGCCAGGATGCCGCCGGTGAGCCAGCGGCCGAAGCGCTCGAACTGGCGCAGCAGCGGCGTGGTCAGGGTGGTGACGCGCGTGAGCATCGAGCTGATGCGCCCGATCTCGGTGCGGTCGGCGGTCGCGGTCACGACGCCGCGGCCGCGCCCGGCGGTGACCAGGGTGCCCGACCAGGCCATGTCGAAGCGGTCGCCCAGCGCGGCCGTGGCCGCGACCGGTTCGACCGCCTTGTCGATCGGTACCGATTCGCCGGTCAGCACGGCCTCGTCGATGCGCAGCCCCTTGACCTCCAGCAGGCGCAGGTCGGCCGGCACGCGGTCACCCGATTCCAGCAGCACGACGTCGCCCGGCACCAGCGTCTCGGCATCGACGCTCGCGCGCTCCCCGTCGCGCAACACGGTGGCGGCCGGAGACAGCATGCCGCGGATCGCCTGCAGCGCGTGCTCGGCCTTGCCCTCCTGGAGGAAGCCGATCAGGGCGTTGACGACGACCACGCCGAGGATCACGCCGGTGTCCACCCAGTGCGCGAGCGCCGCGGTCAGCGCGGCGGCGCCGAGCAGCACGTAGATCAGGACGTTGTGCAACTGGGCCAGAAGGCGGCGCAGCGCGCCGCGCCGCGCCGGCGGTGGCAGCCGGTTGGGGCCGTACTGCTCGAGCCGCTCGCGCGCCGCCTCGCCGGACAGCCCCTCGCGGTCGGTGCCGAGGGACTCGAGCACGGCGTCGGCGGAGGCGGCATGCCACTCGTCCGGGTCGGCGTCCGCATCGTTGCCGGTGCGCGGGACAGTCGTATTCATGCCGACTCGATCGGGTCGGTCCAGCAGCGACGATTACTGCATTATGGCCATGCCCCCCGCGGCCTCGTTGATGGAGGTCAACAATCGCGACAGCCATCAACGACGACGGGGCCGGGTCCCGCAACCCCGCTGCGTTCGATGAGGCCGGTTCGCGGAACGGTGCGCACCGGCCCGGTCGGGCCTACAGCATCGGTGCCACGAGCACCGCGATGAACACGGCGAGCACGATCAGCGCCAGCGAGAGCAGCCGGGCGCGGCGGACGGCGCGCTGGTCCTCGGCGTGGCGCCGGAGCAGGTCGGGGCGGGCCTCGAGGCACTGGCGGACGAAGTGGCGCACGTACCCGGGGATGGCCTCCTCCCGCAGGTAGGCGCCGAAGTCGGCGTCGATCCGTGCCGGTGGCGGGTCGGTCCCGTGCCAGGCCTTCCAGGCGGAGACGAACAGGTCGTATTCGCTCTCGGCGCGTGCGTCCGCCGCCAGCCGCAGCCGCTGGCTCTGATCGCGGAATTCGGCGTTGTCGCTCATGAGGGTGGTGACGGCCGCGCAGAGTTCGATCTGAGCGGCATTCCGTGCCCGTCTCGCCCTCTCGCCGGCGTGACTGTCTAGTATCGAACCACCTCGATCGAGGCCGTGCTCGCAGTCCGGGCGCGCTGCAACGCCTCGTGGGTGTACTCGATAGTCGCCTCGACGGTGTCCGGGCAACGGTCCTTGAAATGCGCCCCGCCGATCACGCAGTCGACGGTGAAGGCACCGTCCCCGTAATCGAACTCCAGAGCGCGAATGGATTCACGCAGCCGTTGTGCCAGTGCCAGTGCATCGTTCGCATCGGTACCGGGCGCAATGATCCAGAACTCGTCGGCCCGGTCTCGTGCTGCGGAATCGCCGGGACGCAGGGCATCCTGCAGGACGCGTCCGATACGCCGCAGCACCCGGTCTCCGGTGGCACGTCCAAACCGTTCGTTGACTTGCGAGAACTGCACCAAGTCCACCAGCAACAGGCTGAAATCCTCGCCTCTGGACTCCAGTCGGTCCACGACGTCCATGATCCGCTCAGTCAATGCGCGGCCGCAAAACAGGCCGGTGATGAAGTCGATGGTGGCGCTCCGCCGCCTGCGTACCAGGGGCAGCAGGCTTTCGACGGCCTCCGTCAAAATCTCCCGGGTCAGGTCTTCCTTGCGCAGGTAATCGTCGACCCGGCGTCGAATGGCCTTGAGCGTCACTTTCTCGTCGCTGAAGGCCGTCACCATGATGACGCCGACGTCCGGATCCCGGCGACGGATCACCTCCAGGAGATTAAGGCCCGTGAGCCCCGGCATCCGGTAGTCGAGCAGGATCACGTCGAATCGCTCGTTGCGTAACAGCTCTTGAGCTCTCCGCGTGTCTGATGCGGAGGTGATTGCGATGTCGTCGATCGATTCGAGATAGCGAGTCATCATGGCGGCATCCGGGGCTGAATCGTCCACGATCAGCACTCGGGCCGCTCCCTGGGCACCACCGGGGTCCGGAGTGCGGCGCCGCGATGCGGCACCCTGACTGTCAATATCGCCGATATCGCGGGCATCGTGCGGATCGTTGGTCGCGCCCTGGCACCAGACGTTTGGAAGCCGGGCGATCCGATCGAGGGACTCGGCCATCCGCTCGCTGAATTCCGCATCCACATGGTGGTTCTCGAACTCCACTGCGTGGAAGCTGTAGTTGCGTGTCTCGATCACCGCGGTCTCCCTTTGTCTAACGCAGCGTGAACCGGAAGTGCGCGCCTCCGTCCGGGTTGTTCTCTACCCAGATCCGGCCGCCGTGTCTTTCCACGACCCGGCGGCAGATGGACAGGCCGATACCCGAACCGCCGCCGCTGTCCGCCGTGTGCAGTCGCGTGAATGGTTGCATGATGTCTTGCTGGTAGTCGGGATCCACCCCGATCCCCTGGTCCTTGACCCCGAAAACGGTTGCCCCATCAATTTCTTCGACCGTGAACTCGACTACAGGCTTCCCGTCGCTGTACTTGAGGGCGTTGCTTACGAGATTCTGGTACACGGTCATCAGCATGCGGCGATCGGCATTGACATGGGATGAGGGCGGGGGTGTGATCCTCGCGCCCGTTGTCTCGATTCTTCCCATGAGGTTCTGTAACGCGTCCTCGATGCAGTCCGCGATGTCGAAATCGCTGCGCTGCATGTCCTGGCGACCCACGTGTGAAAGGGCATGCATGCCATCCACCATGTTGCGCAGCCTTTGCCCGGCCTGTTCGATGTAGGCGAGATCCTGTTCTGCCCGCTCGGGCAGCTCGACGTCCAGATCCTCCCTGAGGAATTCACTGTAGGTGCGCAGGTGGCGCAGAGGCTCCTGCAGGTCATGCGAAACCGCGTACACGAATTGCGCCAGCTCCTCGGTACGTTCCTTCACGCGTTCCTCGAGGTGCTCGTTGACCTCTCGCACCTGTGCCTCGGCCCGGCGGCGTTCGGCATTCTCGCGTTCGAGCTGTCGATTGGCAGCGTGCAGTTCATCGGCGCTCGGAACGGCCAGTGCCCTCGGCATGAGATACCACACAGCGCCGGCCGTGAACGCCGAGATGGTCGCCGTGGCGATCTTGACGCCGGCCTGGGTGTAGTAGATCGGGTTCCAGGTGGTCACCGCCTCGGTCAGGTGAGTCAGGCCGCAGAACAGGATGAATCCGGCAAACATCATGAAGATCCAGTTGAAACCGGTGTCCTTGCGCTTGAGCGTGAAATAGACCAGGGCCGCGGGAATCGAGAAGTAGGCCAGGGCGATCACGACATCGGCGCCCACGTGGGTCCAAAGCAGGGCCGGCTGCCAGAGGTAGCAATGCCCGTGCGGCATGAATGCCAGGCCGGTTGCCGTCAGGATCCCGTTCGTCATGTGCGCTCCCTCTGTGCAGGTGTCGGGAACTCCCTCGCGGAGACCTTGTCAATCGCGTCTGTCCTGCATTGCAAACACACCACGGCCATTCAATACGTCCGTGTCAGCCTCCGCCTGCCGTTGTGGTATTTCCGTGACCCGGTTCAGATTCTCATATGGGCAATAGGAGAGAGGCGAACAGCCGTCAATAGCCGTCGAATCGCGCGGAGTCACCACGATCCGGTGCTGTTGTCCGGCAGTGTCCTCCCGTCGGAGATGCGACACTCCATGGTGCGCATTATAACGCCCACGTTGATGCGACCAACCACTCGTGCGCGGCGACAGCCACCTGGCAGTGTGGTGGCACACGCACCGTCGATCGGGCGCGCTGCTGCGCGCTCAGCGGGTCGAAACGATCGACAATGGCGCGCCGATATGCGTGCAGGAGGCGAGTCCGGTGCAGCTGATCGCTGTACCGATCGATCCACCGGCGCGGCGCCTCGGTTGCCCCCGGTC
>JAWWAE010000115.1:0-7502 GCA_033721835.1 Halofilum sp. (in: g-proteobacteria) | reverse complement strand
GACGCGCGAGCTGCTGCAGCAGCTGGGCGTGCCGCGCGCGGCCGTCGCGACCCGCGGCGGCTCGCGCTCGACCCGCGACGACGCGCTGGCCGTGAGCGCGGAACTGGAACGGCGCGGGCTGGAGGATGTGCTGCTGGTCACCTCCGCGCTGCACATGCCAAGGGCGCTGGCGACCTTCCAGGCACTCAACGTCCAGGCCTGGCCGGCGCCCACCGACCACGAGGTGGTCGCGGTTGCTCGCAGCGGCAGCTGGTCCTGGCTGCCGTATCCCTGGGCCTTCGCGCTCTCGAACCGCGCCTGGCACGAATACGTGGGGACCCTCTACTACCGCTTGCGCGGCTGGATCTGAGCGGGCGCCGTGGTGGGCGCTGCACGCGGCGGGCGGCAGTTCGCTATACTGATCGCAAGCCCGAACCAGCCGTGTGCGGCGGCACCCGGGGCATGACCAAGAGCGAGATCATCGCGCAGCTCGCGCAGCGCATGGGCACCAGCAAGGCCGAGGCGAAGCGGTTGCTGGAGGCCCAGATCGAGGCGATCAGCCACCACCTGGCGATCGGCGACAGCGTCGTGCTGCGCGGGCTGGGTACCTTCTCCACCCGCGAGGTGGCGGCGCGCCGCGGTCACCGCCCGACCGACGGCGAGGCGCTGGAGATCCCGGCCCGGCGGCAGGTCACCTTCCGTGCCAGCGAGGGCCTGCGGGACGCCGTCCAGGTCGCGGAGCCGCCGGCGTGAAGCGGCGCCTGTTCCACGGCCAGCTGTCAGACGAGATCGCCGGCGAGGACCGCCCGCGTGCGCAGCGCCTGCGGCAACTGGCACGCGAGCTGATCGCCATCGTCCGCGAGGGCCTGATCCGCGAGGGCCAGGTCCGCATCCACGGCTTCGGCACCTTCCATCTGCGCCCGACCCGGGCGCACAAGGGCATCAATCCGCAGACCGGCGAGACCATCCAGATCCCCGCCCGCAACCGGGTGCTGTTCCGTCCGGCCAAGGCGTTGCGCGAGCGGGTCGAGCCGAGCGGCGCCACGGCGGTGCCGCTGGCCGAGCCGCACGCCTCGCGCGAGGCCGTGCTCGGCGGCGTGATGGGCGATGCGCCGGCGGCGGGCGCGCTGCCGGCCGGCGGCACCGCGACCCGGCGTCACTACTTTCCCGACCGGATCGCGGCGGCATCCATGGCCGGCTCGGTCGCGCGCGCGGCCGGACCGGGCCCGGCCCTGGGCAGCCCGGTCAGCGGCTCGCGCGAGGCCAACCTCGGCGGCGCCATGGCCGACACGCCGAGCGCGGGCCGCGTACCCCTGGGCGAGCGCAACGGCGACGCCGAGGTCCCCCGCCCGGTGGAATCGGAGCCTGCGGCGGGCGCGGCCAACGAGGCGGACGCGACCAGCGGGGCGCCGTCGCGCGAGGCGGCGCTGGGGGCCAGCGCCCGGGTCGAGTCGCCGGCGGCCGGCGCGCTGCCGGCCGACGACCTGCCGCCGGATGCACAGGAGCCCGACCGGCCCGGCACCGTGCCGCGCACCCTCGAGGGACCTGCCCCGGTGGTGTCGGCCCCGGAGGAGGCCGGGGTCGAGCTCGACGCCGGCGCCTCGCGCGAGGCCGGGCTGACGGGCCGTGCCGGCGGCGGCCAGGCCGCCGGCGGGTTGCCGCCGGAACCGGACGAGCGTGCCGACCGGGACGACGGGTTCGACGCCGACGCGCCCTTGCGTGAGGACAGCCCCGGCGGCCCCCCGACGCTGTCGCCGCCCGAGCCCGCCGGGCTGCGCGAGTCGGCGCTGGCCGACGGTGCCGCAGCGGGGCGCCCCGCAGGTGGGCTGCCCGACGAGGCGCCACCCTGGGATGCCGAGCCCGACGACCGGGCGGGACGCGGCACCCGCCCGGCCACCCGCGAGGGTCCGACCCGGCCCGCGAGCGAGGTCGCGGAGACCGCCCCCGAGAGCCCGGAGGGGTCGCGCGAGGCGGTCCTCGGCGGTCCGGGCGCGCGGGCCGCTGCCGCCGGCGCGCTGCCGGACGAACCGCGGCCCGATGCCCACTCCAGCCAGGACTGGGTCGCGCCGGCGGGCGCGGGGCGCACGGACCGGGCCGCGATCGACGACGACGTCGAAGCGGGCCGCGTGCCGCCCCCGGGCGAGACCGAGGCGCGAGAGGAACGCCGCGACTCGCGCGGGCCGCTGCTGGTGCTGCTCCTGTTGCTGATCGCGGCCCTGCTGTGGTGGTTCTGGCCGCGGGCGGAGGAACCGGCGGCGCCGGTGGCCGACAGCGGCGTCACCACCGAGCGCACCGACACGGTCGTGACCGATGACGCCGGCGACGCGGGGGCAGCGGGCTCGGCGACCGAGTCGGCGGCAACGGCCGCGCCGGACGAGGACGCGGCGACGACCGCGGGGGCCGGGGCCGCCGCGACGGCGGGGACGACCGAGACCGCCGAGACTACCGAGACTACCGAGACTGCCGAGACCGCGGACTCCACGGAGACCGCCGATACGGCCGGTACCGGCGAGAGCGCGGCAGCGACCGACACGGCGGCGAGCAGCGCCGGCGCGGAGACCGCCGAGGCGGCCACGGAGCGGGCAAGCGCCACGAGCGGGCAGCCGGCCACCGGTACGGGCGACGAATCCGCGGCCGATGCGGTCGCCGACGCCGTCATTGCGGAGGAGGCGGGCGTGGAGCCGGCCGGCACGACCACCGCGCAGGTGGCGCCGGAGACCACGGCCGAGACCGCGCAGCCGGCCACGACCGGGCCGGCGGCCGAGGCCTCCACACCGTGGTTCGACGGCCGCAGCTACTCGGTGCGACCGGGTGACACCCTGTGGGACCTGTCGGACGCGCATTACGTCAATCCCTACTACTGGCCGCACATCTGGAACCACAACGGCGAGCTGGCCAACCCCGACCGGATCGAGATCGACCAGGTCCTGTGGCTGCCCACGCTCGAGGGCGAGCCGCGCTCGCTCACGGCCGCCGACCGCCGCAGCATCGCCGAGGGCTACCTGCGGCTGTACCGGCTGTGGCGCGACACCGGTGCAGCCAACCCGCAGTACGCGCTGGTCGGCGTGCGCTACTTCGATCCCTCCGTGCTGCCGCCGGAGCTGAAGAACGACCCGGCGGCGGGGCGGCCGACCGATGCGCTGGCGGCGGCGTTCGCCGCCCTGCTCGAGGCCGAGTTCCCACACCGGCAGTGAAACCGAGTCCCTGGAACCGCGCGCCGCGGCCGCGACGCGCGACCCCGGGCAACCCCGTCCGACGGAGCGTTCCCATGCCCGATGCCCGCCGCGCGCCTGCACGCACCCTGGCCGCGATCGCGCTGTTGTTCGCCGCCGGTTGTGACTTCCAGGCCGAGAACCCGAAGCAGGTCGAGACGCGAAGCCTGGAGCAGATCCTGGCCGACGGCACACTGACGGTGCTCACCCGCAACGCGCCCACCACCTATTACATCGACCGCCATGGTGAGCCCGCGGGCCCGGAATATGACCTGGTCACCGCCTTCGCCGAGTCGCTCGGCGTCGAGGTCGAGTTCAAGCTGCTGCCGACGGTGAATGCCATCCTGCTGGCGTTGCAGGCGGGGGAGGGCGACCTCGCGGCCGCCGGCCTGACCATCACCGACGCCCGCCACGAACGCTTCCGGTTCGGGCCGCCGTACCAGCAGGTGACGCAACAGGTGGTGTGCCGGCGCGGCGGCAGCACCCCGGAATCGGTGGCAGAGCTGGTCGGGCTCGAGCTCGAGGTGATCGCCTCGAGCAGCTACGTCGAGCGCCTGAAGGAGTTGCAGGCGGGCGAGCACCCCGAGCTCGAGTGGCGCGAGACCTACGACAAGACGACCGAGCAGCTGCTGGCCGACGTCTGGCACGAGCGGCTCGACTGCACGGTCGCCGACTCCACCATCGTCGATATCAACCGGCGCTACTATCCGGAGCTGACCGCGCCGTTCAACCTGACCCGCGAACAGCAGCTCGGCTGGGCGCTGCCCTGGCAGCGTGCGGACCTAGCCGGGGCGATCGAGGACTGGCTCGAGGCCTTCGAGGAGGCGGACAAGTTGGCGCTGTGGGAAGAGGCGCACTACGGCTTCTTCGAGGTGTTCGACTATGTCGACACCCGCACCCTGATCCGGCGCATCGACCAGCGCTTCCCGCGCTTCCGTGAACCGTTCTACGCCGCGGCGCGCAAGTACGGCCTGGACCCGATCCTGCTGGCCGCGCAGGGTTACCAGGAGTCGCACTGGAACCCGAACGCGCGCAGCCCGACCGGCGTCCGCGGCATCATGATGCTGACCCGGATCACGGCCCGCGAGGTGGGGGTGAAGAACCGTCTCGACCCGGTCCAGAGTATCCACGGGGGTGCCCGCTACCTCGCCCGCATGCGCAACCGCCTGCCGGATTCGATCGAGGAGCCGGACCGGACCTGGCTGGCACTGGCCGCCTACAACGTGGGCTGGGGCCACCTGCAGGACGCGCGCGGCCTGGCCGAGGACCTCGGCCTGAATCCCGACCGCTGGAACGACCTGCAGGTGGTGCTGCCGAAGCTGTCCGACCCGGACTTCTACGAGGACCTGCGGTACGGCTATGCCCGCGGCACCGAGCCGGTCCGCTACGTGCAGCGGATCCGCGAGTACCAGCACATCATCGAGTCGGAGGCACAGTAACCGCGGCCGGGTCTGGTAGCATCGCGGACCCCGCGACCGGCTGTGCGCCCGCGATGGACTCCGACCACCTGATCGCCGAGCTGCCGTACCACGCGGACAGCGCGCTGCTGTTCGAGTCCGTGGTCGACGAGCCCTGGAGCATGCTGCTCGACAGCGGCGCCCACGGCGCCGTGCGCGGGCGCCACGACCTGATCGTGGCCGACCCGACGGCGACCCTGACGACGCGCGGCGCCGAGACCCGGATCGAGCGTCGCGGCGGCGCCGAGACCTCGAACACGGACCCGTTCGCGCTGCTGCGGGCCGAGCTCGGCGCGGCCAAGCCGGCGCCCGCCGGCCTGCCCTTCGCCGGCGGCGCCCTCGGCTACTTCGCCTACGACCTGGCCCGGCGCCTGGAGTCGCTGCCGGCGCGTGCCGTCGATGCCGAGCGCCTGCCGGAGATGGCGCTCGGGATCTACGACTGGGCCCTGGTCGTCGACCACGAGGCGCGGCGCAGCGTGCTGGTCGGCGCCGGCCGCGACCCGCGCACGCGCGAGCGCTGGGACGAGCTGTGCGCGCGTTTCTCGAGCGTCCCGCCGCCGGCCGGGCGACCGCCGTTCCGGGTGACCGGCGACGCCGAGGCGAACCTGGACGCGGCGGGCTACCTCGCCGCCTTCGAGCGCGTGCAGGCCTACCTGCGCGCCGGCGACTGCTACCAGGTCAACCTGGCGCAACGCTTCGCGGTCGCCGTCAGTGGCGACCTGTGGTCCGCCTACCGGCGCCTGCGCGCGATCAATCCGGCCCCGTTCGGGGCCTTCCTGCACACGCCCGGCGCGCGGGTGCTGTCGGTCTCGCCGGAGCGCTTCCTGCAGGTGGGGCCGGACGGCCGCGTCGAGACCCGCCCGATCAAGGGCACCCGGCCGCGTGCGGCCGACCCGGGCCAGGACCGCGCGCTGGCGCGCGCACTCGCGGCGAGCGAGAAGGACCGGGCGGAGAACGTGATGATCGTCGACCTGCTGCGCAACGACCTCGGGCACGTCTGCCGCCCGGGCAGCGTGCGCGTGCCGCGGCTGTTCGAGGTCGAGAGCTTCCCCACCGTGCATCACCTGGTCAGCACCGTCACCGGGCGGCTCGACCGCGACCAGCACGCGGTCGACCTGCTGCGCGCCGCCTTTCCCGGCGGCTCGATCACGGGCGCGCCCACGATCCGGGCGATGGAGATCATCGAGGAGCTGGAGCCGCACCGCCGTGGGGTCTACTGCGGCGCCATCGGCTACATCGGCTTCGACGGCGGCATGGACACCAGCATCGCCATCCGCACGCTGGTGCACTCCGAGGGTATCGCCCGCTTCTGGGCGGGCGGCGGGGTGGTCATCGACTCCGAGGCCGAGGCGGAGTACCAGGAGACCTTCGACAAGGCGGCGGCGATGCTGACGCTGCTGCGCGACGCGGCTGCCGCCTGAGCGCGAATGCGTTACCTTATGCGGGCCCGAACGGCATGCGCCTTGCACGGCATGCGCGGCACCGGGGCGGGCACGGCCGCCCTGCAGGCACGGGGGAGATCAGGCATGCAGGAACGGCGGGATTACCAGCGGCGGCATCTGATGTTCCACCTGCGGGTCTACGATGCGGACTCCGGGCAGGAGCTGGGCACGCTGGCGGACGTGTCGCCGGACGGCCTGATGGTGACCGGCGAGCGGCGGCTGACGCTGGGACGCCGTTTCAACCTGTTCATGCGCCTGCCGCCGGCCCTGACCGGCAGCGACCGGATCGAGTTCAGCGCCACCGTCGCCTGGTCGGGCAATGACGCGAGCCCGGTGTTCTATGACAGCGGCTTCCGTGACCTCGAGCTCGACGACGACGACTTCCGCGTGCTCAAGGGCCTGATGGACGAGTTCGATCTGCGCGATACCGAGGACTGAGCGATCCGGCAGCGGGCCGCAGCCGCGGACCCGGTCGCGGATCACGGGGAGTTGCCTGATGAACGAGGGAGGCGAGGCAGAACGGCGCGCAGGCGATCGCTACCAGTTGGTGCTGAATCTGGAGTTGATCGACGTGCGCACCGGTGAACCGATGGGGGTGCTGGTCGACATCTCGACCGACGGCCTGATGCTCGCTTCCGAGACCGCGCACAAGGTCGAGGGCCGCTACCGGATGCGGCTGCCGCTGCCGGTCGAGGTCGACGGCTACGAGGCGCTCGAGCTCGAGGCCACGGCCGCGTGGACCAAGCCGGCGATGAACCCCGCCTTCCACCGCACCGGCTTCCGCGAGCTGCAGCTGGTCTCCGGCCCCCACGACGCCCTCGGCCGCCTGATCGAGGACTACCACCTGCAGACCGTTTGAAACCTGCAGGAACCGCGAATGAACGCGAATGGACGCGAATTCTGCGCGTCAGGGCGTGGTGCGTATCGGAGCTGCGCTGGGGCCGAGTCGAGGCAATGAGGACTGTTTCAGGACAACCACAAAATGAACACAAAATGGACACCAAATAGGCATCGGACCTCGTTCATCGATCTGCGGTAACGAGGGACCATTTTGCGTTCATTTTGTGTCCATTTCGTGGTTATTCACCCGCGTAACGGCCAGTCTGAGTCCGTCAGCGAAGCTCTGACGCGGTGTCTGCCCTGACACGCCACCATTCGCGTCCATTCGCGTTCATTCGCGGTTCCTCGTTCATCCATTCGAGAGACCCAGCAGCGCGCGCAGGTTGTCCATCTGTTCGCGGCCGGTGGCGCGGCGGGACTCGGGGTCGGTCGGGGCGCGGGTGCCCTCCCAGACGACGTCGGCCTCCGGCAGCTCGGCCAGGAAGCGGCTCGGCTCGCAGTCGATCTCCTCGCCCCAGCGGCGCCGCTTCTCGGCGTAGGTCAGGGCCAGGCTGCGCTGTGCGCGGGTGATG